>DATDCH010000234.1:0-7419 GCA_036524455.1 Kofleriaceae bacterium | reverse complement strand
AGCCGCCGGGAAGCCGGCTCATGCAGAACAGTGATTCATTGCACGCGACCGTTCGGCAGCCATCACCACGAAGGCCGAGTGCCACGGGCGCATCGGCCACGACCTCACCCGCCGGGGGCGGAGGCGGGGGCCTCACCAACTGCTTTTGCGGACTTGGCGCGGAGCAGGCCAAAAGTGTGAACAAAACCGCGATCCGCACCGTCGATAGAAACGCACGAGACCCGGGCGTGTGCAACCCGCAACAAACGCGCCTGTTTTCCCTCGTCGCGATATAAGACGCCCATGCAGCGATTAGCTCTCAGCCTGCTCGTGCTTGGACTCTGGGCGACGACGGCGGCGGCGCAGGGAATGCCGAAGGTCGGCGACGCGCAGTCGCTCACCAGCCTCGGTGATGCTCACAAACTGCAGTGGGCGTACAACGCCCCGAGCGGCAACGATGCGGCAGGGCGTGTCGTGATCCACTGGTTCTGCACGCCGAAGGTCGCCGCGTGCGTCGACGATCTCGCGCGCATCGTCACGCTGCGCGAAGCGGGCGGCGTCTACGTCGTCGCGTACATCAACGCGTCACTGCGCGACTCGAAGAAGATCGATCCGATTCGCGAGAGTGAAGGCGTCGGGCGCGGCACGGTCGCGGCGGGACCGAACGTCAAGAAGCTGTTCAAGCAGCTCGGCATCGCGAAGGGGCCGGCGTCGATCGTGGTCGATCTCGACGGCAAGGTGAAGGCCGTGTCGACGAGCGGCGACATCAACGAGCTCGACTCGCGCGACGAGATCATCAAGGGTCTCGTCGACGCGGTGAAGCCGTTCACCACGAGCAACCAAGCGTCGAAGGCGGCGAAGCCCGGCGAGAAGCTGACGTTCTCGTTCACCGTGCAGCTCGGCAGCTGGCTGACGTACAGCAAGAAGTCGCCGATGGCGTTCACGTTCCAGGCGGCCAAAGAAGTGAAGTGCGACGCGACGACGCTCAAAGGCGATCAGCTGAAGATCGCCGACAAGACGTTGACCGCGACGGTGACGTGCACCGCGCCGAAGGGCAGCTATCAGGCGCGCGGCGACATCCGGTTCGGCTATGACAGCCCGAACGGTGCGACGGGCCTCGGCCAGGACTCCGCGACCTGGAAGTTCGAAGTCAAACCGTAGTTAGCGCGGCGCGAACGTACCGACCATCTGCTCGGGCAGCTGCAGCAGATCGAACTGGCGTCCGTCACCGAAGATGATCTCGAACGTGCGGCCGAGCCGCTCGTTGAAGTTCTCGAGCAGCTCGACGGCCTTCGGATCATTTCCGACGGCTTCGCCGAATCGGTTCCAGTCGCGCGCGCACGCGATCACGGCCTTGCGGAGCCGGTCGCGCGCTTTCTCGGCGCGGCGATCGTGTTTGTCGTCGTCGCGGATCCGCTCGATCGTCGCGAGCATGTCGCCGAAGTCGCCGAACATGTCGCGCGCGTGCTTGTCGAGGTAATGGCCGAGCTTGCGCACGCCGCGCTCGGGGTTGTTCACGTTGTCGCGGGCGATGCCGCACATCATCTTGTCGAAGTGATTGGCGAGCCGCACGTCGGGCGCACGCTCCGAGCTGAAACAACCAGCCTTGATCGTGTATCCCGCGCCAGCGGCGAGCACTGCGCCGAGGACCAAACCGGTAGCTTTCATGGCGGCGACGATAGCTCGGGCTTTGGGGGTGCGCTCGCGGATTTTACCGGGAGTAACGCGATGACCAGCCCAAGTGCGGTCACCGCCGCCGGGACCAGGGCCCAGCCGAGCAACCAATGATGATCGATGAGCACGCCACCCGCCGGCGGCGCCATCATCATCGCGAACGAGCTCAGTGACCCCGAGATGCCGATCGCGATGCCCTGCTCGTGGCGGCCCGCAACCTGCGTGATCCGGCTCGTCAGCACGGGCCGCAGCACGCCGTTGCCGAATGCCGACATCAGCGCGACGACGAGGATCATCGTGACCGTGTATGCGAACCCGAGTGTGATGTAGCAGAGCGACGCGGCCGCGAAGCCAGCGACGATCAGCTTGGGCTCGCCGAACCGCTTCACGAGCCGGCCGATCAAGCCGCCCTGGAGCAGGATGCCGAGGAAGCCGGAGAACATGAACAACAGGCCGACCTCGTGCGCGGTCCAGGGCCAGCGCGACGAGAGCTTCGCCGTCGGCAGGCGTGCGCAGTCCTCGGCGTGCGTCAACACGATGATCGGGCCAAACACGATCCAGTCGCGGTCGTATACGAGCGCGCGGCCGTCGAGCCTGATCGTGCCGAACTGCGCGGCCGGCATCTCGAGCCGGGTGTCGAGTGCGAGCGTGCAGGTGTCGTCGATGCGGCGGATCTCGTGATCGGCAGCGAACCGCCGCTCGGCGAACAACGCGAAGCCGCTCGTGAAGCAGGAGAACGCGAACGTGAACATGAAGAACTGCAGGTAGAGCCGACCGAGGAGCGGGCGCCGGAAGTATTCGGTGTACGTCGCGATGTCGAATGCGCTGGGCCGTTTGCCGCCGGGCAATTCACCCGCGCTCGGAGCCGAGCTCGGCGGCTTCTCTTCGCGCAGTAGCGTGTACGTGCAGATGATGCTGAGCAGCGACAGCGATGCCGCCGCGATGAACGGCACGTGCATGCCGTACTCCGAGAGCAAGCCGCCGATCGCTGGGCCGAACATGAAGCCGAAGCCGAACGCGACGCCGATCACGCCGAACGCCTTCGCGCGATTCTCGGGCGCCGTGTGATCCGAAATGTAGGCCTGCGCGAGAGACAGATTGCCGGCGGTGATGCCGTCGAGCACGCGGCCGGCGAACACCATCCACAACGCCGACGAATCGGCGAGCAGGAGGAACCCGGCGCACGTGCCGGCCTGGCTGATCAGCAGCAGCTTGCGCCGGCCATAGCGGTCCGACAGCTTGCCGATGATCGGCGTCGAGATCAGCGAGCACAGCGCGTACACGGAGACGAGCGTCGTCGCGACCAGCGGCGAGGCGCCGAACTTCTCGGCGTAGAACCCGAGCAGCGGAATCACGATCGTGAACCCCAGCACGTCGACGAGCACGATGAGGAAGATCGGCAGTAGAGGCGACCGCTGCGGCACTACGCGCGCAGAATACACGTGTTACTCTCGAGTCATGCAAAGGGTGGTGGCCCTCGTCGCGAGCCTCGCGTTGCTCGGCGGCTGCTTTGGTTACAACTCGTCGTCGAAGAAGTGGGCGTACGTCGGTGACACGGTGCTCATTCTCGGCGGCGGCGGCGCAGTCGCCGCGGACCTATTGACGCGCGAACCGTGCGAAGGCGTCGACTGCGAGTTCGATCCGCCGTTCGGCGGCGGCACCGTGGCTGGTGTGCTGCTCGTGACCGCGGGCATCATCGGCATGGTGATCAATGCGACGCGCTCGTCGGTGAAGACGAGCCGCTAGCTACGGGCCTGCGGTGACGGGCGGCGAGGCCGTGCCGGTGACGTCGAGCGTCGGCGACCAGATCAAGATGTAGCCGGCGCCGCCTCCACCACCTGCGCCGCCGCACGCTGAATTCGGTGCGGTCGCGCCGACGAGTGTGCCTCCCGCCGAGCCATTGCCGCCGCGCGCGCACGCGCCGACGTTCGACGTCGCTGCGCCGGCGCCACCGAGCGCAGCGGTTGCGTCGCCGCGACCGTTCGCCCCGGTCGTGCCGTCGGCAACATCGCTCGCACCACCTCCGCCGGCACCGCCGTTCGCGGACACGGTGCCTGCGATCGTCACCATCGGTGCATCGAATCCGATGTAGCCACCCGCGCCGCCACCGCCGCCACCGCCGAGGCTGAGTCGACCTCCTCCTCCTCCGCCGCCGGCTGCGTGGATCGACGCGGGCGAGCCGATCACGATCGCTTGCCGCGCGCTGATCTGGAGCGCACCGCCGCCGCCACCACGCACGCCGTTCGCGCCGGACCCGGCGCCGCCGCCGCCTGCCGCACAACCGCCGCGGATCTCGGTCGGAGGCATCAGCATCGCGCCGCCGGCACCGCCGGTGTTGCCGCCGCGGCCGCCGCCACCTTGGAGTGCGCCGCCACCACCGCCGGTTGCGGGCGCCCCCGCAGCACCGAAGTCGCCCGTTGGTCCGGAGCCGCAACCATTGGCGCTGGACAGTCCGCCGCTGCCGCCTGGGCCTGCGGCGCCGAACGCTGCGTCGGCGTCGATCGATCCGTTGATCGTTGCGGTGCCCCACACGGCGATGAGCAGCGGACGCGACCCGTTCAGATCGAGCGTCGCACCGGCCTCCATCGTGAGGTTGTTGACGGACGCGACGACGACATCGGGGCCGCCGGTCTGCTGGATCACGATCGTCGCGACGTCGATCAGCGTGTTCATCTTGCCTTTGAGCTGCGGTGCATCGGTATCCCAGCCGAAGCCCGACAGCGCGTCGGTCAGATTCAGATCGCCGATCGGGGCCGGCAGCATGCACGGATCGAAGTGGCGCGGTTGCCAGGTCGAGCAGATGGCCGGCGCGTCGGCCGGTTGGGTATCGCTCTGCGCATCGACGCTGCCGCCGCTGCCGCCGCAAAACCCGGCAATGCAATCCTGGCCGCTCGGGCAGCCATCGTTATCGACGCAAGCCACGCCAGCTGGTGGCGTCGGGTTGTAGCAACCAGCGACGGCGAGCATCACGAGCACGGCTCGCATGCCCGGATGATAACCCTAGAATCGCGGTGGGGTCGCGCGTTTCGTCAGGCGGCGCACTCGCCTTCGCCGCTGATCACCTCAAACGCGCGCGTATCGCCGAGATCGATGAAGTCTTCCTCGGTCGCGGTGGTGTCATCGATCACCGTGAGGTCTGCGATCAGCGCGCGAATCTTGTCGATCGACACCTCGGTCCAGAAGCCGTGACTCTTGCCACCTTCGGCGATGTAGAAGTCGAGCAGGCGCTCGAGCGTGGCGGCGACGCGACGCGCCGGCACTTTGCCGACGAGCCGGCCGAAATCGGCGCGCTCCGCGCTGATGCCGCCGCCGAGGTAGACGAGATACAGCGGAGCTGCGCGACCGGCGAGCTTGCGCATGCCGCCTTGGAAGCCAATGCCGGCGATGTAGTGCTGGCCGCAGCCGTGCGGGCAACCCGAGACCTTGACGTCGAGCCCGCGCGCGCCGCGCACGAGATCGGGTCGATTGTCGAGCACCTCGGTGAGCACCGCCGCGAGTCCCTTCGATGACGTGACCGCGAGCTTGCAGCTCGTCGCGCCCGGGCAGCTCGTGACATCGGCGAGCGTGTTCGCGCCGACGCGTGCGAGTCCGATGCGCACGAGCTCGCGATGCAGTGCGGGCAACCGCGTGTTCGGTACCCAGCGCAAGATGATGTTCTGCTCGTTCGTCAGCCGCACTTCGCCTTCGCCGAACTGCTGCGCGATCTGCGCGAGCGCGCGTAGCTGCGCCGACGTGATGTCGCCGAGGATGAGGCGGATCACGATCGCCGAGAACCCGGCTTGCTTCTGCGGACGCACGCTATCGGCCGCCCACTCGGCGTAACCGTCCTCGACGCTTGCGACCTGCGAGAGCGGTGCACGGCGCACCGGCGGCGCGGGTTGCGGCGGGAGCACGAGCGGCACGCCACCCTCGGCACGGATCGTTTCGCGCTCGGCGCGGTACTCGGCGAGGAATGCCTCGGCGCCGATCTTGTCGATCGCCCACTTGAGGCGCGCCTTCGCTTTGTTGTTGCGGTTGCCGATGCGATGGAACACGCGGATCACGGCATCGGCTGCTTCGAGCAGCTCGCCCGCGGGAACAAATTCCTCGACGGTGAGCGCGCTGCGGCGCAGCGTGGACAGGCCGCCACCGGCGAGCAGCTGGAAGCCGAATTCGCCGTTCTTCTCGCGCGCGAGGAAACCGAGGTCGTTGATGAACGCTTGCGAGCAGTCCGTGCCGCAGCAACCGCCGAGTGACGGCTTGAGCTTGCGCGGTAGCGTCGACGAGTACTTGCCGCGCAGCAAGTGGCGCGCGAGCGCCTCGACATACGGCGTCGGATCGAACGGCTCGCCTTGCGCGACACCCGCGAGCGGGCAGCACGTCCAGTTGCGCACCGAGTGACCGCACGCTTCCTTCGTCGTGATGCCGGAGTCGGCGAGGATGCGCAGCGCGTCTTCGGATTCCTCCTGCTTGACGAAGTGGAACTGGACGTTCTGTCGCGTCGTGACGTGACCTTTGCCACCGCCGAACTTGTCGGCGACCTCGGCCAGTGCTTCGAGCTGCGCGGGCGTCGTGATGCCGGCGGGAATTTTCGCGCGGATCATCATGAAGCCGTCTTGGCGCTGGCCGTAGACGCCGTTGAGCAGGCGGAACGACCGCCACTCGTCGGGCGTCAGCTCGCCGCGTTCGAATGCCTCGAGCTTGTGCACGAACAGATCGACATCCTCGTGACGTGCAAAGCCGAGGCGGCCTACAGCGATGGGAGCGGGTGCGTCAGTGACACTCATACGTTCTCCAATGCGCGGGCAACATCGCTCGCGTAGTCGTTTGCGATCTTGTCGGCGAGCTCGACGACGGCGCCGACGACGACAATGCCGGCGAGCTCGGTATCGATGTCGGCCGTCGCGAGCGTCGCGAGCGAACCGAGCCAGCGCGTGCTGCCCTGGTGCGATGCGCCAAGCACGATCGCAGCCGGTGTATCGCTGGGCCAGCCACGCGCGATCAATCGTTCGGCAATCGCGCCGCGCGTGCGCAGGCCCATCAGCACGACAAGCGTGAGCGAGCCCGGCGCGATCGAGTCGAGTGCGGGACCGTAGCTCTCTGCCGCATGGCCCGACAGCACGGCGAAACCGGCCGCGAGCCCGCGATGCGTGACCGGAATGCCGGCGAGCGCCGGCGCGGCGATCGCTGACGACAGCCCGGGCACGACCTCGTACGCGACCCCCGCCGCTTCGAGCGCGAGCGCTTCTTCACCGCCGCGGCCGAGCACGAATGGGTCGCCGCACTTGAGTCGCACGACGCGCTCGCCGCGCTGGGCGGCGCGCACCATCAAGCGATGAATGCCGTCTTGATCGATCGAGTGCCGCCCCGCACGCTTGCCGACGTAGAACCGTTTCGCCTGCGGTGCGAGCTGCAGCAGCTCTTCCTCGACGAGCGCGTCGTAGAGCACGAGGTCGGCGCGGCGCAGCCGATCGACCGCGCGCAGCGTCAGCAGATCGGGATCGCCCGGACCCGCGCCGACCAGCGACACGAAGCCGCTCACGACGACGCCCCGCTGGAGGTGCCGGAGCTGCCGGAGGTACCGGAGGCGCCGTAGAGTCGATCAAGCGCGCGCAGCAGCAGCGGCCGCCGCTCGGTGATCGGGATGCGCGCTTGCTTCCATGCGGCGCGCTCGGATTTCGCGATCTCGATCCAGCGCTCGAGGTCGGCGGGCAGGAACGCTTCGAGCGCTTCGCGAAGCAGGCCGGCGAGCGCCGGTGCGAGACCGCCGGTCGAGATCGCGATCTC
>DATDCH010000233.1:0-5067 GCA_036524455.1 Kofleriaceae bacterium | reverse complement strand
ATAGAGATCGCGGATGCCGGCCGGCAGCCGCGCAGCGCCGGTGAGCGCGAGCGAGAACTTGCCGTCGCCGTTCGTGCGCGTGACGCCGAGCGCCTGCCACTGCGATTCGATACACGCGAACACCTCGATGTCTTCGTCCTCGAGGTCCTTGTCGGTCGGGCCATACGTGACCTTGCCGCTGATCGTCTGCGTCGCATCGTCGGTCGACGCGATAAGGTCGATGCCGCGGTGATGCGGGCCGCCGAGCTGCACGGTGTACTCGCTGAGCGTGTGGCGCCAGCCGGTCGCGGGACCGACGGCGGGCGTGCCTTCGCACTGCGTGTCGGTGAGCGGCACCGGGTGCTCGCCACCGCTGCCGGAGCCCGAGCCGCTACCGCTGCCGCTACCGCTGCCGCTGCCGCCGCCCGGGTCGGTCGGTTCGTGCTCGATCGCACAAGCAAACAAAGTACTGAGGCAAAGAAGAGTTAATCCGCGCATCCCGCGGTCGAGAAGTGCAGTCGTCGGACCAGGCAAAATCGTGCGCTAAGGCTGCGAGAAGCCGAGTGTGGGTGCGTTGAAGATCGAACATCTGCGGTAAGCGTTGAGCCTGAGATGATGAGGGCTGCGCTGGCACTGGTAGTGGTCGGTTGTGGGCAAACGCCGTCGACGACGCCGGTCGGTCCCGGCGACAAGCCGCTCGTGATGGCGACGAGCGCGACATCGGGGTCGTGGACGGCGCTCTCGTCTGCGGGGCACGTCTGTGGTCTCACCGGGGGCAAGGTGACGTGCTGGGGCTACGACCATTTCAAGCAGATCGGCGTCGACCCCCCGAAGCAATGCAAGACACTCGGCTGCGCGCCGGTGCCGTGTGCGCTCGGCCTCGACGCGAATGCGGTCGCGGTCGGTGAGAACACGAGCTGCATCGTCGATCCGCTTGGCGACGTGGAGTGCTGGGGCGAAGGCAACGTCGGCCAGCTCGGCGCCCTACCGAGCGAGCGCTGCGCGAATGGCGAGATGAACGTGTGGCCGTGCAGTGCGAAGCCGCATGCGATCGCAGGCGTGCGGGACGTCAAGGCGCTCGCGGTCGGCACTCACGTGTGCGCGCTGACGAACGCCGGCGACGTCTGGTGCTGGGGCAACAACAACGTGGGTCAGCTCGGCGGCACGAGCCGCGATCAATGCGTCCCGAACCTCGGCCAGAGTCGCGGCCGACGCGGCGAGGTCCACACGTCGCCGCCCCTCGCGTGCTCGCTCCAGCCGATCCGCGTGCCGATCAGCGACGTGGTGCAGATCGCCGTTGGTCGCACGACCTCGTACGCGCTGACAAAACAAGGCGAGGTCTACTGCTGGGGCGACGACGAATGGGGACAGTGCCCGACCGGCAAGCCCGACACCGTCGCGCGGATCGCGAGCTTGTCGAACATTGCCGGCGTCGCCGGCGGCGTGAACTACGCGTGCGCATGGTCGACGGAGGGCAAGGCGTGGTGCTGGGGCGCGAACTCGAGCGGTCACATCGGCAAGGACACGATGGAGATGTGCAAGGACATGTTCGAGTGCAGCAAGAAGCCGCGCCAGATCGCGATCGACGACGTCGTCGAGATCAGCGCCGGATTCATGCACGCGTGCGCACGCAAGCGCGACGGCCGCGTCGCGTGCTGGGGCCTCGAGCGCGAGCACTTGCTCGGCTTCAAGGCCACCGACCACTGCGGCCCGACGAAGGAGGCGTGCGAGCGTGCGCCGAAGGTCGTGCCGGGGATCGAGCGCGCGACCGCGGTCAGCGTCGGCGTCGTGGCGACCTGCGTGCTCGTCGACGGCCGCGTCAAGTGCTGGGGCATCAACAACCTCGGCGCGCTCGGCGATGGAACGACGAAGGATCGCAGCCAGGCGCGGGACATCGCCGCGCCGCGTACGTGCCGTTAGCACCCGAAGCCGCCGCTACGCGAGCATGCCCGGATTCATGATCCGGTTCGGATCGAGCTGATCGCGCAGCGCGCGCAGGTACGCGTCGAGCTTGGTCGCGCGCGCGCCGAGCAGCCAACCTCCGGCGCGCTCCGCGGCGCGCTCGATCGCAGCCGACGTGGTGTCGTCGGGGGACTCGAGCGTGATGAACAGGACCGCGCCGTCGGCGTCGAACCGCGAGACGTGGGCGCGCACCGCGGCGCCGAGTCGTGCGGCCTCGGCGTAGACCGCGGCGTAGACCGGGCGCAGCTTCGACGGCGTCGCCATGATCTGGAGCGTCGGTGCGGGACCGGGCGTCGGTTCACCCGCGTGCAGCCGGCGCCACCACAGATCGGCGAGCGCGTGATCGGTGATCGAGCCGCCTTCTGCGATCACCGCGCTCGCGATCAGATCGCGGTCGCAGGCGGCGAGATCGGTTGGGCCGGCGGTGCCGGTGACGAGCAGCGTGTGACCTGCGGGAAGCGCGAGCCCGTTGAAGTGGCGCGCGGCTTCGGCGGCGTCATAGATGCGGATGCCGGCGGGCGCGGCTTCCTCGCGCAACGCGAACAGCACCGCCGATACCGCGGTATCGAACGACGGCAACAGGAACGCGGCGACGAGTCGCGCTTCCGGCTTCGTGTGGATGCGCAGCACCGCCGACGTGATGAAGCCGATCGTGCCTTCGCTGCCGCACAGTGCACGTGCGAGATCCGGACCGGTCGCGCGGCGCGGCGCGACCCGCGTGTGTACCGTGCGGCCGTCGGCGAGCACGGCTGAAACGCCGACGACGGCGTCCTCGAAGAAGCCGTGGCGCGCGCTCGATTTACCGGGGGTGCGCACCGCGATGATGCCGCCGAGCGATGACGTCAGCACGACCGGTGGGTAATCGCCGATCGACAGGCCGCGCGGCGCGAGGATGCGCTCGAGATCGAGACCGGTGAGACCGGCTTGTGCGTGCACGAGCAGCGATTGCTCGTCGAGTTGCAGCACTTGATCGAGTCGATGCGTCGACACGAACACGCGCGAGCGTTCGCCTTTCGGATCCATGTCGACGCGCGATGGTCGGCCGCCGGAGCCGACCGGATGCACGGCGGCGCCGCACGCGCCCGCGCGGCGGATCACCTCGGCGACTTCGGGGGCCGAGCCGGGCTCGACGCGAAAGCACGGCGGCTGCGCGAACTCGGGCAGCGGCTCGACCTGCTCGACGCCGACGGCTTGCACGAGCTCGTTGTAGAGCGTCGACGTCATTGGTAGCGGCTGCGCAGTCCCATCTTGCCGGGGTTGAAGATGCCGTCGGGATCGAGCGCGTGCTTCGCGGCCTCGAAGATCGCCATCGCCTCGCGATGCTCGCCGGCCATGAACGGGCCCTTGAGCAAGCCGACGCCGTGATGGTGGCTGATCGTGCCGCCGACCCGCGTAGCGGCCTCGAGCCCATCGCGCCAGATCGCGTCGTAGACGCGCGACGAGCTGGCTGCATCGGGCGCGTGGCCCGCGAACGTGAAGTAGATCGAGCAGCCGTCGGCGTACGCGTGGGAGAAGTGCGCCATCACGACGGCGTGATGGCCGATCGCGGTGCGCACCGACTGATAGAGATCGGTCAGCCGCTCCCAGCTCGATGCCACTTCCATCGTGTCGACAAACGCGCCGTCGCGAAACACCGGCGACATTCGGTAGCTCACCGCGTAGCGATGCTTGAGCCACGCCCAGCCCGGGTCTTCGCCTTTGTCGCGCGCGCCGGCGGCTTCGAGCTCGGCGAACGTCAGCGCCGCTTCGATCTCGGTGCGAATGCGCGCGCCCTCGAGGCCGATGATCATGCGGCAGCCGCGGCGCGCGATCTTTTCGGCGACCGTGCCGAACACGCGGTTGACGAGCTCGCTGTTGCCGAGCGCCGCTTTCATCGCGCTGCCGCGCAGGCCTTTGCCTTTCGCGAGCGACAGCAGGCGATCGACGATGCCGTCGTCCTTCGGTGGCTGTGGCGCGGGATACGCGGGCAGGGCGCCGGTCGCGATCGGTGGCGACGGCGCGCGCGCCGGGTTCGACTCCTCGGCGTGCTCGTGACCAAACGAATTGATCAGCGTGTCGAGCTCGTCGTAGAGCCGCACGACCGCGGGACGCAGGCCCTTCTGCAGCACGCGGCGGATCGCTTCGATGCCGGTGTGCACGTCATCGACCTCGTAGCCGCGGAACACGCGCAGCTGCGCCGCGGGCGACACGCGCAGCCGCGCCGACGTGATGATGCCGAGTGTGCCTTCGCTGCCGACGATCAGCTGCGTCCAGTTCGGGCCGCGCAGCGCGCGATTGGGACCGTCGGTCTCGATCACTTCGCCCCGCCCGGTGACCACGGTGAGGCCGGCGACGCGATCCTCGACCTTGCCGTACTTCGTCGACAACTGTCCCGCCGCGCGGGTCGCGAGCCAGCCGCCGACCGTCGAGCAATAGATCGACGACGGGAAGTGACCGAACGTGTAGCCGCGCCGCTCGAGCTCGCGCTCGAACCGCTCGCCGCTGAGCCCGGCTTCCACGTCGCACACGAGCTCTTCGCCGTGCAACGCGCGCACGGCCTGCATCCGCTTCGTATCGATCGTGATGCCGCCGTAAATCGGCACCGCGCCGCCGCATACACCCGAGCCGCCGCCGTACGGGACGATCGGCAGGCGCAGCTCGCGCGCGAGTCGCACCACCGCGATCACCTCGCGCACCGACTCGGGCCACACCACGGCGTGCGGTCGATGCGGCGGTGGAATGCCTTCGCGATACGCGATCAGCAGGCGCGGCCACATGTCGCGCGAGTACGTGTCGAGGTCGACTGCGCGCACCGATACGCGACGCGGGCCGAAGATCGACTCGAGCTCGCGCTGGAGTCGATCGACATCGACGGCAGGTTGCACGAGCGGAACTTACAACACGTGTCCGATTCAGTTGCCGCGCACGCGATCAATTCGCGGGCGGCGAGAACCTGCCGGTCGGCGCGGTCGTCTGAAATACCTTGATCCGTCCCGCGCCGCCGCCGCCGCCGCCGGCGCCGTTGCTCGCGCCGAGGCCGTTTACTCCGCTATTCGCGAACACCGAGCCACCGCCGCCATCGCCGCCGTTCTGCAGGTTGTTGCCGCCGGTCGCGCGCAGATTGTAGAACATCGGATCGTTGCCTTC
>DATDCH010000232.1:0-2502 GCA_036524455.1 Kofleriaceae bacterium | reverse complement strand
TGGTCGGCGCTTGTTCGTTCGCACGCCACGCGTCGGGGAACCGCGCGGCGATACGGTCCTCGACCTCGCGCGCGAGCTCGGCGGGTCTGGCGAGCCGAACGTAGCCGATCGCGCGTGTCATCCCATCGAGCGTCGCGAGCGTGGTCTCGGGATACTCGGAGCGTTTCGGTACGTCACGGACGCCATGTGCTCGTAGCTGGCGCGCCCAGTCGTCGACGAGCGCCTCGAGGTGACGGCGGTGCCATGTGGCAAGCACGTGTTCGCGCTTGGCAAGCGGCGCGACAAGCCGCGCCAGCTCGGCCGTTTCGTGCAACCTGCTTTCGAACGCGCGCGGGCTAACGAAGCCAGGAATCGCGTCGAGTGGCCTGCCATCGCTGTCGAGCACGTAGTGCGCGCTGTTGCCGGTGAGCGTCCGCTGCATCGTTCGACCGTCGCCGAAATCGATCGTCACCTTGGGTACCGCGCGAACCTGGTGCCAGTGCAACACGAAGCGCTCGCGCAACAGCTTCGCGATCGCAGGATCCGGATACAGCACGCTGCGGAAGAACCGGCTGTTCGCGCACGACAGCGGATCGGTGAGCTTGCCAAACATCCGCAAGGACAGGATGGGCTTGCCTTCGCGTTTCGCGCGCACCTTCGCCACTTCGAGATCCGTAAACCAGAACAGCTTCGAGCTACGGCAGTCGTGTTGGCCGCATAGCGCGTCGAGCCGAGCGAGCACGTGCGCGTCGCCGGCGACGATCGCTTTGTCGTGCGTGCGCAGGAGCTCGGCGAGCTGCTCGGGCGTCCGGTTGGCCTGCGCCGCAGGCGTACCGTCGTAAGGCGTCAGCGACGCACAAGAGACGTGCATCGCGGCCGCGAGCAAGACTAGGCGTCCGAGCATGCACACAGGACGCGCGAGGCGCCGAAACTGAGTACGAAAACTGTCCTGTGAACACGATGCGTTGCTCCGCACCGAGTTGCGCTTCGCTGCAAACGATCAGCAGCTCGGAATCTTGGTCGCTTTCGATACGGCAACCGCGATGTCGGCCGGAACACCCTTCCAGCATCTAGGTGGTTGACCCACGTAGTCTTCGCTCCACTTTCCACCATCGTTCGAGCGCTTGAAGAGCCACAGGATCGATCGCGCAGTCTTGTCGCCACAATTCTTCAGACGAGCCGAGGCGACTGTCCAATCCCCCGCCGGCATGACGACCACCGAAACGCAGCTCGCCTCGATCTTCTGATTGCCGAGCGCGTTCGAGCCGACATCGTGGACCACCAACTGAGCGACTTCGTCGGCGCGGTCGCTTTCCGATGTCGCGCTTTCTGTCGATCCTGATTTGGTCGGCGCCGCCGAGCCCGCTGCCGCCGAGCCCGCTGCTGCCGCCGAGCCCGCTGCTACCGCCGAGCCGACCGTCGAGGCGGCCACACCAGGTTGCCCGATCGGCGCGGACCCGGTCGCGGATCCCGAGCCTACTGACTCCTTCTGGGCGCACGCGCTCAAACTCAACACCATCAAGAGCACCAAGCTGCGCATCGCGGCACTCGTATCATATTCGCGATTCATGATGGGCAAGGCGATGTGCGCGATGGCGCAGCGTTGCGCTTTGCCAGCGCTTCGCCGCAGAACGGCACTCGGCATGGTGCCGACGGTGCAGCTGCAATTCGGCGAAGACGCGTCTGCCACACAAATCGGCAGCATGATCCGCGGTCGCAATGACGAGCGGTTCTTGGTGATCGCAATGCTCGGCATCTGCGATCCCAACGAGGTACCGGTCGTCGGGATCGACCGCGCGTCCGAGGTGTTTATCGCCGTGCCCCGATGCAAGCCGAAGGTCTTGCGGAAGGTGTCGCTGTGCCACCCGATCTGCGGTGGCTGTGGCATCCCGCCGCTCACGTCGACGATCGTTGCCGAGCCGTGAGCTCACCGAACCGAGGTCTGTCGCACGGGCGAAGTGGGGTCGCGCCGGTGTGAGGATGAGTTGGGCCAATTGGACGGACCATTGCGTCTAATTGCCCATGACCTGGCTACGTGTGCTGTTCGTGCTCGGACTGATCGGTGGAAGAGCGGCCGCGAACTATCCCCGGCTGGAGTGCATCGACGAGACGAGCACGAGAGCCGGGTACGTGCCGGGTGCGCTGTACCTCGGACTGCTCGCGACGCCGAATCCGTGCGCGAACATTTATAACTATCGCGGTTTCGACCGGTTTCCGCTCCTGTTCATGGCGAGCGCGCTGCTGCAGCTCGACGCGGGCACGACCGAGGAATACGGCGTCGGCGTGCGACGTGCTCGCTTGACGTTGGCGACCAGGCTGTGGCGACGGTTCGACGTTGTCGCCTCCGTAGATGGCGCCGAGCGCTCGATTCCCGATGCGTATCTCGAGATCGATCTCGACTCGACGCCGGCCCGGATCTCGGAGCGCGATAACACGTTTGACCTCTGGCTCACCGCCGGCCGTCGTGTCGTGCCGTTTGGGCTCGAAGCGCAATGGTCCGATGCGAAGCTGCCGTTTCTCGAG
>DATDCH010000231.1:0-4581 GCA_036524455.1 Kofleriaceae bacterium | reverse complement strand
TTACGCGCGGGCTTGTCCTCGCGCGCGGACTTGTCGCGACCACGGCCGCGATCACGGCTGCGACGCTCGCCACGCTCTTCACGATCGCCGCGCGGGGCGCGCTCCTTCTTCTCGGTGCGCTCCTCGACCACTTCTGCGATCGCTTCGGGCTCACGGGTGGCCTTGTTCTCGGCCCACGTCTCCCAGAACTCGCGCGTCGCTTCGGTGACCTCGGTCGAGCGCTTGTCCTTCTTCTTCGCAGTCGTGGCAGTGGCGCGCGCCTCGTCGGCGGCCTGGGCCTCGTCAGCGACGGGGGCGGCCTCGGCCGTTGGCTCGATCACCGCCTCGGGCAGCGTCGCGTCTTGTGCGGCGACGGTCTGCTCGGTGTCACGGCGCTCGCGGCGGGGTTCGCCGCGGTCGCGATCACGGTCGTAACGATCACGGCGGCCTTCGCGGTCGCGATCGCGGCCAGGCCGGTCGTCGCGGGCGCCACGCTCTTCGCGGGGTCCGCGATCGTCACGATCACGGCCGGGGCGATCGTCGCGATCACGCCCGGGGCGATCCTCGCGGCGGGGACGCTCCTCGCGCACCTCGGTAGCAGCGGTCTCGGCGGCGCCGCCTTCGACGGCCGCCTCGGGCAGCCGGACTTCAGCGGTACCTTCAGGCGCGCGCGGCGGACGCTCCTCACGAGTCTCACGGGGTTCGCGACCTTCACGGTCACGACGGTCGCCGCGGTCGCGATCGAAGCGGGGGCGGTCACCACGGTCACGATCGAAGCGCGGCCGGTCGCCACGCTCGCCACGATCGCGATCGCCGAAGCTGCGATCAGGACGCTCGCCACCTTCGCGCGGGCCACGGTCCTCACGTGGACGGTCTTCGCGCGGACCACGGTCTTCGCGCGGGCCACGGTCTTCACGCGCACCACGCTCTTCGCGCGGGCCACGCTCTTCGCGTGGGCCACGGTCTTCGCGCGGGCCGCGATCTTCGCCGCGCGGGGCGCCGTCGCGATCACCACCGAACCGCGGGCGGTCGCCGCGGTCGCGATCGAAGCGACGCGGACGATCGCCATCCTCGCCGAAGCGCGGGCGGTCACCACGGTCGCGATCGAAACGCGGCCGGTCGCCACGCTCGCCACGGTCGCGATCGAAGCTGCGCTCTTCGCCACCGCCCTCGGGGGCGCCCTCGGGGGCACCTTCGGTGCGCGCGGGGCGTTCGCGGCGAGGCTGCGTCTTGCTCGACAGCTTGTTGAGCTTCTCGGCGACGAGTGCTGCGAGCACGCGCTTGCCGTCGGACTTCGTGAGCAGCTTCTCGAAGATCTGGCGCTCCAGATCGGAGGGCTGGGCTTGCACGCCGCGGAGCAGGATCTGCACCGGGTCGGGCGGCTGCGGCACGCCGACGGGCGGCAGCGGCACCTTGAGCTTGCCGATGAAGATGTCGTCCTTCGGGATCAGCCGCTCTTCGGGCTTGATGCCGAATTGCAGGCGCACGTAGCGGAAGTTGCCGAGCTCACGCGGACCGACGAGCGACAGCGCGGTGCCGCGCTTACCAGCGCGACCCGTGCGACCGGTGCGGTGCACGTAGACCTCGGGCGACTCCGGCACCGAGTAGTTGATCACGTGCGAGAGGTTCGAGATGTCGATGCCGCGCGCTGCGACGTCGGTGGCGACGAGGAAGCGAAGGTTCTTCGCCTTCATGCGCGCCATCACACGCTCGCGATCGCTCTGCGAGAGGTCGCTGGACAGCGGCTCGGCGTCGAGGCCTTGCTTCGTCAGGATCTTCGCGACCATCGTGGTCTCGTCGCGCATGTTGCAGAAGATGATCGCGGACTCCGGTTCCTCGGCGTAGAGGATCTTGAGGAGGTCGCGGCTGCGCGCGATACCGCTGACGATGTAGTACGCGTGATGGATCTCGGAGACCGAGATCGAATCGCGCGACAGCGAGATTTGCTCCGGCGTCGTCATGTGACGGCGCGAGTAGCGCGTCACTTCGTCGGGCATCGTCGCGCTGAACAGCAGCGTCTGGTGCTTGTCGGGCAGGTTCGACGTGACGCGCTCGATGTCCTCGAGGAAGCCCATCGACAGCATCTCGTCGCACTCGTCGAGCACGAACGTCGAGATCGTCTTGCAGTCGAGCGTGCGGCGCCCGATGTGATCGAGGACGCGGCCCGGCGTACCGACGATGATGTGAACGCCATCGCGGAGCGCTTTGATCTGCTTGCCGATCGGCGCGCCACCGTAGACGGCCTCGATGACGATGCCGCGGTGTTTACCGATCATCGTCAGCTCGCGAGCAACTTGCAGCGCGAGCTCGCGCGTCGGCGCGAGGATCAGCGCCTGCGGCTGACGGTGCGCGGGCACCATCTTGTTGATCAGCGGCAGACCGAACGCTGCGGTCTTGCCGGTGCCCGTGCGTGATTGCACGAGCAGGTCTTTGCCTTCGCTGACCGGCGTGAACACCGCGGTCTGCACCGGCGTCGGCGAGAAGTAACCCATATCGTCGAGCGCGAGCTTGACGTCGGGGTGAAGGCCCATGTCATCGAAGCTCGGTGGCTTCGGCTCGACGGGCTCGGTCGGAATTTCAGAGGTGGATTCTGGGCTGTCGTTCGTAATCGCCGCGAGCATCGCGACGTCCGCCGCACCGTTCTCGGTCGGCGTCGTTTCGTTGGTCATTACTGGAAACCTTGCGTAGTGAATCCCCGAGATCATCTAGTCGGGCAGCTAGTCGCTCCGCGGAGCCCGGATTCGCAGGAACCAAGCGACGTCGCTGGTTGCTGCCGGGCGTGGCGGCCTCGATGCAGAGCTCACGCTGCACGTCTTCGTGCTCGCGTACCCTGTTCTTCGTCGAAACCGTGATCACAAAAATACCTGAGAGTTGCGCAGACCTTAATAGGGCCAGCACCAACGGTCAAGGTGAGATTCACGGCCGGGGCAGGGTCAGGCGCACGATTCCAGCGTCGTCGGACTCGCCGTGGCCCATCACGCGTGCGTCGTCGGAGCACTCCAGCGGCGCATTCGCGGCCTCGCGGCACACCGATTCGTTGTCTGAGAGCCGGAAAATCCGCAGCTCGCTGCCGTCGACGGGGCCTCCATTCGGGTCGACGACGCTGCCGTGCAGATAGGCCGCGTCAGGGATCGTCACGTCCTCGAGGTCGATCGTCATCTGACCGGGAATGCGCGGGATTTCCAAATCCGAGATCAGCCAATTCGGTGCTGCCGAGTGATCCGGAGTTTCGAAGAACAAGTCGTAGTGGCCCCACGTGGTGCCCACCGCAGGGTCGAGCCAGATGACGAAATCGCCGGTCTCGGGAGTGATCGCGGTGGCCGCCGGGATCTCGTCGAGGAACGGCTGGTCGGTGCCGTCGAGGCTCCACAGGAAGCGGAGCGATCGGCGGGCCGTCACCGACACGTCGGCGAGCGGCTCACCCGCGGTGTCGACGAGCTTGCCGCGGATCGCGACCCGTTGGGGCAGCCGGACCTTGCCCACGGGAAGCGCGAACGGTTCGTTGAAAATGATGCCTGCGCTCGAGCTGCCGGGCGGCACGACGCGCAGCTGATAGGTCGACAGCAGTGCGTCACCGTCGAGCAGTGACAGCCTCGCGTGCCCGTCATCACCGGTCGTGGTTTCGGCGATCATCACCGCGCGCACGTCGTTCGGGAAGCCCGACTCGATGCTGCCGGTGATCACGACGCGGGCCCCGCTGACCGGTTTGACGCCACCGTCACCCGACAGCGCCTCGATCGGGATCGAGACATCGACGCGCGTGCCGAGGCCGGTCGGTTGATAGATGTTCTTCGTTTGCGTGTAGACGTCGACCGCGCCGACGCGCAGCTCGGGAGCGAC
The DNA here is from genome assembly GCA_036524455.1 of Kofleriaceae bacterium. Taxonomy (GTDB): domain Bacteria; phylum Myxococcota_A; class Polyangia; order Haliangiales; family Haliangiaceae; genus JABFXX01. Next base: position 762 of record DATDCH010000231.1, on the reverse strand, counting down.
GACGAGCGAGTCGTAAGGCCGCGCGACGAGCTCGACGGCACCGACCACCCCTTCGGAGATCGCGATCGAGTAGGTGCCGTCCGTCGAGTAGTGCACGGACGAGACCTCGGTCGGTGCCGCGTTCGCATCCCAGCGGCCGAGCGCGGCCACCCGGTACTTGGTTAGCGTCGCGCCGAGACCGTCCTTGAGCGCGCCGCTGATCGTCACCGGGTTCGTGCCGAGCGTGTATGTCTGGTGCTCGAACGCGCTGGTTTCATCGAGCACGAATCGCTTGGGGGGCACGATCTGCGCCGGATCCTTGCTGCCGTGCGTGGGCGGCATGTCGCCACCGCCTTCCGGATCGATCGTGATCGTGTACGGCGGATCGCCGGGATGCATCGGCGGTAGGTGGATGCTGAACGAGTCGGTGCCGCGCGGCACGTCCGACTTCGAGATCGCAACGAGGCGGAGCGCCGGCCCGCCGGGGATCCGCGACGGTCGCGTGATGCGCACTTGCCCGCCGATCGACATCGTCGAGCAGTTCATCTGCATGGTGCCGCAGGATGCTTCGACACGGCCGCTGAACGTGATCGGCGCTTCGAGCGCGAGCGGGCCGAGGTCACCGTTGCGCGGCAACATGAGGATCGGCAGCTCGGTCGCGATCAGATCCTCGCGCGTGACCGGCGACGACAGCGCGGCTGCGTACACGCCGAGCGGCGGATCGCCGTAGCACAAGCCTTCGAAGCACTCCTCGCCGGCCGCCGTGTTGCAGTCGGAGTCCGC
>DATDCH010000230.1:0-13036 GCA_036524455.1 Kofleriaceae bacterium | reverse complement strand
GACTTGCTCGCGCGGCTGCGCGTCGGGGACGAGGCGATACGCGATCGCGCGCGCGAGCTCGTGATCGCGAAGCAGGAACACGGCGTCTTCCCAGTGCAGCGGCGGCGCACCGGGGTGGCTGTCGAGCAACTGCGTCAACGGCGAACGGCGCAGCAGCGACGCGGCGATGATCTGCGTGTCGGGTCCGGCGAGCAGCTCGTCGAAGTCCACGACGGTGACGTCCTCGCGGACGCGGCGGATGCCCGGCCACGCGGTGAGGCGCGACGACGGTTTCTGGCCCTGGAACCGCGCGCGGCCGGTCCACCACGACACGACGATATCGCTGCGCTTCAGGTGAAACAGGTTGTGGAGCAGCGCGTGGCGCGCCATCACGCGGGTGCGGTGACGCGTCAGCGGCTGCGAAACGAGCGCGAGCGCGTTGTCGATGATACGGCGGCGCTGGCGATCGCTGACCGACCACCGCTCGGCGCGCGGATGAACGAGGAACAGCGCGTTGTGCAGGCCGGCGGCGAGCGCGAGGTCATCGCGTTCGAGCACGAGCGCGGGCGGGCGCACGACGAGCGTGGACAGCACCGCGGTGCGCGCGTCGTCGACGGCGACCAGCTCGACCGACGCGTGCGGAAGCTCGTGCTCCCAGCGATCGACGTCGGCCGTCGGTATCGGCCCACCGACGTGGAGCTCGCCACCGGCGACGAGCGGTCGCACGAACTTGTCGAGGAAGCTACTGACGGGCGGGCGCGCCATCGTTACTTGTCGCCGCCGCTCGGCAGCAGCTTGCGATCGGGCGCGTCGGGGAAGCCCCACAGCGCGAACCGACCGACGGCGTCGTTGACGACCTCGGCCTCCGCGGTCGAATCGGCGGCGTAATCGACGGGGTCGGCCTTGTCGACGTCGAGCTTCGCGAGCGCGCGGCGCTCGAGCGTGGTGAACGTGCTCTCGGGAATCTGGAACGGGCGATTGTCGGAGGTGAACACCGTCACGAGACCGGGCTGATGAGCGAGCGCGCGCGCGAGCACCTCGGCCGACACGCGCGGCACGATGTCCATGCCCAGCGGCACGAGCAAGCCGGGCGTGTGCGGGCTGAGCTCGCAGAGCAGCTGGCCGAGCGGAATCACGTCGAGGTTCTCGCTGCCGACGACGAGGATGCCGCGATCGGTGACGGCGACGCGATGGCCGCGCAGCGACACCGGCGGCAGCGCGAACAAGATGCGCTTGAGCCGCGTCGCGTGCTTGACCTCGATCAGCGTCGCGACGACGCGGCGCGGTGGCCCCATGGCCGCGGCGAGCTTGAGATCGACGCCGATCGGCTCGGCCTGGCCACCGCCGTGCTGCGTCGGATCGCGAGGCTTGTCGAGCTCGAGATCGACGCGCGTCAGATCGGCGATGTCGCTGAGCGTGAGTGGTCCGGGCAATACGTCGACGCGATCGGCGGGCCAGAACACGTGGAACGTGTCCGCCGGGAACACCGACTGGCACGACGCCAGATCGATCGGATGCTCGTAGCCGACCGCGACCGCGGCGTTCGCGCCGGCGGGCTTGAACACGTCGATGCCGGGCGTGCCCATGAACAATTGCAAAATGCGCTCGGGCAACGAGCGCACGCGAATCAACATGTAGCCGCGGCGCTGCTCGTCGAATGCGCTCGACGAACGCGGCGTGAACAAGCCCGCCTGCGCCTCGACGCGGTTGCGCCACAGGTAGCGAATGATGCCTTCCGAGAGTCCATGCGCGACCGCGAGGAACAGCTCGCCGCGATCCTCGAGCGCGAGCCGATCGGCGCCCGGAATCTTGCGTATCGAGAGCCGGAACAGCAGCTTCGCGAACGGCAGCTCACCTTCGCGCACGTAGCCCTGCGCGAACTCGTCGCCGTGCACCATGAAGTCAGTCGATGCCGGCATCGCGCCGATGTCGACGGCGTCGTAACCATACGGCGAGCGATCGTCGCGGAACTTGACGAAGTGCTTCGACGTACCGGTGTAGATCGCACCACCGACGAGCCGTGTGAGCCGCGCCGCACGATCCGCCGCGTACGACGACACCGCGGGAATCTGGATCACGATCTCGCGGCTGCCGAGCGCGGTCTTCGCCTTCGTCAGCGTGAGGTGCGCCATCAGCTCGTCGAGTGATGCCTCCGCCGAGTACAAGCGCAGCCAGCTCACCGCGCCCTCGAGCGTGGGGAACGTCATCAGGCAGAACCGGCCGAGCAGAATGCCGCGTGGATCGGGCGCAACGCCGGGCGTGAAGAATCGCGTCTGGCCTTGTGCGACGTGCTCGAGCGCCATCGCGGCCAGCCTAGCACGCAGGATAGAGTGGCGGGCATGATCGCCCGGATCGTCGTCGTGTTGGTCGTCGTCGCATGTGGACCGCCGCAAGAGCCGCGAATTCGCCGAGCCGAAGTCGTGATCAACTCGCGCGCCGAGGTGCCCGCCGAATTCCAAAAGCTCGTGCCCAAGCACGGCGTGCTCGTCGCGGGCGGCGGCGACAAGTCACCGGTGTTCCGCATCGTCGTCGATACCGATGCAAAAACGATCTACACGGGCAAAGCACCACCCGCCACGCCGCTGCACGCCACGCTTCCCGAAGAGCGCACGCGCGAGCTCACGCCGGCCAACGAGCAGCACCTGCTTCAGCTCGCGAACGACGCGAAGACCGAGCCGCCGCCAGCGCAGCCGCCCGAGCGCGTGAAGGGCTACGACGAGATCTTCGTCGTGGCCGACGGCGACAGCGTGTTCTTCCTGCAGGGCCGTGGCCCGATCACGCGCCCGCGCACGATCAAGGCCATCGAGGCACTGCGCGCGGCCGGCGCGCTGTAGCGCTAGTTCGCGAGGGTAATGTCGACGCGACGATCCTTCTGCCAGCCCGCCTCGTCGGTGCCGGTCGCGTCGAGCGCACCGCGCGTCGTGACGCCGAGCTGCGGCTGACCGACGCCGAGCCTCACCAGGTACGTATTGACGCTCGCGGCACGGCGCGAACCGAGGCCGAGGTTGTACTCCTCGGTGCCACGCGGGTCCGCGCGGCCGATGAGCGAGACCGAGCGGCCCTTGAGCGCGCCGGTCATCAGGCACGTGGCGAGCTGGTCGAGCACCGTGCGGTCTTCGGGGTGGAGCTCTTCCTTGTCGTAATCGAAGGTTGGCGCTGCGGTCGCGTTCGCGGTCGCCTTGATGCCACACAGCTTTACGATGTCGCCAGCGAGCGCGAGGTTGGGGCTGACCTGCTGGTCCGCGGGCAGCTGCTCCATCAACTTGTCGTCGGCGGGCTTCGCCGCGACCGGCTTGGCCGGCTCGGGGGTCGGCTTTGCGACCTTTTTGTCTTTCGAGCAGCTGGCAAGAGCGGCCAAGACAAAAGCGAGCATCGTGATCTTCATGGCATCCTCCGTGGTGATGCTGAAACGAATAACACGCATCGCGCTTACGATCCTTCTTCTTGCCGCCTGCGGTAAGGGCGACAACAAGAATGGCAAGAAAGATGGCGGACCGGCCGCACCGGTCGCTGCGCCGATATCGCTGCCCGTGATGGGCGTCGACAAGATCACACGCTTCTCGTTCATCTACGACGCGGGATCGGCTGCGTACAAGAAAGCGAACGATGCGGCGGCCAAGAAGGACTGGGCCGAAGCACGCAAGCAGGCGGAAGCCGCGCTCGCGAAAGATCCGAATCACCTCGACGCGCACCGCACGCTTGCGATCGCGCTCGCGCAGACCGGCGAGCATGCCGCCGCGGTCGATCACCTCGTCGCCGGCATCGCTGCCGATTACTACAAGTACGGCGCCGAGCTTGCGGGCATCGCCGAGCTCAAGGACTTCCTCGCGACGCAGCACGGCCAAGCGGTCACGCAGCTCGCCGCACAGATCCGAGACGAATACGCGAAGAAGATCAAAGTGAGCCTGTGGTTGGTCGGCCGTCGCGCGGCATTCAAGTGGCCAAAGGACGCCGGCGTGCAGCCCGGCTCGAGTCGTGGCGAGCTCTATGCGTTCGATCGCGACACGAAGCGCTACTTGCGCCTCACGCACACGGGCGACCAGGTCGCCGGCTTCGTGCGTTCGAAGTCGGGCACCGAGCTCACAGTGCTCGGTTACGACAAGATCGATCGCGGCAAGGACGACGCACCTCCGCTGGTCGCACGCGCGTGGGTACAGGCGTTCGAGACCACCGACTGGAAGAACACGTCGCCGAAGATCACGTTCAATCCCGCGCGCGCGATCGCGATCTACTACGGCGACGGCGATCAGTTACTCGTCGCGACGGCGCCGGCAGCCGGCCGCTGGGGCATCGGCGCGTGGGCGATCAACTCCGTCGACCGTACGACAGGCAAGCTCACGAAAGTGACTGCGCCGCTCGGCACGCCGCGTATCGAGCTCACGCTCGACGAGGGTCGCATCGTGCCGCCCAAGACGATCGAAGGCGTCACGGCAGCGTGGACCGGCGATCCGCCGCGCGCACCGACGCTCGAGCTCGGCAAAGGCGTGCCGGCGGTTCAGGTCCCGGAGTCGGGACAGGCCGCAATGGAGACTGTCTCGGTCGCGCCCGGCGGCGGCTTTGTCGCGTTCGCGACCGCGGTCGATCCGTGCGCGAAGGACACTGCGCCGTCGCTCTACGTCGCAAATGCCAAGACGGCTGCGCTCAAGCACTTGCTGACGAACAAGTCGCGGTTCGCGACGCGCTGGCTCGACGCGTCCATGCTCGCCTATGAAGACGGCGACGGCGCGATCCGGTTGTGGGATGTGACGCAGAATCGCGAAGCGATGCGGCTCGAGAACAAGTCAGGCCTCGCGCTCGAGGTGCTGTCGCTCGCGAGCGCACCGCTCTGCAAGCAAGCACCACCGACCGCCGAGCCGGCCGGCTCCGGTGACGAACCGCCGCTACCGCCCGAGGAGGGCAGCGGCGATGCTCCCGTGACCAAGCCGCAGTAGGATGAGGGCATGCGGATCTACTTAGTGCGGCACGGCGACGCCGTGCCCGAGGAAGACGCAGGCAGTGATCGCGATCGCTGGCTGTCGCCACGCGGCCGCGAAGCCGCGCGCATCCTCGGCCGCCTGTTGCGCGAGCACAACATCGCGCCCGATGCGATCGTGTGCTCGCCGCTGCCCCGCGCCGTGCAAACCGCGGAGCTGCTCGCAGCGAGCATCGATTACATCGGGGCGATCGCGTCGTGGCGCAGCCTCGAGCCATCCGCGATGCCGCGCATCGCTGCGAGCTCGATCGCGCAGACCGGCATGGCGGTTCTCGTCGTCGGTCACGAACCGTCGATCAGCTCGCTCGGCGCATATCTGCTCAACCGTCCATCGTTTCCGCCGTTTCGCACCGCACAGTGCTTCGCGATCGAGGACGGTAAGCCGACGTTCACCGCGCGCTCCGATATCGATCAAGTTCAGGCGTACTTCGTCGAGTGACCGACGACGAGAAGCCGACTACTGCCCCTGGCGGCGCTGCTGCATCTGCTGGCGCTGCTGGTCGAGCTGCTGCCCGCGCGCGCGCTCGCGCTGCAGATCGTTCACCGCGTCGCCGAGGTTGCCGACGTTGCGGGACATGAAACCAGCGCCGAAGCCGACGACTGCACCGATCGGACCGCCCGTCAGACCGCCGAACAGCGCGCCCGCGCCGCCGCGCACAGCATCGCTCCAGTTGTAGCCCTCGCCGCCGCGCACGTTGTCCAACTCAGCACTCTCGATCGTTTGCATCATCTCCGACATCTGGCTTGCTCCTGTTTGTCGTCGAGAAAGTTCGACGATGACCGAGCACAGTGCAGCCGCGATGCCGATCGATCCACGCCGCGACGTCGCGCAGTTGCGAAACCGCGCGTCGGCAACGCCGTCGCTCGAAGTGAGCAAATCGTTGCACGTGGTGTTCGGAGCGAAACGGGCGCGAGTCAGGAGCGAGCGAAAGCCGAAAACTAAAACGTCGCCTCGGTGGGCGACGCTTATGCGCGAGCTATGTAGCTGGTACCGAGGCCGGTACCGCGGCGACCGCCGCCGTACCAACCGCCGAAACCGTAGCCGTAGCCGTGCATGGCGCGGAGTAGAGCACGCGATGTGCCAGCGCCTGCGCCGCGTACATCCGCGAGGTTGGCCGCGGCGACCGTCGAGCGCGGGTTGCAACCGCCTGGGGAGCGGGCACCTAGTACGAGCGTGAACCGGGTCCGGATCGTTCGGTCAGCCGCGCTCGTGGCCCTGGTGCCAGGTCTCGATGATGAAGTCGATCACGTGGCCACGATCGACGGCGAGGTAGACGCTCGCAAGAATCGCGACGATCGAGAGACCCGCATGTGCGGCGGCACGGCCGAGTCGCACGCGCGGTTGGCCGTCGAGGATCGCACCCGACACCCAGCTCGTGACCACGCCGGCGAGAATGATCGCGAGCACGGTGCGCGCGATCAGTGGATTGCCGGTCAGCGCGAAGCCGACGACGACCGCGCTGATCGGCACGAGGAACAGCGCCTCCATCGGCGGCCGCGCGAGTCGGCGCAGCGCGGCGCGCCACGAACCGGCGGCACGGCGCAGTGCAAGCACGGCCGCGGCGGCGAGCGCGACGAGCACACCCCACATCAGCCAGCGTACGGTACGGCGCAGCTCCGCGCGGTCGAGATCCTTGCGCAGGTTGATCACGATGCCGGGACTGGCGCCGCCGGCGAACCGGTCGAGCTCCTGCTCGGCGGCGGCGAGCTTGCCGGTGCGGATCAGCGTGCGGACGAGCTCGGCGCCGATGCGCAGCTGATCGGCCGGCACGGTCGCGATCGTCTGGGCTTCGCGCAGCCACGCGATCGCGCGATCACCCTCGCCTTCGCGCTCCCAGCCTTGCGCGAGCGCGACCATCAACATCGGTGCACGCGGGTACGTCGGGTGGGCACGCACGAGCCGCTCGAGCTCGCGCAACGCGGGCTTGGGATCGGTGCCTGCGTTGAGCTGCGGCGCGAGCCGCTCGTGCTCGGCGGCGACCGCGGTGTGCTCGCCGCTGGTGCCGGTGAAGCTCGCGATGCGTGCGAGCTCGTTGCGAGCGCGGCGGACGAGGCGATCGTCGGTGCCGATCGCGATCACTTGCTCGAGTGCGGCGCGCGCGCGCGTGAAGTCGTTCGCTTTGACGGCGAGCCGCGCGGCTTCCGCCCACGCATCGTCGCTCCACATCGTGAGCGGGCGCTGCGCACCGAGCTGTTCGAGCGCAGTGATGTCGCCGCGGGTCGAAGCGTCGCGGAACGAGCGCTCGCCATCGGCGGGCTGCGCCGCGGCAATCCGCGCGAGCAGCAACAGCGCCGCGAGCGCGGCAAGTTTCACAGCTTCGTCTTGGTGAGCCCCGTCGGAACCGCGGTCCCATCGGGACGGAAGGGATCGAGCGTGAGCTGATCGCGGCGCACGCGGATGAGCGCGGCCGTATGCGCCGACTCGGTGTACTCGCTCCACGGGTTCGCAGGACCGAAGTCGTAGAGCTCGGCACCCGCGCCACCCGCGACGACGTAGACCGTACCGTCGGCATTCGAGGTCTGCACGACACCGCCCGCGATCGGCTTGCTCATCTCGAACTGATGCTCGTGACCGTTGAGCACGAGGTCGAGCTTGTGCTCGTCGACGATCGGGCCCCACGCGGCGCGGATGTCCATCGCCGAGCCGTGGCGCGAACCCGACGAATACATCGGCCGGTGATGCATCAGCATCTTCCAGCGCGCCGACGCATGGTCCGTGAAGTCGGCGTCCATCAGCGTCGGGATCAGCGACGTGATGTCCGATGGATTATCCGGTGAGTCGTTCGCGACGAAGACGTGCGCGAAGCCGTAGTCGAAGCTGAAGTTCTCCTGGTCGCCCGGCAGCGCGAATTGCGAGAAGAAGTTGATCGCGTTCGCTTCGTGGTTGCCATTCGTGATCACGATCGGCGTGGTCGCGAGCAGCGGTTCGGCGACGCCGAGGAACTCCTCCCACTCGTATTGCGTGAGTCCGATCGTGACCGCATCGCCGGAAAATAGAATCACGTCGGGCGTGCGCAACTGCAGCTGTGACGCCAGCTGAGCCCAGACGTCGTAACCGCCGCGGCTGTCGCCGACGAATCCGAACACGACCTCGGCATCGGGGTGCGCCTCGACATCGGGCGCGGTGTGGAACGTGTAGATCGGCGACCAGTGATCATCGGCACCGACTTGATAGCTGTACGTGGTGCCGGGCTCGAGATCGCACAGATGCACCTGGTGCATGTGGAACAGATCGGTGCCGGTCGCGTTGTAGCGAAAGTGCACGCCCTCGACGACCTTGCTCAGCTCGAGCGGCGCTGAATCGGTGGCCTTGTCGTAGCGCAGCTTCGTGACGGTGGTCGTCTCGTCGGCGGTACGCCACTGCGCTACGATCGACGTCTTCGGATCACCCATGATGCCGAGGTGCACGGCGCGCGGCGTCGGATCGGAGCCGATCACCTTGCCCGACGGTTTCGGTGGCTCCGCACCGAGGCGGGTCGTCAGCGTGTAGCCGCAGCCCTCGATCTCGAGCGAGCCACCGGTATCGAGGAACGATTCCGGATCGCCTTCGTTATCGGAATCACAACCAACGAGAACGAGAGCGATCGCCCACAACGCGCGCATCTCCACTGTTGTATCAGCTCGACGGGGGTATCGTCTCGACAGATGCGGCTCGTCGCGGTCGTGGTTGCGCTCGCCGTCACAGTCGTGGCGTGCGGTGGCAAATCTCAGCCGCGTGCCGAGAACGGTGATACGGAAACCGACGAGGACGACGGGCCGTTCGTCAACCAGCCGGGCTTTGTCCCGACGGCGTTCACCGCCAAGGTCACGGGCGAAGGTCGACCTGTGATCTTCATTCCCGGTCTGGCCTGCCCCGGCGAAGTGTGGGACAGCACGGTGCAGCGGCTCGGCGACGATATCCAAGCCCACGTGATCACGCTCGCCGGATTCGGCGGCACGGAGCCGACCAAGCCGCCGCTGATGGCGAAGACGCGCAAGGAGCTCGTCCGCTACATCCGCTCGAACCAGTTGAAGGATGCGATCGTTGTCGGTCACAGCCTCGGCGGCTTGATCGCGTATTGGCTCGCCGCAACGGCGCCCGATGTCGTCGCTGCGGTGGTCGTCGTCGACGCGGGCCCGCGCTACTTCGCGAGCAACGAGTACGCGCGCCTGCTCCGCAACACGTGGGCGCAGGCCGGCGACGCCGAGCTGCCGGTCGCGTTGCGCAACGTGTTCTCGGGCATGACGCGCAACCGCAAGCGCATCGAGCCGTACATCAAGCAGATCGCGTCGTCAGATCGGCAGACGATCGGCGACGCGATCTACGAGCTGGTCAAGCTCGACATCACCGAGAAGGTCAAGACCATCACCGCGCCGGTGTTGCTCGTGCTCGCCGATGGCGGCCTGCAAGCGCGCTATCGCCGGCAGGCCGCGGGTGTCGAGCACGTCGAGATCGTGGTCGTACCGAAGACCGGGCACTTCGTAATGCTCGACGATCCCGACCGGTTCACGCGCACGCTCTTGGACTTCATCGCGAAGTACTGAGCCGACGGATCAAGTCGCCAGGAACCGTTGCAGATCCGTGTTGAACTGCTCGGCGTGCGTCGTCGTCAAGCCGTGCGGCGCACCCGGATAGATCTTGAGCGCCGCGGTCTTGATCAGCTCCGCGCTGCGCCGCGCCGATGCGTCGATCGGTACGATCTGATCGTCGTCACCGTGGACGATCAACGTCGGCACCGTCACGCGCTTGAGGTCTTCGCTGAAGTCGGTCTCCGAGAACGCCATGATGCACTCGTACGCGTTCTTGAGTCCGACCTGCATGCACTGCAGCCAGAAGTGATCGCGCACGCCCTGCGAGACCGTCGAGCCATTGCGGTTCGCGCCGTAGAACGGAATCGAGAACTCTTTGTAGAACTGCGCGCGATCGGTCGTCAGCCCGGTGCGCAGGCCTTCGAACACGGTCATTGGCGTGCCCTTCGGGTTCGTGTTGCTCAGGAGCATGAGCGGCGGGATGGCACCGACGAGCACGAGCCGCGCGACACGCTTCACGCCATGGCGACCGATGTAACGCACGACCTCGCCGCCTCCCGTCGAATGCCCGACCAGCGTGACGCCTTTGAGATCGAGCTTGTCGATCAGCGCCGCGAGATCGTCGGCGTACGCATCCATGTCGTTGCCGAGCCCTGGCTGCGACGAGCGACCATGCCCTCGTCGATCATGTGCGATCGCACGAAAACCCTGCGACGCGACGAAATGCATCTGCGGGTCCCACGCATCGGCGCTGAGCGGCCAGCCGTGGCTGAATACGACCGGCGCGCCCTTGCCCCAGTCCTTGTAATAGATGGTCGTGTTGTCCTTCGTCGTAATCGTGCCCATGGTCGAGATCCTTCCGCCTCAAAGGTGAGGTCGCGACGGTGAGCAGGCGGCGTGCCACGCGTGCATACGCGCGATCGCGTCGTGTGCAGCCACGATGCCGGTTCACGCGAGTCATCCACGCACGCGCGCACTACGTATCGCCACGTACACCGCGCAGCGATTAGCCGAACACCTCGCGCGCTCGTGCGGCGAGTCCCCACGCGACGCTCGTCAGCTCTTCGCCGCCCACGACGCGATCGTCACCGAACCGCGCCGCGAGCCGGCCGCGCACTGCGGGCACGAGCGAGCTGCCGCCGGTCGCGAATGCGCGATCGATTGCTTTGGCTTCGACGCCCGCACGTGCGAGCACGTCATCGAGCACGCGATCGATCGCCGCGAGGTCGTCGGTGATCCAATCGTCGAATGCCGCGCGCGCGATCGGCAGGTCGAGCGTGATCGCCGGCAGCTCGACGCGTTCGGCATCGCGTTTCGACAGCCGTACTTTCGCACCTTCGACCGCGCGATGCAGTGCGAGCCCGAGGTCGTCCTCGACGACGCTGACCAACCGGCCCACGCGCACCGCCTCGACCGCGCCACGTGCGACGCGCTCGAGCAAGCGCTGTGTCGACTCCTCCTTCAGGAACGACAGCAAGTGCCAGCGCCGCAGGTGGCCATAGAGCCACGCGGGGACGGGTGCCTCACCGCCCATCTCGTCGCGGTACTTCGAGCCGCGGCCGAGTGCGGGCGCGACGATCGCATCGATCACACGCGCGTCGAACGCATCGCCCGAGACTCCGATACCGCCGGTCGCGAGCACCTCGGCCACTGCGCTGCGCGCGCCAGAGGCATCCATGACACGGGGCGCGCGCCGCGGCCCGACGCGGATCACCGAGAAGTCCGTCGTGCCGCCACCGTAATCGGCGACCACGATGAGCTCGTCGTGGTCGAGCATCGCAGCGTAGCGTGCAGCGGCACCGACCGGCTCGTACTCGAACACGACTTCGTCGAAGCCAGCTTTCGCGAGCGCCGAGGTCATGCGCGCGACTGCGCGGGTGTCGTCGTCGGGATGCTCGGCGCCCCAGTAACGCACCGGTCTACCGATCACGCAGCGGTTGCCGAGGTCAAACGGCGCCGCAGCGCGGAGCTGCCGCACGTACGCCGCGATGATGTCGTCGAGTTGCCAGCGGCGGCCGAAGATCGACGTGCGCGTGAACGACGCGCTCGCGAGGTGGCTCTTGATCGATTGCACGAGCCTGCCGTCGCCTTCGGTCTCGAGGTAGCGCGCGATCGCAGGCGCACCTGCCGATAAGCCGCCACCCGGCTCGAAGTAGAGCACCGTGCGCCAGTAGCTCGCGCCCGCGAGCGGTACGAGCTGAACGTCGCCGCGTGCATCGGCGACGCCGATCGCGGAGTTCGTGGTGCCGAAATCGATGCCGACAAACATGCGTCCACCGTCGACGATCCGATTTGAATTTACTAGCTGCCCGGATCTACCTATCCTGTGGGAGCTGCTCGGGATGAGGTGGTGCCCGGTCGCACGGCTGCACTACCAATCGCCACGTAGATCGCGGCGCGCGAGTCCAGGAAGGGTCGTCCGCTCGACATGGTTGCGACGGCCGACTGGCACGATGGCTGCTGTCGGGCGCAGCATGTCGAAGCTCAAGCCCGCGATCGCGACCGCCATTCTCCTGATCGTTTCCGCGCTCGGCCATGCCCAGCCACAACCGCAGCCGCAGCAGCCACAGGCGCGCACCGCGCCGAAGCAGACCAAGCCGGCGCCGACGGCAAAGCCATCGATCGTGCTCGTGCACGGTGCATGGGCCGACGGATCGTGCTGGGACAAGGTCGTTCCGTTGCTCGAAGCGAAGGGCTACTCCGTCGTGGCCCTCCACTTGCCGCTCACGACCCCGGCCGAAGACATCGCGGCGACCACGCGCGCGATCGAACGCCAGCCCGGCGACGTCGTGCTGGTCGGCCACTCCTATGCCGGGTTCGTGATCAGCCGCGCGGGCCACGACGCGAAGGTGAAGGCGCTCGTATTCGTCGATGCATTCGGGCTCGACGACGGCGAGACGGTTAACGCGCTGCTCAAGGACAAGCCACCGGCGTGGCTCAAGGCGTTGCAGGTCGATAGCGGTGGCTATGCGTGGCTATCGAAAGAGACCGTCATGAATGACTTCGCACCGGATGTCTCGGCTGCCGAGCAGAAGCTCATCCTGGCGAAGCAGGGTCCGGTGCCGGTGAAGGGCTTCGACGAAGCGATGAAGGATCCGGCGTGGAAGTCCAAGCCGAGCTGGTACGTCCGCGGTACGCGCGATCGCATCATCGATCCTTCCGCGCAAGCGATGTTCGCGAAGCGGATGAAAGCGAAGACGACAACGATCGATGCGGGCCACGTCGGCATGCTGTCGAAGCCGAAGGCGGTCGCGGATGTCATCCTCGACGCAGCGACGGCGCGCCCAGCGACCGCGGCGAGCAAGTAACGCGGCGCGTTCGGCGAACAATCGCCGCCGACGATACGGGACGTCCCGTCGACGCACCGTTTGGCTCTACAATTCCCTGCTCGGGATGCCCGGAGGAACTCGGTTGGGAGCGGTATCGATCGCCGTGCTGGCGACCGGATGCGATCTGCTGTTCCAGCTCGATCACGTCGAGCGAAACGACGGCGGTGGGGGAAGCGCCGATGGGTCGAGTAGCGACGGCGCGAGCGTCGACGGCGATGGACCGATGTCGGCCTGCGCGAAATCTGAC
>DATDCH010000229.1:0-9470 GCA_036524455.1 Kofleriaceae bacterium | reverse complement strand
AGCGGGCCGCACGCACGTACTGGGTCGCGGTCGCGCACGAGCGGCAAGGCGAAGTCGCCGCCGCGGAAGCCGCGTATGCGAAAGCGCGCGCACGCACGCGTGGGAGGCCGCGTGTGCTGATCGATCAGGCGCTGCAGCGGCTCAAGGACGCGAAGCGCACCGAGCTCGGTCCAACGGCGACCGAAGTCGTGTCGCGCGTCGAGGCGGAACCGGTGCCCGTCGTCACCGAGCGGCTGCGCCCGCGCGGTCCGATCGCGACGCGCATCCTCGTCGTGTCGTGCTTGGCTGCCGCGGCGACGATCGCCTTTGTTCTCGACGGCTCGACCGACGTCGGCACGCTGATGCGCGCCGGCGCGATGGTGCGAGGCCTCGTTCACGACGGCGAGTGGTGGCGGCTCGTCACGTGCATCTTCGTACACGTCGGCGGCATTCACTTGATCGTCAACGTGATCGGTCTGTGGTTCCTCGGCCGGCTCGTCGAGGATCTGTTCGGACCGTGGCGCACGCTCGCGATCTTTGCATGCGCGGGCATCGGCGGCGCGGTCGCGAGCTTTCTCGCGTCGCCGGCGGGCGTCTCGGCCGGTGCGTCGGGTGCAGTCTTCGGCTTGCTCGGCGCGGTGTTCATCGAGCTGTCGCTGCATCGCAAGCGCCATCGCTCCGCGTGGAGCCGTGGCGTGTGGGGCAGCCTCGCGGTCGTCGCGGTCGCACAGATCGGCATCGGCTTCGTGTATCCGGTGATGGATCAATGGGCGCACGGTGCCGGCCTTCTGTTCGGTGCGGTTGCCGGCATGGCGCTGTCGCCGCACGTGCGCTGGGCGAATGCCGGCCTCCACGTCGCCCGCATCGTGACGCTCGCGTTTGCCGCCGCGGTGATCGGCGCGGTCGTCATGGTCGCGCAGACCTCGATCGCGGATAGCCTCGCAAACGCCCCGAAGGCGCGGCGCTCGACGACCACGATCTCGGCGATCGTGCCAACGACGTGGCACCGTGCGGGCGACGAGCTGTTCGATCCGGATATGTTCATCGTGCTGCTCGCCCAGCGCGGGCCTGCAGAGGGCACGCTCGAGGCGCAGGTCGACGCGTACCGCCCGGGCGAAGAGAAACGCGCGGCCGACAACAAGTTCGACGAGGTCAAGGCCGCGCCAGATCGGTTATTCGTGCTGCCCCCGGGCTGGTATGGCAGCGAGCTCCAGGTGTCGCTGGCGGATCCGCTCGGTGATCGCCAGCGCTTCCGCGTCGTCGTCGCGGGCCGTGCCGATGCGGCCGGTGTGGTTCTCGTCAGCCTCTACGCGCCCGAGACCGTCGCCCGCGCGGCCCCCGAGTTCTTCACGCAGCTGCTCGGCTCGGTGCAGTAATTTTGCGCGGCCCGCGCGGCGAGGGGTACGCTCGGCGCGTGCGCTGGGTCGTGATCGCGTTGCTGCTGCTCGCCGGTACCGCGCGTGCCGATGACAAGAGCTGTTACGCCGAGCTCGAGACGCGTGGCGTCGGGTTCAAGAAGGCGAAGAAGCCCGGTATCGCGCAGGCGGTCGAGATCTCTGGCGCGCTCGGTGGCGTCGAGGTCGCGGGGCAGGGCGCGCTCGTGATCGACTGCTCGCTCGCGGTGTCGCTCGCCGAGGCGGGCCGGTACCTGCGCGCACTCGGCGTCGAGAAGGCGACGTACTCGTCGGCGTATTCGCGGCGCAACGTGCGCGGTACGAACCGACCGTCGAAGCACAGCTACGGCCTCGCGATCGACGTCAGCCATTTCTCTGGCGCCGAGCTCGGCACGATGAAGATCGCGAGCGACTACGAGCAGGGGCTCGGTGACGCGGTCGACTGTCTCGGCACGCCGGCGACGCAGGCCGGTGCCGTGCTCAAGGTTCTGCAGTGCCAGCTGGTGCGCTCGGGTCTGTTTCACCTGGTGCTGTCGCCGGACTATGACGACGCTCACCACGATCACTTCCACCTCGAGGTGAGGCCTTGGCGCGAGCGAGCCGAGCTGCGCGCTTCGCTGCCCGCGATCCACTGATCCGCAGCGCGACGTAGAGCACGGCGAGTGACCAGGCGAGCCAGACGATCGCCCAGAACCACACCGTCCACGTTTCGACATTGCCGGCCTCGTTCGTGCCGAACGTGTTGAGCGCCATGTTGTGTGCGTCGGACATGCCGGCGCTCTTGCCGTCGACGACCTGCGAGGGTCGCAGCAGCACGCGAATGTCGAGCAGCGCGTTGACGCACGCCTGCACCGCGATGAAGTGGGCGACGAGCACGCGCCAGCGATCCGGAATGATCAAGCCACACAGCGCGACGCCCGCACCCATCGCGGGTGTCGCCCATTGCCCGAACGTGTCACCGGTCGGGCTCGGCGCGATCACGAGGATCGTCGTGCCGACGAGCAGCCCCGCGAGCACGAGCAGAGCGCGCCGTGACGCCTTCGCCGTCGGCGTGACGACGAACAGCAGCGCGCCCCACAGCGGCGTGCCCATGTAACCGGCCGCGGCGATCAGCGCGGTGCCGAAGGAGCCGACCGACGTGTACGCGTACGCGAGGCCGCTGGTGTCGCGATAGATCACGATGTGATCGAAGCCGGCGCCGGTCAGGATCATCGCGACGCCGTGCGAGAGCTCGTGCAGCCACGTCGCGAACAGCTTGAACGGATAGAGCAGCACGCCGCCGCGCGGCAGGTTCCATAGCAGCAGCGATGCGAGCAGCGCGACCGCGAGTGTGCGGAGCTCGTGACGTTCGGGGCGCACGGTCACTCTCGCGGTGGCTCGGCAGACTTGGGGGCGGGTGCGCGCTCGCTGATCTTCGTCGGCTCGGCCGGCTTCGGATCAGACTTGTCGACGTTGCGCTCCATCGTCGAGCCGAGCGGCACGCGCTCCGGTGGTTTGGGCTTCTCGACGGGCGGCCGCTCTGCGGGCTCGAACATGCCCCCGAGCATCTGCGTGGTGCGCTGGCGAACCGCTGCGCCGAGCTTGATCAAGTCTTCCGGATCGAGCAGCTGGCGCAGTGCTTCGCTCGGCCGCTTGATCGCCGCGGCCATCACGTCGCCGATGCGCACCGGCGCCGCGCCGCCACACACCGCGCCGATCGTTGCGCCGCAGCCGGCACCGACCAACCCGCCCATCGCGAAGATCGCCAGCCAGCCGAGCACGCCCTCGGGCAGATGACCCTGCGGAATCGCCGCGATGAGCAGCAGGCCTGCGCCCGCCGCGGCGTGTGCCTGCGCGGCAACTCGCAGCGCGTGACGCCGGCCGCCGATCTTGTCGACCGACGCGTACGCCGCGAGCCGGCCGATGCCCGCTGCGGTGAGCAGCGCTGCGACGCCCGCGAACACGGCGGTCAGGCGAAGGATCCGCATGAACGACGCGTCGGGATCTCCGACTCCGAAACGCGCTAACAGCCAAACTCCGATCGCGAACGCCGGAACCTCGATCACCGCACCCGTCAGCAGGCCCTTGAAGAACCCCCAACGCGGCGGGAAAGCCTGGGGAAGCCGGGAACTTACCGTGGGTAGCGGGGAGTCAGCCATACGCGCGGTCCAAGGAAGACCGCAGACGTGACAACCGTAGCATGCTCGGAGTCCGCGCCTGCGAGCCCGGCTCCTTACGCGCACGTATACAATCGTTCGAGGACCACGAATGGCGAAGTCCAACCCTGATGGAGTCTACGCAGCCGCCCACTTCGGGCTGGAGTTGGACGGCAAGCAAGAGGTGAGCTTGTTCCGTTCGATCGAGGGCGGTGGCGTGAAGGCGGACGTGATGACGTACCAGTACGGCATCAACGATCAGAACGGCGGGTATCACCGCTTCCGCCTGCTCGGCAAGCCGAAGTTCGAAGACATCAAGCTGCAGGTCGGCATGTCGATGTCGGGGCCGTTCTACGATTGGATCGCCGCGTTCTTCAAGGGCCAGCCGCTGCGCAAGAACGGCGCGATCATCGCAGGCGACTTCTATTACAAAGAGCGCGCGCGTCGCACGTTCATGAACGCGATGATCAAGGAACTGACGTTCCCCAAGCTCGACGCGAACGACAAGAACCCGGTCTACATGAACGTCGGCCTCGCGGTCGAGTCGATCGAATTCGCCAAAGGCAGCGGCAACGCGATGCCGACCCAGGCGAAGAACTTCGACGACAAACAGAAGCATTGGACCGCCAACAACTTCCATTTCCAACTCGACGACTACGCGGATGCGTGCCGGCGCGTCGTCAAGGTCGACTCGTTCACGATCAAGCAGAACATCATCGAGCACCACTACGGCGGCTTCAAGGCGGCGATCAAGACACCGTCGGCTGTCGAGTTCCCGAACCTGGTGTTCTACATCCCGGAAAACGACGCGCAGCCGCTGGCGGCGCACATGCAGAAGCGCGTCGGCTTTGGCGCGGACTCCGGCAACGGCGAGGTGCGCAACACCACGACGATGCACGGTCAGCTCGACGTCTACGACAACGAGCTGAAGCCGATCTTCACGCTCGAGTTCTTCGGTGCCGACATCATCAGCATCACCCCTGAGAAGGCGGATGCAGGCTCCGAGGAGCTCAAGCTCGTCAAGGTCGAGCTGTACACCGAGAAGATGACGTTCAAGTACGTGTAGTGATCAGTTTCTGATCTCTTCGTCGCGCAGCGAGAACCAGCGGTTCACCGCTTCCTGCTTTGCAGATCCGAGGAGCTCGGTGACTGCCTCGAGCTCCTCTGGGTCATCGGCGTGAGCGAACGCCTCGATCGGCGTCAGCACGAACGCGAGGACGTCGCGGGCGCTGCGCGGATCGGGCTGATAACTGCTGCTGTATAAAGTTTCGCCCACGTCCGCAGACTCACCTCGGGGGATCGACGCGGCAAGTTTTCGGCGCTACGGTCGGCGCCATGACCCGTTCGAAGGTGGCGGTAATCCGCGTCCGTCCCGATCAAATCCTCGAAGATATCGATCGCCTATACGATCTCGCCGACGTGCGGACCGCACTCAAGCCGGGCGCCCAGACGATCCTCAAAGACAACATCTCGTGGCACTTCCCGTTCCCCGGGGCGAACACCACGCCCTGGCAGCTGGAAGGCACGGTACGCAGCCTGCGCGCGCGCGGCTACACCGACCAGGTGTGCGTGCAGAACAAGACCGTCGTCACCGACGCGTTCAAGGGCGAAGACCTCAACGGCTACCTCCCGATCTTCAAACGGTACGACATCCCGGTTCGCTACAACTTCAAGCCCGAGGACATGACGTGGTCGATCTACAAGCCACGCGCGAAGATGAACGTCCTCGATCAGATCTTCCCCGAGGGGATCCAGATCCCCGACGCATTCCACGGCACCAACATCGTTCAGTTGCCGACGGTGAAGTGCGTCGCCGGTGAGACGGAAGTCATGCTCGGTGACGGAACGGTTACGACGATCCGCGAGCTCGTGACCGAGCAGTTGAGACGGGCGGGTGTCGTTGCGCTCGATAGCGACGGGACCGTTCACGCGGAGGGCAGTGCCGTCGTGTTCGCCATGGATCCCGCTGGAAATGTGCGGGCACTGCGCGCGACACACTTCGCGCGTAGCCGACGCAATGGTCGCAGAGCACTCAAGCTGCGCACCAAGATGGGCCGGACGTTGATCGCGACCGCGGATCATCCTCTCTATTCGAAAGATGGTTGGAAGACGTTAGGAGACCTTCAGGTCGGTGAACGCCTCGCGATCGCGCGCCGCATGGCGGTTCGCGCGACTTCGCAGCCGCTACCCCAGACGCACGCGGTAATGGCTGCAACGCCGGTGGTCGCACGCGCGGGCCGCAAGTACGACGCGCCTTTCGTGCAGACCGTTGTCGACACTTACCAGCGCGGGCAAACGGTGACGGCGATCGCAACCCAGGTCGGTGTGCGCTGGCAAGTCGTGCAGCACATCCTCAAGAGGCATGGCGTGCCGCTTCGGCGCAACGTCGTTGCGATCACAGTGCCGGCACGAACGTCGACGGCATTCTGCCGATGGCTGGGTTACTTCATCGCCGAGGGCTGTGCTGAAGATCTGGAGAAGGGCGCCGGCAAGATCTGGTGGACCAACACGGATCCAGCCCTCCGCGGCGATTTCTGCACCCTCACACACGAGTTGTTCTCCGTCGAGGCGCGCGAGCGCGACAGCGCGAAGATCTCGATCTATTCGCGCGACCTCGTCCGTTTCATTGCGGAGCTGGGCCTTGAAGTACCGTGCAACTCGGGCAACAAGGTCGTTCCCCCGTTGCTGATGAAATGCCCGGACGACGAGGTCGCGGCTTTCTTATCCGCGTACCTCGACGGTGACGGGACGGTCTCCGCGAGGCAGGCCGAGGTGTCGGCTGTCTCCAAGAGTGAGCAACTTGCTCGCGGCCTTGTTTGCCTGTTCGCTCGGCTCGGTGTGGTTGCTTCGATCAAGCCGATTCAGCAGCGTCTCGAAGGCTGGTCTGAAGCGCGCACTTACTTCCAGGTTGTGGTTTCGGGCAGCCAGGTGGCGCGCCTCGCCGGCAAGCTCACGCTGCGCCATACCGAGAAGGCAGCCCGGCTAGCGCGGCACGCCGAGCGTCTCGCGGGAAGCAAGCAGCCCAGCAACTGGGATGTCGTGCCGCTGCCGCCGGCCGAGATGCGGCGAGTTCGCGAAGGACTCGGTTTCACACAGGCGAGCACGGGGCTGCCCGCCTCGGTCAACAATATCGAGAACGGCTACACCGCCCCGACGCCGCGGATCGCTCGCCAGCTAATCGAAGTACTGGCGACGGGCGACCGCGACGCGCGCTTTGGATCTGAGATCGCCCGATTCCGCACGCTCTCTAATGAGGATCTTGCGTGGGACGTCGTCGAAGCTATCGACGATGTCGCAGATGATGTCGAGCTATTCGACATGACTGTGCCGGAGGCTGGCTCGTTCATCGCGAACGGCATCGTCGCCCACAATTGCCACATCTACACCACGACCACCGGCGCGATGAAGAACGCGTTCGGCGGGCTGCTCAACACGAAGCGCCACTACACGCACTCGTGGATCCACGAAACGCTCGTCGATCTGCTCGCAATCCAAAAGGAGATCCACGCGGGACTGTTCGCGGTGATGGATGGCACCACTGCCGGTGACGGCCCCGGCCCGCGCACGATGCGGCCCGTGATCAAGGACGTGATGCTCGCGAGCGAGGATCAGGTCGCGATCGACAGTGTCTCGGCGTCGATGATGGGCTTCGATCCGATGAGCTTGAAGTACATCTCGATGGCCGACGAGCAAGGGCTCGGCAACGGCCGCCGCGAGAACATCGAGATCGTCGGCGACGTCGAGCTCGCGAACCAGCGCTGGGGCTTCTCCGTCGGTGACAACGGCGCTTCGATGGTCGGCGACGTGATGTGGTTCGGCCCGCTCAAGCGGTTCCAGAAGTTGTTCTTCCACACGCCGCTCGTCAATCTGTTCGTGATGGGCTCGGAGGCCTATCACGACTACTACCGGTGGCCGCTGCGCGACCGCCGCGTGTTCGAGCAGTGGCGCGATCAGACGACGTGGGGCCAGCTGTTCGATCACTATCAGTCGCACGGCACGCTCGCGCCTTCAGACGTCGCCAAGGTGGGCTAGCGGCCGTGTTCCGCGACGACCACGAGGCTGCACTCGCACGCATCGCTGTGCTCGAAGCCGAATTGAAACGCGAGCGCGAGGAGGATGCCGCGGAGAGCGCGCGCGTCGCACGGCTCGAGCACGAGCTCGAGGTCGCAAAGGTGAAGCTTCGCGATGCTGGCGTACCGGTGGACCGGCCGAAGCCGGCGGCGAAACCGACAACGAAACCGACGAAGCGGGCGGTTGTTGCGACCGAGCCTGTGAAGCTGAACAAGCCGACCTCCGGCAAAGGCGCCGAGATCCTCGTCGCCGGCATCTTGATCGCGGTGCTGGTTGTGGGCTTCGTGCTGATGGCGCTGCATCACCAACCGCGCTAGATCTTCGGAGTGTTTCGCGACGATCACGAGGCGGCGTTGGCGCGGCTGGAGGCAGTCGAAGCCGAGCTCGCGAAGGAGAAGTCCAAGGACGTGAGGCAGGAGCAGCGGCTCGCCTCGCTCGAGGCGGAGCTGCGCGCGGCGAAGAGCAAGCTGCGCGAGACGGAAGCGGAGCTCGCGAAGCATCGGCCGCCGCTGCCGGAGCCGGTCGCGCTACCAAAGCCGGCTTCGACCGCCGCGAGGCCGACGTCCGCCGAAGACGCACAACTGGCACGTCGGAGGGCGATGCTCGCCTTCGGGTTGCTCGCGGCGGCATTCGTCGTCGGTCTCTCGATCTATGCAACCAAGGCCGGTCGCGAGGACAGCGAGTACAACACGAGCACGACCGAAGAGACCAAGCCCCAACAGAAGCTCGCGTTGCCCGACTCGATCTCCGCGCTCCTGCCCGAGATCCGCGCGCGCGGTGAGCAGGAGCTGCCGGGCTCTCGCCTGATCGAGCTGAGCGGCAAGGGCATCACGAGCGAGGGCGCACTGCACGAGACGTACGGCGAGCTCGAAGCGACGTTCTATCGCACCGTCGAGCCCGTCGAGCCCGAGGTCGATCCGAAGCTGCCGGTCGGCGCGGCGCCGCCCGTCGCGCACTCATCGCTTGATCGGCACAAGTGTGCTTACGTCAGGCGTACGGCGACGGGCTGGCAAGAGCACAGCCTCGCTGCATTTCAGATGTGCGTGCTCGGCGATCTGTACGAAGGCCGCTCCGCGCTCGAGCCGAGCTGCACGATGAAGACGATCTGGCAGCGCGCGATCGCCGATGGCGCGCCCGCGAATGCGATCGCCGAGATCTCGCTCCAGCAGTCGCGCTGGGAGTTCGAGATCAACGATCAGCGTCTGCAGTTCGCTCGCACGTACAGCGACGACTGCCGGTAGATCACGCTCGGTAGTTGTCGGTCATTCGGTAGCGTTTCGCATACCAGCGGAACATGAGCGCCGCAGCGAATGCGAACGCTGCGAAGAAGAACATGAGGAAGGCAGTGACGCTGATGCCGCTGTCCTTGATCTGATCGATCACGGCCGGGCTCTTCACGCTGTGGTTCGCGAGCAGCACCCACACGTTGCCGATCGTGACGGCGAGGTTCCAGAAGCTCATGATCGCGCCCTTCATCGCGAGCGGTGCCTGGCTATACGCGAACTCGAGCCCAGTCGCCGACACGAGCACTTCACCGAACGTCAGGAAAAAGTAGGGGAGCACCTGCCAGACGATCGAAAACTGCGTACCGCCGTCGATCACCAGCTGCATGCTTCCGACGATCACCCACGCCACCGCAGCGAACGCGATGCCGTAGTTCATCTTCTGGATCTGCGTTGGTTCGCGGCCGAGACGGCGGAGATACGGCCACAACACGATGTTGTTGAACGGAATGATCAGCATGACCAGGGCTGGGTTGAGCGCCTGCATCTGTGCCGGCGCAAACCACGACGGTTTGGTCATGTCGTTTGCTTGCAGTACCCAGGTCGTCGCCTTTTGATCAAAGAGCGACCAGAACGGCGTCACGAGCGCGAACACGATCAGGATACGC
>DATDCH010000228.1:0-19908 GCA_036524455.1 Kofleriaceae bacterium | reverse complement strand
AGCAGACCGCGCCGAGCTGCTCAAGTCCTACGGTCTCGAGGAGCCGGCGCTCGCGACACTCGCGCGCGAGTGCTACCGCCTGCTCGGCCTGCAGTCGTACTTCACGGCCGGCGAGAAAGAGATCCGAGCTTGGACGATCCGCAAGGGCGCGCTCGGGCCCGAGGCCGCTGGCGTGATCCACACGGACTTCGAGAAGGGCTTCATTCGCGCGCAGGTCTACTCGCTCGACGATCTGGACAAGTACGGCAGCGAAGCGGGGATCAAAGCCGCCGGCAGGCTACGCATCGAAGGCAAGGAGTACGTCGTGCAGGACGGCGACATCATGCACTTCCTGTTCAACGTGTAGCGGTCGCGCAGTAGGTCGCCACCATGCACGGCACGCGCTCGCCGGGAAACGCGGCGCGTAGCTCGACGCGGATGCGTTCGCGATCGACGTCGCGCAGCTGGTAGCTCGACGATAGGAACGTCCACACCTCGTCGAACGTGCCGCCGAGATCGAGCGGCCAGCGCTCGAACGAGATGTCGCGCCAGCCCGCGAAGAGCTCGTGCCAACCGGATTCGCTTGACGCGCGCTTGTCGCCAACGCCGAAACCGTCGCCGCGAGGGAGCAGCGATGCGAAGCGGTGAAACGCATCGTGGCCGTCGGCCGTGGGTCCGCCGCCGAGCAGAGCGACAAATCGAGCGTCCGGCCGCAGGACTCTCGCGAGCTCATCAACTACGCACTCGACGTCATCGAACAACATGAACGCGAGGTGGCATATCGCAGCATCGAAGCTGCGATCCGCGAACGGCAGCTGCTGCGCACGAGCTCGCAACACCGCCGGCCCTGCCCCTGGCCCTGTCCTTGCCCCTCCTCCTGTTCCTCCTCCTCCTGTTCCTCCTCCTCCTGTTCCTGTTCGTTTCGCTCGGACGATATCCTCACGCGCGATATCGATTCCCACCGCATCTGGTCCCAGCAGCCGCAGCAGTGTTCCATCGCCACATCCGAGATCGAGTACGCATCCCGCGGGCACTCGCGCTGCGAGCCGTTCGTAGCTGCCGCTGCGGGCGAATCCGCGCGACGTGATCCCAGGCTGCGCGTCGTGAAATGCCTGGAGGAACCGCTCGCGTTCTCGCACTGCGCGCTTAGAGTACTCGTGAATGCGCGCGGGCATCGTCATGGTCACGCTGGCCGCGATGTCGTGGGGCACGTGGTCGCTGTTCCTCCGGCCAACCGGTCTCTCCGCGTGGGTGATCAGCCCGATCATGTTTGCGATCATGGCGATCGTCACGTTCCCGCTCACGCTGCGCGACAAGCCGGTGCAATGGGATCGCCGCACCGTACTGCTGTTGCTCGGCAACACGGCGAGCGACGCGATCAACGTGATCACGTTCTTCGCGGCGCTGCGCTACACGACCGTCGCGATCGCGGTGCTCACGCACTATCTCGCGCCGATCCTGATCGCGCTCGCCTCGCCGCGCATCGAAGGCACGTACGCGCGCGGTGCGAGGCCGGCAGCCGTGGTCGCCCTCGGCGGGCTCGTGATCATGCTCGAGCCGTGGCGCGCTGCGGCCGATGGCGTCGTGATCGGCGCGGTGCTCGGTGCAGCATCGGCAGTTGCGTACGCGGCGAACGTGTTCTTCGTGCGACGACTCGCCGAACGGATCGGACCTGCGCGGGTGATGTCGTACCACTCGGCACTTGCGGCTGTGGTGATGCTGCCGTTCGCAGTGAGCGGTCTTGCCACGGTGAGCTGGGCCGACCTCGGGCTGCTTGCCGCAGGCTCGACGACGATCGGCGCACTGTCGGGCATCGTATTCATCGCTGGGCTCACGAGAATTGGCGCAGCTCGCGCGGCGGTGCTGACGTTTGCAGAACCTCTCGTTGCCGTCGCGGTTGGTGCATTCGTGTGGAGCGAGCCAATGCGCCCACTCGCCGCGCTCGGCGGCCTGCTCGTGCTCGGGGCTGGTATCCACGTTGCACGACAGGCGAGCTAAGCTCATGACAATGCCGCGCGTCACGATCGCGATGCCCGCGTACAACGAAGACAAGTACATCGAGACCTGCATCGCGAGTGTTCAAGCTCAGGACTATCCGAAGGACCTCATCGAGATCCTCATCGCCGACGGCCGGTCCACCGACCGCACGCGCGAGATCGTGGCGCGACTATCGGCCGCCGATCCGCGCATCAAGCTGATCGACAACCCCGAGCGGCTCCAAGCGGCGGGCTTGGGGCATCTGGTCAAGCAGGCGCTGGGCGACGTGATCGTGCGCATGGACGTGCACTGCGAGTACGCGCCCGATTACGTGCGCAAGTGCGTCGAGACGCTCGAGCGCACGGGCGCCGACAACGTCGGTGGTGCGCAGCGCGCAAAAGCAAAGAGCCGGTTCCAGCGCGCTCTCTGTGCGGTGCTGACGAGCCCGCTCGGCGTGGGCGGCGCGAAGTACCGCTCGGCGGATGCCGAAGGTTTCGTCGACACCGTGTTCCTCGGCGCGTTCCGCCGCAAAGTGTTCGAGACGGTCGGGCTGTGGGATCCGAACGCGATCACGAACGAGGATGCCGAGCTCAACCAGCGCATCCTCGACGCCGGCGGCCAGGTCTATCTGTCGCGCGACATCGTCGTGCACTACTTCCCGCGCGACAGCTTCAAGGCGCTCGCGAAGCAGTACTACAAGTACGGCCGCGGCCGCGCGCGCACGCTGCTCAAGCTCGGCACGTTCCCGACGCTGCGCCCACTGCTGCCATTCCTGATGACGACCGGCGCAGCGGCGATGATCGCGCTGCCGCCGTTGTGGCCGATCGCGCCCGTGGCGTTCGCGACGTACGCGCTTGCGAGCGGCGCCGAAGCCGTGCGCGTCGGCCGCAAGCTCGGCGCGACGGCGATTCCACTCGTGTGGGCGATGTTCCCGATCCTGCACCTGTCGCACGGCGCGGGCTTCGCGGCGGGTCTCGCGCGCTACCTGCTCGCCCCCGATTGGCCCGCGCAGCCCGAGCGCATCGGGCCGCGCAAAGCGCATTTGCGCGCGGTCTAGCCTACGCGAGCAGGAGGTGCGCCTTGCCGGCGTCGATCGCGATCAGCTCGCGAGCAGCGGCGAGGCGCACGCCGAGCGTGACGCGTTCCGCGACCTTGTCGGTCATGCGCGCGAATCCAAGCAGCCGCGCGCAGTCGCGAATCAGATCATTTGTCGACACGCCGTTGACGCGCTCGACCACGATGCGCGCCGCAGCGGCGAGCTCGCACAGCGGGATGAGATCGATGTCGCGCTTCGACGTGCCGGTCTGCGTCGCGACGCGCACCGGCGGTACGATGGCCGGATCCTGATCGAGGCGCCACACGATGCCCTTCTCGCTGCCCCACTTGCCGCGGCCGAGCAACGAGCCCTGCACTTGCTCGAGCACGCGTTGAGTCACGCGGCCGATGCCGAAGTACGCAGCGACGCGGCGCGCGAGTAGATCGACATGAATCGGCGCTTCGGCCGCGAGCACTTGCTCGACGCACTTGCCGAGCTCGACGAGGTAGCGCGGCGCGAACATGTCGTCGGGCGCGCGGCGACCGGCGGGCACCGCAGCAGCCGTGTACGGACCGATCGCGATCGCACCACGCGGCAGGCGCAGTGGTGCACTGCCCTGCTCGCCCGCGATCGCGTTGATCGTGGGACCCGAGCCTTCGGCCACCGACGGTGGCGTGAAGCCCGCGGGCGCGGGTAGCGTGTCGTCGATCTGCAACGGGCGCTTCGACGGAATGTGCACCACCGGCGCGGAACCGGCGGCGACCTTCGGCGGGGCACTCGCGCGCGGCGCAACGCCGCCCGCGAGTGCATCGGTGACACGGGGTGAGCGAGCGCGCAGCGGGCGCGGTGCAGGTGCCATCCGGCGCTGTCGGCTTGCCGCGATCGCAGCGACGATCGCGCCGTGCGCGCGCTGGATCTCGCGGTCCGCGTCGGTCCACCAGTCGAGCGACCACACGCGATGGATACGCCAGCCAAGGGCGGTCAGCAGTTGGGCGCGCAACCGGTCGCGCGAGCGCGCGGCAGCCGAGCTCGCATATGCGGTTCCATCGTGTTCGATCGCGAGTACGTAACGGTCGGTCTCGTTCGGATCGACGACGGCGAGATCGATCTTGAACGCACCGCAGCCGACGCGATGCTTGACGATCCAGCCGCGGTCGGAGAGCGCACGTGCGATCGCCGCGGTGATCGGGCTCGCGGGCTCGACATCCTCGGGCGGTTTGCCCGCGCCACCACCGGCGCGCGCGAACCCGAGCAGCTCCGACAGGTCACGGCCGCAGCCGGCTTCGCTCAGGATGTCTTCGGGCGCGAAGCTCGAGAACAGAATGAGCTGCTCGCGGGCGCGCGTGATCGCGACGTCGAGCCAACGTTCGCCGCCGGCATGCGCGAGCGCGCCGAGCGCATCGGCAGAGTCGCCGATCGACACCAAGCAGATGTCACGCTCTTCGCCTTGCAGGCGATCGGGCGTGCCGATCAGCAAGCGCTCGCCGTCGGTGGGCGCCGCAAGCTCGGCGTCGAGCAGGTCTTCGAGCAGCTCCTGTTGCGGCCGCGACAGCGCGACGATCGCGATCGAACGTGACCGTTGATTCGGATCGGCGAGTCGACAGCGCACATCGGCGACGATCGCTTCTGCCTCGGTGCGATTCGCACCGGCGGCATCCGGCAAGCCCTCGAGGCGGCGCCAGCTGATACCGAGATCGGGCGAGCCGTGCGGTGCGGGCAGTACCTCGACACGATCGGCGTAGTAGCGGCTGTTCGCGAACGCGAACAGATCCTCGTGACGGCTGCGGTAGTGCGCGCCGAGCACGAGCTCCGGCATGCGCGCCGCGAGCGCGACATCGAGGAGGCCCTCGCCTTCCGCCGGCAACGGCTGCTTGGTGTCACCGACGACAATCACAGCACGAGCGCGCGCGAGTGCGCCGAGTGCATGCGCGATCGGGATGCGCGACGCTTCGTCGAATACGACGACGTCGAACGCGGGCAGCGACGGATCCAAGTACTGCGCGATCGCGTGAGGCGTCGCGAGCACGCACGGCGCGAGTCGCGGTAGTAGCGTCGGCAGCTCGGCAAGCACAGCGCGCAGCGAGCGGCCAGTTGCACCGTCGAGCTCACCGCGCAGCACCGCGATGCCCGGATCGGGATCGGTCTTGCGCGGCACCCGCTCGGCGACGCGCGCGACGGCACGTGCACGCGTGAGCGCGAGCGAGCCGCGGTCGAGATCCGCGAACGCGGCGACATGCGCGTGATGCGTCGGACCGTGGAAGCGTGCGAGCTCCGGCGTCTCGGCGAGCTCGAGCTCCGCCCACGCGAGCAACGTCGCGCGCTGCCAGGCGGCCGAGAGCTCGTGTGCGCCGAGATCGCCACGATCGAGCGCGATGATCGCAGGACCGACGCCCGCCACGATCGCGTCGCGACGCCTGAGCTGGAACCTCGTCCACTCGACGAGCGAGCCGACCGCGTGGAACAGCGTCTCGGTCTGATCGCGCAGCGTGGCGAGATGATCGTTGCCGGCGCCGAGCACCTCGAGCTTGATACCGGTCATCACCGCGAGCTCGGCACGTGCCGGCTCCCAGCGCGCGACCGCAGCGGCGAGCCGAGCGAACGGCGCGAGCTCGACGGCAGGACGCTCGTCAGTGGCGGGCGACGCCGCAACCTGCGCGATCAGCGCACGCCATGCGGCTTGCTTGGCCGCCTCACCGCCGGTCACCGTGAGTTGATCGAATGCGCGTCGCAGGTCGATGCCCCACGCAACCGCCTCCTCGATCTTGCCGAGCTCGAGTGACAGCGCATCGCCGCCGGGGTGCACTGCTTCGGTGGCGCCGCCCGGGAACAGGTCGCCGAACCACCGGCGCGCCGATTGTGCGGCAGCGAGCAGCGCCGTTCGGCACGCGCGCTCGGCGATCACGGCCTCGAGCCCGCTGATCATCGCCTCGTCGGTCTCGAGCTGGCTGGGCTGCGCCGCCGCGCGGACCTGGGCGCGCGCATTACGCAACGCGACGTAGCGAAGTGCCGCCATGCTCGACGTCCAGCGCTTGAGCTGCGACCACAGCTCACCGGCATCGAGATTGTCGATCGCGTCGGAGAACTTGTCGTCGACCTCGACGGCGAGCGCGCGATGTCGCGTCGCGATCGAGAGGAACGCCGCGGGCTCGCGCGGAACTTCGAGCGTGCCACCGCCGCGTGCGCGAATCAGTGCGACGCGCTCGGCGATCTCGTCGACGCGCCCCCGTGTCACCGATCCTCGCGGTCCGCCTTCCAAGCCGGAGCGCGAGGATCGCATGTTGGTGAGCAGCTCGGCACCTGGCCGCGGCGATCCCGCCGCCAGCTCGGCGAGCGCACCGAGTGCGCGAATCTGATCGGGCGTGCGCGCGACGATGCCGGGCACGAGCTTGCCGACATCTGCGATCGCCGACGTCAACACCTCGACGCTGCTACGCAGCTCGTTGAGCGCGCGCGTCGCGCGTTCCGTGCCGTCGACGGGCCACCCATCGAGCGCGGACATCCGCCACGGATGCGTCGCGACCGGCTCGATCGGCACGGCCGCCTCCGCGAGTGCATCGATCGCGCGCTTGCGGCGCTCGTACGCGGCACGATCGAGCGACGGCGCATCGCGCTCCGCGAGCTTTGCGCACGGCGTGGTCTTGAGCTCGACGAGCCGGCCGAGCACCTCGTGCATCGACATTCCGAACGAGCCCACCTTGTGCAGTGAGGTCACATAACCGTCGAGTGCCGCGCGCAGCTCGACGAGCCGCGCATCGCCCGCCGTCGTGCTGGCGGCGAGCCGCACCGACCGATCGAGCACGCGCGCCAAGCCACCGAGCACGCGCGAACGACCGTCGTGCCCGGCGTACAGCGGCAGCGCGAGCTCGCTGAGGCCGACCGACGCGAGCCGCTGATAGATCACCTCGAGCGTGCTCGCGCGATCGCTCACGACGAGCACGGTCTTGCCCTGGCTCGCGCAATGCACCATCACGTTCGCGATCGTCTGCGACTTGCCGGTGCCCGGCGCGCCTTGCAACACGAAGCTCGCACCCGCACCCGCCGAACCGATCGCGGCGAGCTGCGTCGCATCCGCGTCGAGCGGCGCGAGCAATTCGATCGCCGAGCTCGCGACAAACGTCGGTGCCGCAGCCTCGCCGGTCAACCACGCGACCGGTGCGGCCGCGAGCACATCGCGTGACTCCAGATCGCGCCACATGTCGAAGCGCGCGAACGAGAACGTCGCGAGCCTGGCAACGCGCTCGATGCTCCAGCCCTCGCGCGTCAGCGTGAGCCCGCCGATCGTATCGAGTAGCGCGGCGAGATCGAAGTCGTCGCTCGTCTCCAGCACGAGCTCGTGCTCGCGACGCAGGCCTTCGAGCAGCATGTCGTTGACGCGCGGCCGCTTGTCCGCCGCCGTGATCAAGCGCAGCGAATCGCCGCGCTCTAGCTCGACGGGCCACAACACGAGCGGCGCGACGCGCCTCGCGCCCTCGCCGTCGCTCCACGTCAACAGGCCGAGCGCGAGCCACAGTACGTGCTCGCCGTCGGCAACCGCCGCGCGGGCCGCACGCCGCAGGTCGACGAGCCGCGCGGCGAGCTCGTCCTCGCGCATCGCGACACGGATCCGTCCCGCGTCGAACGCCGGTTCGCTGCCGGCTTCGAAGGCAAAGCCGCTGCCTCCGGCCAGCGCGAACGCGATCCGCACCGGATCAACGGCGATCGGTATCCCTTCGTCGCCGAGATCGAGCAGACGCTCGTTGGGGTCGAGCAGCGATTGCTTCCAGCGGTCGAGGCGCGCGCGCGCGGCATAGTCGCTCACCTGGTCAATCTCACCGACCGCTCCCGATCGGCCAAGAAAACTGCCCTGTTGTGTGAGATCCCGAGATCTCCCTTGCCGCTCCGGCTCGACAGTGTAACGTCGACACTATGAGCGGGCTTTCCCCCGAGAATTGGATCGATATTCCGGGTGTTGGAGCCCTGCTCGGTATGGCCGTGGGCGACGCCCTGGGCACCACCTACGAGTTCCAGGGCATCGAGCAGCCCGACTATCCGACGCTGGCGACCGGCCCCGCGACCGACCTCGTGGGGCGCGGACCGTTTGACCTCAAAGCAGGTCAGGTCACCGATGACACGCAGATGGCCGTGTGCCTGGCGCGCAGCCTCGCCGACAAGCGCGGCATCGACATGGTCGATCTCGCGACGCGCTACGTTGCGTGGTTCCAGCACGCATTCGACGTCGGCAACCAGACGGCGGGTGCGCTGCGCGCGATCGAACAGGGAGAGAGCGTCGGAACGGCGGCCCGACGGGTCTGGCATGGCAGCGGCCGGCGCGCCGCGGGAAACGGATCGCTCATGCGCACCGTTCCGATCGGCGTGTTCTACGCACGCACGAGTGTCGAGAAGTTGGTGGAAGCGTCGGTCAGCGATTCGATCATCACGCACGCGGATCCGCGATGTGTGATCGCGTGCGCCGCATTCAATGCAGCGATCGCGCGCGGTGTTGTCATGACCGGGCCCGGCACCCGCATGGCGTCGGGTTCAGGCGCAAGCCTTCCTGTGAACGACGGGGTCGCGGTCACGCAAGCCCAATTCGAAGCCGGGCGCGTCGCGATTCCGATCGCCGCCGCGAAGCTTCGCGAGCTCTACGACGATAATCGCGATGACCTCGCGCTGATCGATGCCGCTGTCGAGGATCTCGAGCGCGACCTCGAGGTCTGCGCGAGCGATAACCCGCGCGTGTATCGCGTCGATCTCGATCTGCGGAAGATGGCCGGGTTCGTGCGTGTCGCGTTCCGCCTCGCGTTCTGGCACTTGATGCACACGCCGAGCTGGCGCGCGGCGGTCGTCGATGTCGCGAGCCGCGGCGGCGATGCCGACACGAATGCCGCGATCGTCGGCGCACTGCTCGGTGCCCGCGACGGCGTGGCCGCGATCCCGCGCGAGTGGATCGATCGCGTGCTCGGCGTCAAGCAACCCGGCCCTGATGACTGGGCCGAATCGATTCACCCGAAGCACCTGCTCGCGTTCGCCCGCGTCGCCGCCGAATGAGGGTGCGGCTGGTCGCGGGATAGCCGTACGCGTCGCTACCGGTTAGCCGCAGGACTCGCGATATGCTGCACGCGTGAAGCTCGCGTCGCCGCACACGCCGCTCGACCGCTGGGCGCTCACGGCCGATATCCAGCACTTGAACCACGGCAGCTTCGGCGGGTGTCCCCTCGAAGTGATCGACGCGGCGACGGAGTGGCGCGATCGGCTGGAAGCCGCGCCGATGCAGTTCCTCGTGCTCGAGTGGCAGACCGAGATCGATCGCGCGCGCGAGATCCTCGCCACGTTTCTAGGCGCGCCGAGCGAGCGGCTCGCGTTCATGCCGAATGCGACGACGGGTGTCGCGATCGCGCTCGCGTCGTCATCGATCGCCGACGGCGACGAGCTGATCACCACGAGCCACGCGTATCGTGCGTGCAAGAACCAGCTCGATCGCGTCGCGGCCGCGCGCGGTGCACGTGTGGTCGTCGTGCCGATCGCGCTGCCGTTCGATGCCGATGAATTCGTCACCGCATTCACGCGCGCGATCACGCCGCAGACGAAGCTCGCGCTGCTCGATCACCTGACGAGTCCGACCGGATTGCGGCTGCCGATCGATCAGCTCGTTGCTGCACTCGCGTCGCGCGGTGTCTCGATCATCGTCGACGGCGCGCACGCGCCCGGCCAGATCGAGCTCGACGTCGGTGCGCTGCTCGACGCCGGCGTCACCTGGTATGCGGCGAATAGCCACAAGTGGCTGTGCGCGCCGAAGGGAACAGGGTGCCTGGTCGCGTCGGCGAGCGCGCCACCGCTCGTGCCCGTCGTGACGTCGCACGGGGCGACTGCCGAGTACGGGCCGACCAATCGGTTTCACGCCGAGCTCGACTGGATGGGCACGCACGATCCTACGCCGCACCTGTGCGTGCCGGCCGCGATCGCGACGCTCGCGCAGCTGGGCAATGGCTGGGCCCACGTGACCGCGCGCAATCACGCGCTCGTGATCGAGATGCGGCAGCGGCTGATCGACGCGCTCGGTGCGAGCTTCATCGCGCGCGACGAAGATCTCGGCACGATGGCTGCGGTGCCGGTCACGTTGCCGGCGAACACCACCCCGCTTGCTCTCGAGAAACGCCTGCTCGCCGACGGCTGGGAGATTCCGATCGTCGACTTCCGCGACGGCGCGCTCGTCCGCATCTCGGCGCACCTGTACAACCACGCCGATGAAGCAGAGGCACTCGCGGCGAAGCTGCGTTCGCTCGGCGTGACGGGCCGTTGAGCTAGATCTTCTTGCGACGCTGCTGGAACGAGTACGGGCGGTGGCCGCCGCCCTTCTTATCGTCGTCGCTGCCCTCTTCGACCGGCGTACCGACGAGCGGCTCTTCGGCGCCCGGGCGAAACTTCACGGCCGACAGCGGGCTCTCGCCGACGAGCACGACGTTCTGCTTGCCGATGATCTTCTCGGTGCCCTCGAGCTTGTCGATGTCGTCGAGGATCTCGTCGACCGCGTTGTAGCGCTCTTCGCGGGCGTCGCGCGTCATCCGATCGAAGATGTCGTCGATGCCATGCGGCAAGGCGCTGTTGATCTGCGACGGCATCGGCGAGCGGCGGCCCGGCAGCTTCCGCGTCAGCAGCTCGTAGAAGATGATGCCGAGCGCGTAGATGTCGGTCTGCGGGCTCGTCGCCGTCGGATCCGTGTAGAGCTCGGGCGCCATGTACGCGACGTTGCCCATGCCGACGTAGATCTGACGAATCACCGCGTGGTCGCGCTCGACGATCCGCGAGAACCCGAAGTCCGAGACCTTCAAGTTGCCGTACGCGTCGATCAGCAGCTGCTCGGGCTTGAGCCCGCGGTGGTAGACCTTCTGTTGATGCGCAGCGCGTAGTGCGTGCAGCGCCTGCAGCAAGTACTTGAACGCGAGCTCGACGGGAATCTCTTCTGCGTCGTTGATCAACCGGCGCGCCGAACCGTTCGCGGCGAGCTCGGTGACGACGTACGGATACTCCGACCAGATGTTGACGTCGTGAATCGGCAGGATGTTCGGATGCGCGAGGTTGCCCCACGCACGCACGACATCGGTGAACCGCTTCACGATCTCGTTGCGCTGATCCTCGCTGAAGAAGCCGAACAGATCGCGAATCTCTTTGAGCGCGACCTCGCGATTGAGCGCGACCTGGCGCGCGCGATACACGGTGCCCATGCCGCCCGAGCCGATCGTCGCGAGCTTCTCGTAGCGCTGCTCCATGTCGACCGATTGGATCTCGCCGCCGACCGCC
This sequence comes from Kofleriaceae bacterium, assembly GCA_036524455.1. GTDB lineage: Bacteria > Myxococcota_A > Polyangia > Haliangiales > Haliangiaceae > JABFXX01. The sequence goes on along the minus strand of DATDCH010000228.1, from coordinate 8,639 downwards.
GCCGACGCACGGCCGCCCGAGCTGGTCAGCTTCGCCGCGTCTTTGACCGGCAACTGGCGCGCAGCGGAGGCCTCGGTGCGCATCGCCGCCGCCACCGCCGGCGAGGTCGGAATCGCCATCGAGCCGGTCTGCATCGCGCGGGTCTGACGCAGCTTCTTGAAGTGCGAGACCGCGCGCTCGGTGAACTCGGGCAAGTTGCCGCCATTAACGACCGTCTCGCCGTCGGGCGTGACCTCGAGGCTCTCGTTCGCCTGATCGTGGCGCAGATAGCCCGACTTCTCGAGAAAACCGATGTACTCGCCGAACGGAATCGACACCGCGCCTTCGCACACGCGGCGAATGTCGTCGTAGCGGTTCTGACGTCCGTAGCGCGCCTCCGCCATCACGTTGGCGAGGATGAAGCGAGCCTCCTCGCAGAGGACTTCCTTCGTTACCTTGGCGCGGCCTTCCATGTCAGTGCGGATTGTAGGCAGGCCACACGCGCTATTTCAATGAAGGCGGGCCTTCAGAAACCAAACGATCGACGAGAGGGCGGTCTGCAGGCAGGATATCCCAGCGCGGCAGCTCGCCCGGAGCGACCCACGCAAGGTCTGCGACCTCGACGGCGCGCGGCTCGCCGGAGGCGACGCGACACACATACACGAGCATCACGAGATCGAACGCGTCGTAGGCGTGAAACAGTACATCCCAGATCCGCCCGACCTCGACACGCACACCGATCTCCTCGTGCAGCTCGCGAGCGAGCGCCGTGACCGGGGCCTCGCCGGGCTCGACCTTGCCGCCGGGAAACTCCCACTGCAGCGGTAACGCCTGATCGGCGCGGCGCTGCGTGATCAGCACGAGCCCATCACGCACCATCAAGCCGGCGACCACGAGCTTGCGATCACGCGCCATCGAGTAGCTCCAACCGATCCTCGTACGCGGCGGTGCACGGCGATCCGTCCGCATGCAGATACGACACGACGCGATCCTTGTCGATCGCGATCAGCGTGGAGCTGCGCGTGCCGTAATGCTCGCTGTGAATGCACGCAGCGGTCAGCTCGCGCCCGAGCTCGGGTGGCAGATGCGAAGGCGGTGTGTCTTCGAGCGCGACGCGTGTGTGATCGCGCAACGCGATCTCGATCGCCTTCACGAGCTCGCTGTACGCGTGCGAGTGCTCGAGCGCCTTCGTGATTGCCGCGTGCAACCGATCGCCGCGCGGAAAATCGGTCGCTCCCAATCGATCGTTGCACAGCACGTGTACGCCGGGCTCGAGCCTTTCGATGATCTTCTCGTTCGCCTCGCGTCGCAGGTACGCGACGCTCACGCGCTCGGCGTCGCCCCACACCAAGTTCATGCTCGCGTAGATCCGGGGCTCGATCTCGCGCTCGACATACGCGTCCTGATCGTCCGCCATCGCGAGCTCTTTCACCGCGAGCCCACGGGAGCGCAGCCCGCCCGGCGGCGTGTCGAGCGCGCGCTGATTGGTGACCGCCGCGAACCGACCCGCGCGGTTCACCGCGAGCCAGGTCCCTCCGGATAAGGCGTCCACGCCGCCGACGATTGCTGGTCCAAGTACCTCGGGAGGACGCGTCGGCCGGGCGTAAAGCTCGTCGCGATTCGCTGCGATAACAAGCGGAACGTCGGCGACTCGGAACAGGATAGCGATCGTGCACATCGACGAAAAAAAGTGAGCCGAAGAACGTGCTCCGCGGCTTGCATGTACCGCTTGTGGCCCCTAGAGTGCCGGGAGAATGAGACTGTATCCAGGGAAGGTCGACACCATCGCGGCGGAGATCATCACGACGCTGACCCAAGCGGGTGACCTCGAAGTCAGCGACGGCAACGAGGCCCAGCTCGATTGTGCGGCCGTGCTCAAAGAGTACATCCGCGTCGACAAAGAGCTGACCGAGCGCGCGAAAGACATCCTGGAGATCCGCGGGCTTCCGTACTCGCACCTCGGCCGCACGAAGCGTCAGCTGGCCGAGCAAAAGGAATTCGGTCTCGGTGAAGAGGGTCTGTCCTGGATCGCGAACCAGATGCTCGAGGCGTTCATGTCCTCTCGGCATATCGACGAAGTGTTCGCTGAGGATGCGATCTTGCGCCGCAAGATCAAGGACATCTGCAAGAAGCACATGATGGTCGACGAAGCGATCGACCAAGAGGTTCGCGACCGCATCAAGAACCTTGAAGAAGGCACCCAGGCCTGGGAGGTCGAGTACAACAAGGTGCTCGAACAGGTTAAGGGTAAGCACGGAATCAAAGAGTGACGTGGCGCGCTAAGGCGCGCGGTTTCGGTCACGTCTGATCACGTACTTGCTCCCGTCGAAAAGCGCCGCCAAGCTTTTCGGATGGGTTCGCGTGTCTGCACGGACTGCGTGACAGCGCCGGAGATGAAGTGCGGTCGCTGCACGGCCACGCAGTGCAAGCGGCACGCGCTCGCGCACAATCGCCGCTGCGATCGCTGCGAAGGTGACTGGAAAGAGGAAGCGCCGACGCGTCGCGCGGCGAAAATGATCTTCGCCCCACCGATCGCGATCCTCGCGGGCGGCTTGCTGTTCGGTCTCCTCCTGCCCGTCTCGTTCAGCGCGATCGGCGCCGCGATCATGTGCGCGCTCGTCTGCGGCATCGCAGTCGGCGCGGGCGCAGGTACATGCCGGCTCGTCGATCATTCGTCGCGCGTGATGTTCTTGCGCGAGCGCGCAGGCGGCCTTCCGCCGGCACGCCTACTGTCCGCGCCGAAGCGCTGATCGTTGTACCAAACGCGCCATGTCATCACTGACCACGCCGCGTCGGTGCAACGGCTGCGATCTACTCCGCGTTGATGCGGCAGTCTTGCTGTTGCGTTTCAAGATCCGTGCGCAGCGCGTCGGTATCGGTCGACGCATCGACGACGGCGTAATAGAAGCACGCGCGCTCGGTGCCGTAAGGCCCCTTCGCTTGGACCGCGATCACGCTCGAGCCCATCGCCGTCACGCTCAGCTCCGCGGTGCACGTCATCGCGTCACACGCCGGCTCGATCGTGACCTCGAGCTGCGACGACGCGCCGAACGGCTCGAGCTTCGGTGCCGTGATCGCGAGCTGCGTCGGCATCTCGAGCGTCGCATCGTCGACCATCGTGAACCGCAGCGACACGGGCTGCGGGAACGTGAAGATGCCAGCGTCACCGGCGAGGATCACCGAGCCGCGCTTCCAGCCGGTGTCGCTGGTCTGCGCGATGGTGGTCGGCTGGCGCTCGATCAGCAGCGACGAGTCTTCGGTCGCGCATCCGGCGAGCAGGAGCAGCGGCAGCCAACGAGCGCTCATATCAGTTGAGTATATTCAACGCGCCGAGCAGCTCCATACCCGCGATGAGGGCGATCAGCGTCGCGGCGGTGATCGTTCCCTTCGTCGACTCCTTCATCCAGCAGATGACGCCGGCGACGACGAGCACTGCGGGCAGGATCACGTCGATGCGGAACTTCGCGAGGCTCAGCGACATCAGGCCGAACACGACCAATGCCTGGATACCGGCCGCGATCACCGCGATGGTCGGCCACATGCGATCGCTCTTGTGCATGAGCAGATAAATCGCCGCACACAACGTCATGATGACGAGCACGGTTGTCATGTTGAAGTTCATGCGCCGATCGTAACGCGGTCGCATGTAGGCGTGCCGCCGCACGAGTGCGGCCAAGTCCGCGACGCACCGTGGCGGATGCGGATGCGACGTTAGGCCGCGGGCTTGATTCCGAGCGCTTCGAGCACTTCGCCGACGACCATCTCACCGAGCTTCTGGATCAGCTGGTCGCCTTCGTCGATCGATGCGGCAGCGGGGTCGCCGGCGTACGCGAGCTCCATCCCCATCGCTTCGAACGTGGTGATGCCGGCTTTGAGCTTTTCGGAGAGCGAGATCGGGACCGGCGAGAGCCGCTGGCGCAATGGCTCTTGCACGAGCTCGGGCGCGGCGGCCATCACGATCGAGGTTTCGTAGCGGCCTGCGTGACACGCGCCGGACTTGAACTCGGCCGAGAGCGTGCGCGCCCATTTCTTGTCGAGCGGGCACGCGTAGCTGACCTTGGTTTCGCGGCCGGTAAGCACGGCGCGAATCGCGGCGTCGTGCGCGGGCTCGAGGTGATTGTTGACGAGGCAGACGTGGCGCACGTTCGCGGCGAGCAGGCCGTCGCAGATCGCGGCGACGTAGGCGGTGAGCACGGAGGCCGGAATCGAGACGGCGCCGGCGAATCCGGTCGCGCAGTCGGTGACGCCGTAGCTGACGGCGGGCGCGATCACGCCGAGCATCGTGCCGCGCTTCTCGAGCAGCTCGCAGGCGCGCAGGCATGCGGCGGCGGAGATGATGACGTCGGTGCCGAGGCCGAGGTGCGGGCCGTGCGGCTCGGTCGAGCCGATCGGCACGAGCGCGATCACGCCCTTCTTGCTGGAGGTGAGCTGCTCGAGCGATGCAGTGGTGTGGCGCGCTAGGAACTTCTCGGTCACTCGCTTGTCAGCTCTCCGCGTTTGTCACGCTCGATCAGGAGTTTCTTGTCGACCTTGCCGCGATCGTTTTTGGGGAGGTCGTCGACGAACAAGACCCAACGCGGGTACTTGTGTTTGGACAGCCTAGCTTGCACGTGGGCTTTCAGCTCGTCGGCGAGCGCACGTTTATCGCGATCGCGGGCGTCGGGACGCAGGACGACGATCGCCTTGGGTTTCGTGAGGCCCTGGTCTTCGGCGGGAATGACCGCGGCGACCGACACGGCCGGGTGCGTGAGCAAGCAGTCCTCGACCTCACGCGGCGCGACGAACACGCCGCCGACCTTGAACAGATCGTCTGCGCGGCCTTGGAACACGAGATAGCCGTCGGCATCGATCGAGAACAGATCACCGGTGCGGCACCAGTGGCCATGGAACGTCTTCCACGACTTGTCGCGATCGCGAAAGTAGCCTTGCGACACGCTGTCGCCTTTGACCCACAGCACTCCGATCTCACCGCGCGGCAATTCGGGCGCACCCGGTGCGTCGGCCTCTTCGGGAAGGATGCGGAGCTCGTAGCCTTCGACCACGCGACCCAGCGTGCCGGGTTTGACGTCGCCCGGGCGGTTGCTGCAGTAGATGTGGAACATCTCCGCCGAGCCGATGCCGTCGTAGATGTCGCCGGAGAACCGCTCGCTGAACCGGCGCATCAGCGGCTCGGGCAGCGCTTCGCCCGCGGAGAAATGGAACCGCACGGTGGAGAGATCGAGGCCGGGCTCGCCGCGGGCGCGGCGCTCGTCGTCGAGATCGAGGATCTTGCCGAGCATCGTCGGCACGTTTGTGACGACCGTGGCTTTGTAACGCTGGATCGCAGCGGTGATCGATTCGGCGGTGGGCCGCTCGCTGAACAGGCCGACCGTGGCGCCGACTGCGAACGGGAACCACAGGTTCGTTCCCGTCGCGTAGCCGAAGAACAGGCGCGGCACGCTGACCGTGATGTCGTCTTCGCGCATGCCGATCGTGCGCTTCGCGAACACTTCGGTGTTGAACGCGAAGTCGCGATGCGTGTGCATCGCCGCCTTGGATTTGCCCGTCGAGCCCGACGTGAACAACCAGATCGCCGGATCGTCGCGCATGATCTTTGGCAGCGGGACGTCGGACTTCTTGCCGAGCTCGATCAGGTGCTCGAGCGTTCCAGGCCGATCCGGGAATGGCTCGGGATCTTCTCCCGTCGCAGCGTCGGGCGAATCGAGAACGGGGATCACGATCCGATAGTCCTCGTCGAGTGCCTTGCCGATCTTCGGCGTCGTGATCACGAGCGCAGGGCGCACGTAGTCGATCACGTACGCCAGGTCTTCGACGGGATTCTGCGGATTGCCCATCGTGACGACGCCACCAGCTGCCAGCGTGGCGAAGATGCTCCACACGAACGCCGGCGTGTCGGGCAACACGATGTACACGCGCTGCTCCGGCCGCAGGCCCGACTGGAGCATCGCGCGTGCGAGGGCGCGCGAGCGGTCAGCGACTTCGCTGTACGTGTACGAGCGGTCGCCCCAGCGCAGCGCAACCTTGCCGCCCTTGCCTTCCTTGATCCGATCGAACAGCCAGTAGTCGGCGAGATTGAATTCGTCTGGAAACCGGACGTCACGCGGGTTCGTCATTTGCCAAGTTCCTTCGCGAGCGCACGTCCGATGATCGTGCGCTGGATTTCACTCGTCCCTTCGTAGATGCGCAGCGGGCGGATCGCTCGATACAGATGCTCGACGATGTTGCCTTGCATCACGCCGCGCCCACCCATCAGCTGCACCGCGCGATCGATCACGCGCTGCGCGGCCTCGGTGGCGCCGAGCTTCGCGATCGACACCTCGGTCGTGACCTTGCCGCCCACCGTGTCCTTGCGATGCGCGGCGCGTAGCACGAGCAACCGCGCGGCATCGAGGTCGACCGCCATGTCGGCGATGTGCGCCTGCACGAGCTGCTGCTCGGCGAGCGGCTTGCCGAACTGCACGCGTTGCGTGACGAAGCGAATCGCCTCGTCCATCGCGCGCCGCGCCATGCCGACCGCAGCGCCACCGACCGACACGCGGAACGCATCGAGCGTTTGCATCGCGAGCTTCATGCCCTGCCCGAGCGCACCGATGCGCGCCGATGCGGGCACGACCACGCCGCGCAGCTCGAGTGCGCCGATCGGATGCGGCGCCGTCGCGGTGAGCGGCTTGACCGTCACGCCGGGCGCGTCGAGCGGCACCCAGAACGCGGTCAGGCCTTGTGCGCCGGTCGCCGGATCGGTCGACGCGAACACGGTCGCGTGATCGGCGATCCCCAGATTCGAGATGAATAGCTTGTCGCCGTCGAGGCGGTAACCGTCGCCGCTCGCGGTGGCGCGCGTCTGGATCGATGCGACGTCGGAACCGGCCTCCGGCTCGGTCACTGCGAATGCGGCGACGCGAGCGCCGCGTGCAAACTCCGCGACCTGCGCTTTCTGCTCGGCGCTGCCCGCGAGCAAGATCGAATGCACACCGAGGCCCTGCACCGCAAAGATCGAGTCTGCACTCGCAGACACGTAGCCAAGCATCTCGCGCGCGAGGCACAGCGAGCGCGCATCGGTCTTGCCACTCGCAGGCGCCACCAGCTCGAACAGGCCGTTCGTGCCCATGATCTGCACGGCCGCTCGATCGTCGGCAGCTTCGAGCGACGGCGCGATCAGGCGCAACTGCTCGGCGAGCGCCGTATGCGCGGCGTCGAAGAACATCGGCAAATCGTCGGTCGACAGGCGCATCGCAATCACTTCACGCCGGCGAAGCGCGGCGCACGCTCTTCCTTGAACGCAGCGTGCGCTTCGGCGAAGTCGGGATGCTGCATGCACAGCGCCTGCGCTTGCGCCTCGGCTTCGATCGCCGCGGCGAGCGCCATCGTGTGCTCGCTCTCGAGCATCTGCTTCGTCATCGAATGTGCGAACGCCGGGCCGTTCGCGAGCTTCGCGGCCCACTCCTGCGCGACCTTGAGCGCCTCGTCGCCGTCGGCGACCAGCTTGTTCACGAGCCCGATCCGATCCGCGTGCGCGGCGTCGATCACGTCGCCGAAGAACAGCAGCTCGCTCGCGTGACCGAGACCGACGATCCGCGGCAGCAAGTACGTCGCGCCCATGTCGGCGCCGCACAGCCCCACCTTCGGGAAGATGAACCCGAACTTCGCCTGCGCCGCGACGACGCGCATGTCGCACGCGATCGCGATCACCGCGCCGGCGCCGACCGCGATGCCGTTGATGGCGGCGATGACCGGTCGCCGGCACTTGCGAATCGCCGCGATCAACCGGCCGGTCGCGCGCGTGAACGACACGAGCCCCGGTGTGTCGCGACCGAGCAGGTGCTTGATGATGTCGTCCTGGTCGCCGCCGGAGCAGAAACCGCGGCCGCGCCCAGTGATCACGATCGCGCGCACGTCGTCGATGCTATCGAGCTTCTCGAACGTCTCGGCGAGCTCTTGATAGACCTCGAACGTCAGCGCGTTGAGGCGCTTCGGCCGATCGAGCGTGATCGTGACAACGCCATGCTCGAGCGCGAGCGCAAATGAACTGGGAGTCGGAATCATTCGGGATGCTCCAGGTACGCGACGGCTTGAATCTCGACGAGCGCCTCTGGCTCGACGAGCGCGGACACGGCGACGAGCGCCATCGCCGGAAAGTGAGTCTGCATGCGCTCGCGCCAGATCGGGCCGAGCTGTTTGCGCGCGGCGCGGTACGCCTCGATGTCGGTGACGTAAACCGTCATCTCGGCGATGTCGGTGACCTTGCCGTTCGCCGCGTGCACGACCTCGATCACGTTCGAGAGCGCGACCGCGAACTGACCGATCATGTCCTTCGCCTCGAACACGCCTTGCGGCGTCCAACCGACTTGCCCCGCGACGTGCAGCGCGGGCCCGTGGCCGATGCGGCCATTCGCGTAGCCCTTCGGCGCGGGCCACGTCTCGACGATCACGCTTTCGGTGCTCATTTGAGAATCGCTCCTCCGTCGATGACGATCGTCTGGCCGTGAATGCCGCGCGCCGCATCCGCGCACAGCATCACCGCCGTGTACGCGATTTCTTCGGGCTCGATCATGCGGCGCTGCGGGCTCATCGCCTCGAGCGTTGCGCGTGCTTCCTCGGCCGAGCGGTTCGTCTTCGCAGCAATTCGCGCCACCGCTTCATCCGACATCCGGGTGTGCACC
>DATDCH010000227.1:0-14402 GCA_036524455.1 Kofleriaceae bacterium | reverse complement strand
GCTGCTCACGGTGAAGGCGCTCGCGTGCCTCGCGTTGTTTGCCGGGCTCGCGCTCTATGGCGCCAGTCTCGCCGGCGCAGCGATGTGCGCAGCCGCGGTGCTGATGGTGCTCGCGCGCACCGGCGCTCGCGAGGTGTTCTCGCGCGTCGACTGGACGCTGCTCGCGTTCTTCGGCGGCCTGTTCGTCGTCGTCGCGGGCGTCGCGCACGCGGGCGTGCTCCAGCACGTATTCGACGCGGTCGCGCCGGTGGTCGCGCGCGGGGACACCGCCGGCGACATCGCGTTCATCGCGCTCGTCGTGATCGCGTCGAACATCGTGTCGAACGTGCCGCTCGTGCTGGTCGCGGTCGCATGGATCCCGCAGATGCCGGAGCCGACGTGGGGCTACATCATGCTCGCGGTGTCGTCGACGCTCGCCGGTAACCTGACGCTGTTCGGCAGCGTCGCGAACATCATCGTGATGGAGACCGCGGGTCCGCGCGGCGAGATCAGCTTCTGGCGGTTCCTTCGCTTCGGCATGGTGATCACGATCGCGAACCTCGTGCTCGCGTTTGCGATCCTCGAGGGCGAGCGCCGGCTCGGCATTCCCGCGCTGCTCGGGCTGTGAGTCAGTTACAGCCGATCGGTTTCGTGTCGAGCACGACTTCGTCCGTGAACGCGCGCGCGGGCGTCTGACCGGCGTCGGTCCACGGAATCCCGACGGTGAGGCGCGAGAACCCGTTCGCCGGCAACATGTCGATACCGGTGAACGAGCTCACCACAGCACCGTCGAGCAAGAGCGTCGCGCTGCCTGGATCGGCGACTTGAAGTTGGAGCTCGATGCATAGCCAGCGGTCGACCGGAAACGCGATGGCCTGCATCGCGACGCCATCGGGAGTCACGGTGTTCTGATAGAGCACGAGCTCGTCCTGGTAGGCGAGGATCGCGAGCCCGCCGCCGCTCGGGACGGCCTTGATATCGAGGAGGTCGAAGTGCACGATCTGATGGCCGGATGGCACGAAGAACCAACCGCGCACGTTCAGCGTGCCGCTCGTGACCGCCGCGAAGTCGACGAGCGCATGCGAGGTCTGTTGCGACGTCTGCGTCTCCGCGAGCAGCGCGGCATTCCCGCGGACCGTATCGCTCGCCATTTGGCTGACCATGCCGGTGAGCTGCCACGCCGCGAGCGCCGCATCTTCGAAGCCATCGCAGAACAGCGCGGTCTCGTGGCCCTCGCAGTCGCGACGCACGCTGCCAAGATCCCCGCTCGCACCGTCCGTGTGCGCAGGCTGCGCGTCGAACGAGAACCGTCCGCAGCCCGCCAACACCACGACTGCTGCTACGCAGCGCCTCACGGGTCTATCGTACGAGGGACCGGCAGCCGCTGCGACGCATTTCGGCCGGGCAGCTAGTCGCCGGTAGGCGTAACTGTCGCGGCTTCGATCATCAGCACCGTCGTTTTCACGGTTGCGCGGGTGCGATGCACGACGCCCTTCGGGACGGTGTAGCCGAGCTTCGGGCCGAGCGTCACGGTGCCCTTGCCCTCGATATCGAGCATCAGCTCGCCGTCGAGCACGATGAAACACTCGTCCTCGTTGTCGTGCTTGTGCCAGTGATACTCGCCGCCGAGGATGCCGAGCCGCACGAGGCTGTCGTTGACCTGCGTGAGCGTCTGGTTGAACCACGGCTCGTGGTCGGCGACCTCGCGCGGAATGTCGATCGTCGTCGAGTAGCCGTACTTGTTGTCCATCTGCGTGTTGTAGCGAGTGTGCTCTGCGACGCGCTCCTGAGCATCGCCGAGCATCGCCTTGGCGTCGTACTTCACGTTGCCGCGCACGAAGCCGGGCAACGCCGCGATGCGCGCACACCACGCAGCGACGTGCTTCGGTAGCTCGAGCCCGATCTCGGGCGCGAGGTGCGTGTACGCGTAGACCGCGATGTCCGCGACGCTCGCGTCGGCGCCGAGCAGAAACCCGCGATCCGCGAGCACACCGTCGAGGACGGCGAGGCTCTGCTTGGCCCATGCGAGGCGGCGTTGCGTCTCGTCGCCGCGCGCGCGATGGCGGCCGGTCTGGATCCAGAACCGCGCACTGCCGATCACCGGCTCGATCTCGCTCTGCTCGAACATCAGCCACGCGAGCGCGCGATCCTGCGCGAGCGGTGGGTTCGGCATGAACCTCGTGTCGCGCGCGAGGTGCCAGAGGATCGCGTTCGATTCCGGTAAGCAGGTGCCGTCATCGAGCTCGAGTACCGGGATGCGGCCGGCCGGGTTCTTGTTCAGAAACTCCGGCGTGCGCGACTCGCCGTCGAAGATCGAGAGTTCGACGCGCTCGTACTGCCTGCCGAGCATCGCGAGCAAGAGCTCGATCTTGTAGCCGTTGCCAGAACCGCCGTACGTGTAGAGCCGCATGGCGAGACCCTACCGAGGATCGCGGCCGCGCGCTCGCCGGATCCGGACCGGTCAGCGACGCAAGCCCGCACATTGTGGCTCGGCTCGTGTAAAGCGTGTCGAGCGCGGCGATACTCGAGGCGTGAACCCGATCGCGAAAGCGCTCGACCGACTCCTCGGTTGGCTCAAGTGGCCAATCGCGATCGTCGGGTTGATCTTCTTGCCGGGGCTCCTCTACGCGCTGTACTTCGTGATCCGCGGCATCATCGCTCACCCTGGCAACTGCATACCGTTTCTGATCGGCGCCGCCGCGTACGCCGCATTCTTCGTTGCGTTCGCAGGTCGCCGCGTCGGGTTCTGGACGATCGTGGAGCACGAGCTCACGCATGCGTTGTTCGCGTGGGCCACGTTCCATCGCGTCGTCGGCTTCTCGGCGATGCGCGGCGGCGGTCACGTGCGCTACGTCGGCCGCGGCAACTGGCTCATCACGGTCGCGCCATATTTCTTCCCGACGTTCACCTTGCTCGTGATCGTGCTGCTCACGTTCCTTCCGCCGCGCCATCTCGAGGTCGGCGCCGGTGTGCTGGGCGCCAGCGTCGCGCACCACATCTTGTCGACGTGGTCGGAGACCCACCGCCACCAGACCGACCTGCGCGAAGTGGGTTGGTTGTGGAGCGGGATGTTCCTGCCGTCGATCAACGCATTCGTGCTCGGCATCATCCTGTCCTACGCCGCGGGCACGCGCTCTCTGACTGCACACCTCGAGCACGTGAAAGGCCCGTCACTCGCGTTCTTTCACTTGCTGTCGAAGCTGCTGCCGGTTTGAACGAAGGCCCCAGGCGCTATCAACGCGACCGGTCGCCTTGATTCGTCGTCGGCGCGTCTGCGTTCCACGCGAATCGCCAGCGCAGCGCCCCGTCGGTGATCCGCACGGCCTCGGCCTTGTCGAGCGGCGCGAGGTCGGGCACGCCGAGCACGAGCTCACCCACCGCCGAGATGCCGGGCTCGTGCCCGACGAGCAAGACGCTCGCGTCGGCCGGCAACGCCTGCACGGCGGCGAGCACGGCGCGCGCATTCTCGCCGGGCGCGAGCGCGGGCATCACCTCGACCGCGATCGTCGACGCGAGCCCGGTCGCGACCAGCTCCGCCGTCTGCACCGCGCGCACGAGCGGGCTCGTCCAGATGTGAGTCGGCGTGCAGTCATGCCAGCGCAGTCGATCGCCGAGGTTCGCGGCCTGCGTGCGCCCGGCCGCGGTGAGATGACGCATCGGATCGCGGAGCTCGAGCGTCTCGTCGATCGCGTCGGCGTGGCGGATCAGGAACACGTCCACACCACGAGCCTACCGTGTAGTCTCCCGCGCATGAAGCTCTATGGAACGACGACGTCACCGTTCGTGCGCCGCGTCCGCGTCGTGGCGGCCGAGGTCGGCGAGCCGATCGAGCGCATCGACACGGCGCCAGATGTCGGCCAGGCGCAGCTACGCGAGGTCTCGCCGATCCGCAAGGTGCCCGTCGCCGTGTGCGAAGGCCGCACGCTGTTCGACTCGCGCGTGATCATCGACTGGATGCTCACCACGCATGGCTGGCACGACCTCGCGCCGCCGGCTGATCGCTGGCACGAGCTGAACCTCTTGAACGCGATCGACGCTGCTCTCGACGCGGTGATCCAGCTGTTCTACCTGCGCCGCGATGGCGTCGCGATCGATGGCACGCCGTACGCGACGCGCCAGCTCGAGCGCGCGGACGCGATCTTCGCGTGGCTCGACACCCAGCTCGCGCCCGATGGTCAGAGCTTCTTCGGCACCGGCTTTGGGCTCGCCGAGCTCGCGCTGGTCAGCACGCTCGATTGGATGGACTTTCGCAAGGCGTACCCGACGGAGCGCGCGGCCGCCGTCGAGAGCGTGCGGGCGGCGTGGCGCGAGCGGCCGTCGCTGGCGTCGACGCGCCCGCACACGTAGGACGACGTTCCCGTCGAGCTACGCTTTGCCGTAGCGCTTGATCATCTATAGTGCCCCGCCGACGAGGATCGATCAGGCTGCCTATGCCGCGAGGAACTGACATTGCCCACGCCGCCGAGGTGTTGCGCGCCGGTGGGCTCGTTGCGTTCCCGACCGAGACGGTCTACGGGCTTGGCGCCGACGCATCGCGCGACGACGCGGCTGCGAAGATCTTCGCGGTCAAGGGCCGGCCGACGGGCCATCCGCTGATCGTGCACCTCGCTCCCGACGCGAAGCTCGACGACTGGGCGGTCGATGTGCCGGAGGCGGCGCGGCGGCTCGCTGCAGCGGCGTGGCCCGGGCCATTGACGATCATCTTGAAGCGCGGGCCGCGGGTCGCACTCGCCACGACCGGCGGTGCCGAAACGGTCGGCTTGCGCATGCCGGCGCACCCGATGGCGCAGGCGCTGCTCTACGCGTTCGGCGGCGGTATTGCGGCGCCGAGCGCGAATCGGTTCGGCGCGGTGAGCCCGACGACCGCAGACCACGTCGTCAGCGATCTCGGCGACAACGTCGATTACGTGCTCGACGGTGGGCCGTGCGAGGTCGGGGTCGAGTCGACGATCGTCGATCTGTCGCGCGGGCGGCCGGTATTGCTGCGGCCGGGCGGGTGGCCGCGCGAGACGATCGAGGCGATCGTGGGACCGCTCGCCGAGGCGGATGCGGAGGCGCCTGCCGCTCCCGGCACGCTGGCGAGTCATTACGCGCCGCGCGCGGAGGTGATCGCGGTCGAGCTCGCGGATGTGCCCGCGATGATCGAGGCGGTGCGCGGCGAGGCGACGGTGCCGGTGAGCGGTGCTGGACCTGCGCGGGACCGCAAGATCGCGGTGCTCGCGCCGCGTGCGGCGTTCACCGGGTGGCCGAACCTCGATGCGGTCGTGTACGCGCTACCCGACGATCTCGCGGGGATGGCGCATGATCTCTACGCCGCGCTACGGGATCTCGATGCCAAGGGTGTGGATGTCGTGATTGCCGCGTTGCCTCCGGCGGTCGGCTTAGGTGAAGCTGTCGGCGATCGGCTTCGCCGCGCGGCGGGGCCACGCGGAAGCAGCAAGCCATGAGCACCCCGAAGGTCGGCATCATCATGGGCAGTCACAGCGACTGGGCCACGATGAAGCACGCGGCCGACGTGCTCGACGAGCTCGGTGTCGCGTACGAGAAGCAGATCGTGTCGGCGCATCGCACGCCCGACAAGCTGTTCGACTACGCGGAGACCGCCGCCGAGCGCGGGCTGTCCGTGATCATCGCGGGCGCGGGCGGTGCGGCGCACTTGCCGGGCATGACCGCGGCGAAGACGCGGCTGCCGGTGCTCGGCGTGCCGGTGCAATCGAAGGCCCTCAACGGGCTCGATTCGCTGCTGTCGATCGTGCAGATGCCGAAGGGGATCCCGGTCGGCACGCTCGCGATCGGCGACGCCGGTGCCGCGAACGCCGGTCTGCTCGCTGCGGCGATCGTCGCGATCAACGATCCGGCGGTCGCGCAGAAGCTCGACGCCTACCGTGCGGCGCAGACCCAACGCGTGCTCGGAGAGACGCTGACGTGAAGCCTGTCGAGGACCGGGTCACCGGTCCGATCCGCTCGCCGCTCGAGCCGATGATGCCGGGCGCAACGCTCGGCGTGATGGGTGGCGGCCAGCTCGGCCGCATGATGGCGCTCGCGGCGCGGCGCATGGGCTACCGGTTGGTCGTGCTCGATCCGAGCCCACGCTGCCCGACCGCGCAGGTCGCCGATGGGTTTGTCGTCGGCGCGCTCGACGACATCGACTCGGCACGCCACCTCGCGCGGCAGGTCGACGTCATCACGCTCGATACCGAGCACGTGCCGGCCGATATCCTCGACGAGCTCGAGCAGCTCGTGCCGGTGCGCCCCGGCGCGTCGGTGTTGCGCACGATCAACGACCGTCAGATCCAGAAGCAGTTCCTCGACAAGCTCGGCTTGCCGCAGGCGGCGTGGGCGCCGGCGTCGACGGAGAGCGAGCTCGCGCAGGCCCTCGGCAAGCTCGGTACGCCGGCGATCCTCAAGGTTCGCCGGGCCGGGTACGACGGCAAAGGCCAGGTCCGGATCGAGACCGCCCCCGAGGCGAACATCGCGCTCGCGAAGCTGCGCGGTGCGCCGGCGGTCGCCGAAGAGCTGGTGCGGTTCACGCGCGAGATCTCGGTCGTGCTCGCGCGCGGCCTCGGCGGCGAGCTGAAGATCTATCCGATCGCCGAGAACGTGCACCGCCGGCACATCCTGCACACTACCCGCGCGCCGGCCCCGATGGCGCCGGGGGCGAAGGAGAAGGCCGAGCAGATCGCGGTGAAGATCGCCGAGGCGCTCGGTCACGTCGGCGTGATGTGTGTCGAGATGTTCGAGCTCGCCGACGGGCGTCTGCTCGTCAACGAGATCGCACCCCGCACGCACAACAGCGGGCACTACACGTGGGGCGCCTGCGTGACGTCCCAGTTCGAGCAGCACGTGCGCGCCGTGTTCGGCCTGCCGCTTGGCGATCCGCGCGCGATGTGCGGCGCCGTGATGGTCAACCTGATCGGCGACCTCTGGCAGAAGGGCCCCCCGTCGTGGCGCGAGGTGCTCGCGCGGCCCGAGGCGCAGCTGCACCTATACGCCAAGGACGCGCCGGCGCCGGGCCGCAAGATGGGCCACGTGCTGCTGCTCGATGACGATACCGATCGCGCGCTGGCGACCGCCGAGCAGCTGATCGAGACGCTGACGCGTTGATCTCTGTCGTCTCCGTCGATCTCCGTCGATCTCGCTTAGGCCCCAACCGCCTGACGACTGTAGATCTGGCGTGATAGTTTCGGCCGCAGGGAATGGCAACGCTGGTCTATACGGACGTCGACGGTGTCGACCGTTCGTTCTCGCTAGGCGGCGACCCGGTCATGGTGGGCCGGGCCGCCGACTGCGCGATCCGCAGCGAGGATCCGCGCGTGTCGCGCATGCACGCCCGATTCTTTCTAGATCAAGGTCAGCTGTGGGTCGAGGATCTCGGTAGCTCGAACGGTATCTATGTCGGGCCGCAGAAGGTGCAGCGCGCGCCGGTGCCGATCGGCGAGATCGTACTGATCGGCAGCCTGATGATTCGCCTGCTGCCGGCGAGCGGCACGATGCCACCGCCGATCGGTCTGCACGGCACCCTCGCGCAGTGGCTCGAGATGGAGCGCAAGGCGCGCGCGACCGTCGAGGAAGAGCGCAACGCGTTCGCGCAACGCGTCGGCGAGCTGCATCAAGAGATCCGCATCATGAAGGAGGCGCAGAACCTCCTCCAAGAGGAAGAGAAGACACTGCGCACCGAGCTCGACGAGCTGCGGCGCAAGAGCGTTGCCGATCTGGAACAAGTGCGGGTCGAGCTCGCGAAGGCGAAGGAAGAGAAGGTCGTCGCGACCACGTCGGCGGGGCTGACCGCGGCGGAGAAGCTCGCGGAAGCCGACTCGATGATCGAGCACCTGCGTGGCGAGCTGCTCGCGGCGCGTACGCAAGTGGCCACCGCGACGAACGAGCCGAAGTCGAGGCAGCTCGAAGAGCAGCTGACGACGATGACGCTGCGGGCGGAGCGCGCCGAGAAGGATCTGCAGTCGGCGTCGATTCGCGCGCAGGGTGCCGAGCGCAACCTGCAGCACGCGAACATGCAGGCGGCAAAGGCCGAGACGCGCGTCGTCGAGACCAAGCAGAAGCTCGACGACATGATCGCCGAGAAGACGAAGATCGCGGCCGACCTCGCCGCCGAGCGAGAGAAGGTCGCGCAGCTCGAGACGCGGCTCGGCACCGGCACGTTGCCGGTGCAAGCAGCCGAGGAACGCGCGACGAAGCTCGCCGGTGAGCTCTCCGAGGTGACGCAACAGCTCGAGGCGCGCGGTGCGAAGCTCGCCGATCTCGAGAAAGCGCTCGCGACGGCGCAGGACAACGTGGCGGCTGCGGAGGCGAAGGCCGCCGCAACCAAGGCCGAGGTCGACGCAGCGGAGGGCAAAGCGAAAGCGGCGCTCGCCGTCGTCGAGGAGAAGGCGAAGTCCGATCACATCGCGCAGGTCGCGCAACAACAGGCGTTGCGCGCGCGGCTCAAGGAGATCGAAGGTCGGCTCAACCAAGTCGGTGGGGCCGAGGCCGAGATCGCCGCCGCAAAGAAGGAGCGCGAGGAGTCGCGCGAACGCACGGCCGCCGCCGATAAGCGGATCGCCGAGGCGAACACGCGCGCCGAGGAAGCCGAGAATCGGGCGCGCGCGGCCGACACGATGGCGAAGGCGATGGCGAAGGACGTCGCCGAGGCGCTGCGTCGCGCGGTCGACTCCGACTCCAAAGCGCGCGCGGTGTTCCGCGAGCTCGACGGTGCACATCGCCGCGCGGCCGAAGCGGAGGCGCGGGACTCGACGCACGGTGCGGTCACGCAAGCGGCCGAAGAACGCGCGAAGACTGCGGAGCTGCGCGTCGGCGCGATCGAAGCCGAGTGGACCGCGAAGCTCGAGCAAGTCCAGAAGGAGCTCACCGACAAGCTGCGCGACGTCGAGAAGGAGCTGCTCGCGAAAGCCGACAAGGCGCAGGCCGAGCTCAAGGCGAAGGCCGACCAGACCGCGCGCGAGCTCGCCGCCGAGCGGTCGACCGCGATGAGTCTCGTCGATCGCAAGACGCAGCTCGAGCGCGAGCTCAACGAGACGCGCACCACGCTCGCGGGCCTGCAACACCGGCTCGAGCTTGCCGAAGGCAAGGTCACCGAGTACGAGGTCCAGGTCGAAGCGCTCGAAGAGAAGGTGCAAGATCTCGAGGCCGGCGTCGCGGTCGAGAAAACCGCTGCGTCGAGCACGATCGAAGAGGCGCGCGACACGATCAAGCGGCTCGAGGAGTCGCTGGGCGAAGCGAAGGCGTCGTCGAAGGTGGCCGCGAAGACCGCCGCGAATCTCGAGCGCCGGCTCGAGGCACTCGAGACCGAGCTCAACGCAGTCAAGGAAGCGCGCTCCGCGGCCGAGACTGCGCTCTCTGATGCGCGCATCCGCGTTGGCGAGCTCGAGCGCCAGCTCGACGATCAAGCCGTCGAATTCGACGCGGCGCGTTCGCGCGCCGATACCGCCGAGCAGCGCGCGCACGATCTCGAAGCGAGGCTCGAGCCGGTGCTCGCCAAGGCCGAAGCCGCCGATCTCGCGATCGGCCGCGCGAACGGACTCCAGCGCCAGCTCGACGAGTCGCTACAAAAGTTCTCGTGGATGGAGCGCGATCTCGAACAAGCGCGCAGCACGTCACAGGCCGAGGAGTCGCAGCAAGTCGCGTCTGCGGAAGCCCGCGCGCGCGAAGCCGAGATGCGTGTGCGCGAAGCCGAGTCGCGGCTCGAAGCGCAGGTCGCGATGGCGCGTGACGCCGAAGTGCAAACCCGCGAGGCCCAGACGCGCGCCCAGCAATACGAAGCGCGGGCTCGCGACGTCGACGCACGTGCGCGCGAGATCGAGAACCGCGCCAAAGACATCGAGTCGCGCGCGAAAGAAGCGGCCGAGCGCATCGTCGAGACCGAGCGCCGCGCGCGCGACAACGAGGCCAAGCTCACCGAAGCCTTGCGACGCGCCGAAGTCGCCGAGGACGCACTCGAAGATCTGCAAGCGGGTACGGTCGAGCGCCCCGACCTCGCGAACGCCGCGCTCACCGGCGACCTCCAGCGCGAGCTCGGCGAAGCGAAGGCCCGCATCGAGGAGCTCGAAGTCGAGATCGAGAAGGCCGACAACGTCCGCCAGTTCGCCGCGAACACCGAGCGCGAGATCGCCGGTCTCGAGCGCGAGGTGCGCGATGCCAAGGCCAAGCTCACCCAGATGACGCTCGAGCGCGATCGCTACGAGTCGCAGCTGCGTGATCTCCGCGAGGACAGCGAGACCACGAGCCGCCGCATGCCCGATCCGGAAGCCACCGCACAGGCCGACCTCTCGCGCTACACGGCGATCGTTGCGCGCGCGGCAGAGCTCGAGCAGAAGCTCATCCGCATGGAAAAGGACGAAGAGCGGATGCGCCGTCAGCTCGCCGATGCCGAGGCGCGCGCCGCCGCGCAAGGCCGCGCGCACGAAGACGAGCCGACGAACACGGGCGGCGGCCTCCCGATGGACTTCGCCGAATACCTCGCGGTCCTCGAGGAGTCGATCGACTCGCTGCGCGCGAACATGCGGGCCGCCAGCGACGAGACCGCGATGATGGAGCAATCCGATCCGGTGATCGCCATTTCGTACGCGGTCAGCTCGGCTGCCGAGCACGTCGAGCGTGCACGCGACGCATTGCGCACGCTGTCCGCGATGGTCACGCTGGCGAAGTGACACCGGCCGAGCGGATCGCTGCCTGCGAACACCGGTGGTCGATCCGCGTCGAAGCGCCGTTTCCGGATCGCTCGTACAACTGGGTCGCGCCGGCGGGGGACGTCGTGCTCAAGCTCGGGCAGACGAGTGACGCCGAGCTCGCGTCCGAAGCAGCCGCGCTGCGCGCGTACGCGGGGAACGGAGCGGTGCGGCTCGTCGACGTCGACCTCGCGCTCGGCGCGCTGCTGCTCGAGCGCGTGCGGCCGGGGACGAACCTCGTGGGCCTCGACGAGGAGCGCGCGACGACGATCGCGATCGACGTGATGCAGCGGCTGCATGCGGCGCCGCTGCCGCCGCCGGTGAGCGAGATCCCGTCGCTGGCGGCGTGGACCGATGGCATCGAGCGCGCAGCGGCGGCGGGCTTCGCGCCGGCGTTGATCGACCGGGCGGCGCGTCTGCGTGGCGAGCTGCTCGCATCGGCGCCGACGCCGGTGCTGCTGCACGGCGACCTCCATCACTACAACGTGCTAGCCGGCGATCGCGAGACGTACGTCGCGATCGATCCGAAGGGTGTCGCGGGTGATCCGGCGTACGAGCCGTCGGTGTTTCTCTACAACCCGTTCGAACGCGTCCCCGATGCGCGCACGCTCGCGCGGCGCATCGATCGGTTCGCCGAAGTGCTCGATCGCGAGCGCGTCGTCGGTTGGGCGTACGTGCAGTGTGTACTGTCGGCGTGGTGGACGCGCGAGGACGAGGGACGCGACGATCCGGGGATGCTGGCGTTCGCCGAGTTGCTCTGAACCATGGCGGACCGTGGCGCCGGCTCAGCGTAAATGTCGCGCCGCCCTCGCAACTCGTGTTGATGAGGGGACTACAAGCAGATCAGGCGGCGCGACCACTCGAAGCACAGCAAGCAAAGTGCCACGCACGCGGGGTAGGCGAGTCGATAGCTTGCTCGTCGGACGTGTGCAGCCCGTGCGCACTCTCGCTGTTTACTGGCAGGGACCATCGCGCAGCGCGGCACACAAGTTGGGCAGCGCGGCACGAACGCCACCGATTCTGTTGGATTTGATACCTGGAGGACCAGGCACGCTGCGGCGTGTGCACGCACCTGCAGTCTCGAGCCCTCACAGCTTCTGGTGACAACGCGCTGCTCGCCGCTGCGTCGGAGCTCGCAATGCTCGGCAGGCACGAGCGCGATGACCACGTGGCGTGCGAGCCGCGTCGGCTTGAGGCATTACCCACGTGGGTGCTCGCCGCGTCGGTTTGAGGCATTACCCACGTGGGTGCGAGCGGCATCGGCTTGAGGCATTACCCACGTGGGTGCGAACCGCGTCGGCTTGAGGCATTACCCACGTGGGTGCGAGCCGCGTCGGGTTCGAATGCCATTGCCCAACGGCGTGCCGCCCGGAGCGACTGTCCGGAAGCCGGACCGTTGAACGCGGAGAAGCTCGAACGCGACAGCGTGCCAACAAAACGCGCGGTGCAGATCTCCTTCGTGCAGATTCTTGTTGACGACATTTTTTGGCGTGACCTCGTCGTGTCTGCGCGTCACCCTTCGCGTGCGACGACACGCGATAGCGCGCGACCTCGTCACGTTTCTCGCGAGTCTTCGTTTCTCGACGAGGAATCATGGAAAACGCTCGTCGTCTGCGAATCGGAGCTCCGAAATCTCGCGTGCTACGAAGACGACTTCTTCGACGGAGGAATGCGTGATGCTGCGAGATGGATCGACAATCAGCGAAGCAGTTTGGTGCGGGGTCGAGAGCGAGCCCGGCTATGAGACGCGGTGCGAGAAGGTTCATCGCAACCTGAAACGGATCGTGAAGGCGCGTGGCGCGCTCGATGCGCAGGAGGCGGAGACGCTGCGCGAGGCCCAGCGGCTCAAGCTGTGGCGGCATTATGGGCACGCGAGTCTCGTCGAGTACATGGAGCTGGAGATGGGCTACACACCGCGCGCTGCCATGGAGCGCTTGCGCGTCGCGAATGCCATCGAAGAGCTGCCGGTGATCGCGAATCTGCTCAACCAAGGCGACCTATCGTTTTCGGCAGCACGCGAGCTGACGCGGGTGGCGACGCCGGAGACCGAGAAGACGTGGGTCGAAGCAGCAGCGGAGAAGAATGCGCGGGAGGTCGAGCAACTGGTGTCGGGGCACGAGCGCGGCGCCAAGCCGACCGATCCGCCAAATCCTACGTTGCGCAAACGTGTGTTGCGCTACGAGGTCAGCCCTGAGACGGTCGCTGTGGTTCAGCAGGCGAAACAGATCTTAGAGAAGGAGCTCGGCGAGCGGCTCGACGACGATGGGCTGATGCGGACGTTCGCGCGCATGGTGATCGATGGCGCCGTCGGGCAAGAGCGCACGCACGCGCCGTATCAGATCGCGGTGACCACCTGCCGCGAATGCAAGCGCGGCTGGCAAGACGGTGCCGGGCTGACGATCGAGATGTCGCCACCGAAGCTCGAAGCGGCGCAGTGCGATGCACAGCGCATTGGGGCGGTCGATGAAGAATGCGTGATCGCGACGACGGGCGCGACGGGAGAGAATGGCGCGACGGACGCGACGGGCACAACGGGTACGCCGGCTGCGACGGGCGCGACGGGAGAGAGTGGCGCGACGGACGCGACGGGCGCAACGGGTACGCCGGCTGCGACGGGCGCGCCGGCTGCGACGGGCGCCCCGGTTGCTCCCGGCACGAACGGTACGGCGCGCACGACTCGGGCGAAGTCGGACATTCCGCCTGCGCTGCGTCGGAAGGTGCTCGCGCGTGATCATCATTGTTGCCGCGTAACCGGGTGCAGATCCGCTCGCAACGTCGACTTGCATCACATCGTGCCGCGTGCCGAGGGTGGCCCGCACACCGAGGAGAACCTGTTGGCGATCTGCGAGAGTCACCACCTCGCGAATCACGCGGGCGCGCTGATCATCGAAGGCACGGCGTCGAGCCCGGCCTTCACGCGTCGGTCACACAACGCGTTCGCAACCGCCCGACATAGCGTCGAGACTGCTCGGGCGCTCAAGGATCGCGGCCTCGACAAGCAGCAGATCAAAGTCGCGATGGAGAAGACTCGTACCCACGTGGGTACAACGGAGCTGAGTAGCAAGCAGTGGCTCGAGATCGCGCTCGGCTATTGCCGGAAGGAGGCGAGTGGCTAGAGAGAGCGTGCGCGAGAGAGAACCGCCTTTGAGGAGATCAGCTGAGAGTGGCGCGGTCACTGGCTCCTATTGGTCCCACGGGCGGCGCGACACCTCGACTGACGCCGCTCGCTCATCTGCGCGCACCTCCGGCAAGCGCTACAACAATACGTCGGCACCTCGCGTTGCCTTGTCGAGCGCCGTCGTATTTTTCGCGAACGCATGTGCTCTCCCGAGCGCACGCGCGAGTGCTCTTCTTCCCTTCCCCCTTTTGATCTCCGAAGCAACGTTCGCGTTCGCGTCAGCGCTGTGAGCTGTGTGGTCGGGCGCGAATGCCGGTATTGCGAATTCATCGTGCGCGACGGAAGGCGGCCGTCCACACTGGTCACAGCGACGCCTCGCGATCTCCTGATTGCCTGTCGCTGCGCGCGCCATGTCGTGCAGGAACTTGGCCGCTACTTCGTCGTCGAGATCGATCGCGGAAGCCGGTCACCGGCCAAAGAACTTCGCGTTGCGCTCGATGTCGTCGTGGTGCTCGGCCGGCACGTCGTCATCGAGATAGATCGCCTCCGCCGGGCACTCGGTCAGACACGCGCCGCAGTCGATGCATGGGTCCGGATCGATGAACAGCTGCACGCCGGGAAACGCT
>DATDCH010000226.1:0-11987 GCA_036524455.1 Kofleriaceae bacterium | reverse complement strand
CGAACGCGCCGATCGTGCCGCCCGCGCTGATCGGTCCGTAGAGCCTCTTGGCGGTCGTGTGATCGAACAGATCCGCGAGCAGGCTCCAGAACGCCGACACGACGAGCATGTTGAGCACGCTCGACCAGATGTAGAACGTGTAGCCGGTCTCGAGCGGCGCGATGCCGGCGCGCATCAGCGCGTAGAAGATCAGCGCGCAGCCCGCGAACAAATGAAACGCGCGCGGCACGAGCTTGCGCGGCTCGTGCGTCACCGCTTTGCCCCAGAGCGGCGCGACGACGAGGAACACGACGAACGTGCCGGTCCACAGCCACGGAATCTGATCGACATCACCGTCGAGCGCGAGCGCATCACGCACCGGCCGCGACACCGAGATCGCACCGAGCAGCGCGCCGAACGTGATCGCGCTCCAGACGGCGACGATCACTTCCGTGCGGGTGCGGGACACGACGCGACGACGATAGCGCACGAGGTGCTCGTCGCAGAGACGTCGCACGCCGTCGCAGTTGCTTAGGCGTACTTCGCTGCGACGGCTTCTTCGGCGAGCTCTTCGAACGACATGCGCTGGCTGCGCTCGAGCTCTTCACGCGTGAACAAGAACTTCGCAGCTCGCTCGTCGGCGCCGAGTGCGCGCAGCAACAACGGGCCGAACAGCTTGCCCCACACCGGATGGTTGTAGAGCGCCTGCGTGCCGAGCATGAAGCGCGAGAACGGTTGGCGCGCGACGGTCGGCTTGCGCATCACGAGCTGGATACGCTTGAACGCTTCGCGGATGCGGTGGCCCGACGGATCGGTGCGATCCATCGGCGCGAGGAACACTTCCTGGAGGAACGGCTTCGCGTGCCACATCATCGTCGCGAGCGCGCGAATCCCGTGCGCGAGCTGGCGCACTGTCGGCTTGCGGCGGCGGCGCAGCTCGGCGAGGTACTCGTCGCTCGAGTACTTCTCGGTCATGTGGAAGTCGATCGCGATGTGGCGCGATTCGTCGCGATTGATCAGGTGCATCGCCTGATGGCTCATCTCGTCCGCGACGTAGTCATCGAGCGAGCGCAGCAGCGCGACGTCGAGGATGAGCTCGCCCGACGTGATGTACGCGTTCGCGATCTCCGGCGAGGCCTCCTGCACGACCGCGAGGAAGTGCGGGCGGAACCGCGTCAGCGACGGGCTTTCGACGTAGTCACGATAGTGATGGACGTCGTAGTGCTTCGCTAACCGACTGGCGACGGAGGCGTGACGCTTCTCGTCAGCGACGAATGTCGCGAAAATTTTCTGGAGCGTCGGGTCCGTCGTTTTGTCGCGCTGGACTTCGAACAGCGCCCCCGCAAGTCGCTCGATTCCCGCCATGTCGGTGAAGTACTGGACGACGGCTTCTTCTTTGTCGCGCGATAGTTGCGGCGGTGGCAGCGTCCAATCGAGGTCGTCGATCGACCACTGGTCACGAACACACTTTTCCAGCATGCGCCCCAGGTCCATTTTCAAACTCTACTCGTGAAGAGATTCATGTGGTGCTTCATACGGAAAGAAATGCGCTGACAGCTCCTACATTCGGCAATGCTTTTGAGCACTTGACCATTACCTCGCTTCGCCGCAATTTGGAAGAGTGAACTTCCGTGCCGCGACGTCGACCACGCATCTAGGCAGGTACCAAGTGGTCAAGCGGCTCGCCGCCGGCGGGATGGCCGACGTGCTGCTCGCGCGCACCGATGGCATCGCCGGGTTCGAGCGTCACGTCGTCATCAAGCGCATTCACGCCGAGCTGCTCGAAGAGCCGCGCTACGTGAAGATGTTCCTCGACGAGGCGCGGCTCGCGGCGTCGTTGCACCACCACAACATCGTCCAGGTCAACGACATCGGCGAAGAGAACGGCGAGTACTTCTTCGCGATGGAGTACGTGCACGGTGAAGACGCGCGCACGTTGCTCGTCGAAGCGAGCCAGCGCGGCGAGCAGATTCCGCTCGAGCACGTCATCACGATCATCACCGCGGCTGCTGCCGGGCTGCATCACGCACACGAGCAACGCAACCTCGACGGTACGCCACTGCACATCGTGCATCGCGACGTGTCGCCGGCGAACATCCTCGTCGGCTACGACGGCGCGGTGAAGGTCGCTGACTTCGGCATCGCGCTCGCCGCGCATCGCGCCGAGCAGACGCAGTCGGGCGTGCTCAAAGGCAAGGTCGCCTATATGTCGCCGGAGCAGTGCAACTGCGATCCGGTCGATCGGCGCAGCGACGTGTTCGCGCTCGGCATCGTGCTCTACGAGCTGGTGACGGTGCGCCCGTGCTTCGCAGGCGACAACGACTTCATGACGATGTCGGCGATCGTCGGCGGCAAGATCGACAAGCCGAGCGTGTACCGCAAGGACATCGCGCCCCAGCTCGAAGCGATCATCATGAAGGCGCTCGCGAAGACCGCCGACGCTCGCT
This sequence comes from Kofleriaceae bacterium, assembly GCA_036524455.1. Classification (GTDB taxonomy): domain Bacteria; phylum Myxococcota_A; class Polyangia; order Haliangiales; family Haliangiaceae; genus JABFXX01. Next base: position 9,561 of record DATDCH010000226.1, on the reverse strand, counting down.
ACCAGAGCGCCGACGAGCTGCGGATCGCGCTCGAACGGTACGCCGTCGATGCGGGGTTGCGGATGTCGACGACCGCGCTCGCCGATTACATGAAGACGCAGTTCGGCGCGAAGGTGCTGCCCTGGCAAGAGGAAGACGACGAGCCCGAGATCGAAATGCTCGGTCCGCCGCCGGACGCGCCGGTCCACGCAGAGGACGATGACGATCTGTCGATTCCCGTCGACGCTGCCAGCGTGCGCTCGCCGACGATGCCGCTGCGCTCGCTCGACGCGCGGCCGCCGGCACACTTCATCGTCGGCACGCCGGCGTCCAAGCGCATCGATCGCCGCCAACTGCTCGCCTCGGGCGCGGGCATCGGTGCACGCCAGCGCAAGCTGTGGTTCGCCGCGTCGGCGATCGCAGTCGCCATCGCAGCGCTGTCGCTGATCATCGTCAGCATGGGTGATGAAAAGGCGACACCGCGCGCGAGCGTCGGGCCCACCACCACTCGCACGGTGCCGCAGCCGCTCGAGCGGCAGACGATGGGCGCGATGGGCGAAGCGGGAGACCCGAGCATGACGCCGGCGACCGCACCGACGAAGAAGTCGTCGCGCCGGTCGAAGCGCGACAAAGACCGTGACAACGACAAAGACAAAGACAGCGACAAGGACAGCAAAGAGACGCCCGCGAAGAAGTGGGATCCCGACGCGCTGTTTCCGAAGTGACCGTGCTCAGCGCCGCGCTGTCATTACCACACGCTCGCCCGCTGCGACCCTGACGACTACTTCGTAGCGGCGCAGGCCCTCGAATTCCAGTGCGATCCGGTACCGGCCAGCGGATACGTCGAGCGACGCGAGCTTGTCCTCGTTCAGGCGCAGCCTGATCTCGCCGTCGACCAGCAGGACGCCGCGACAGCAGCTGGTGATATCGATCGCGCCGTCCTCGCCACCTAACGGGTCGAGGACGGTGGACTGCGTGACCTCTAGCTTGCCTCCGAGACCGCCCGTCCCGCCGCAGGGGTGTTGGTCCTGGCCCGCCGAGGGCGGGAGCCCGCCGTGTTCGTCGCGCCGTGGACTCGACGCGCAGGCGGCGACGATCGCGATGAGCAAGACAGCGACACGCACGTCTTGCTGTTACCACAGCGGTTTAGAAGTCGTCGCGTCGCCGCGGCTTCATGTACACGCGCTCGCCCGCTGCAACTGTGACATTCGCTTCCCAGCGGCGAAGGCCTTCGACCTCGAATGTGATCCGGTGCTCGCCCTCGGCGACCTCCAGCCACGCGGTCTTGCCTGCGTGAAGCACCAGGGCGGGGTCGCCATCGACGAACAGGATGCCGCGACAGCAGCTGTAGACTTCGATCGCGCTGCTCGAGCCGCCGGCGGGATCAGGGACGACGGCTTGGTCTACGTCGAGGTCCACCGAAGGTTCCTGCACGCCACCACACCGGTGCTCGTTCGTTCGAGCCCACGGCGGCCGCTTGTCGCGGGGTTGCGTCGATGCGCAACCCGCGACGATCGCAGCGACGAGCAGGACAGCGATTCGCACGTCTTGCTCTTACCACAGCGGGTCACGCTGGCGCGTGCACGATGCGGGTCGGGCTACGCTACGTGAATGGCGGATCAAGGGAGCCAAGGACCAACCGTCGACCGACCGACGCAAGATGAGCGCAGCGATGCACTTGGCGCGCTGCACCGCGGCCCACGCTACGAGATGCGCGGGCTGATCGCGAAAGGCGGCATGGGCGAGGTGCACGCCGCGATCGATCAGCAGATCAATCGCGAGGTCGCGATCAAGCGTATGAAAGAGAGCGCGCCGTCGGAGCATGCGATGACGCGGTTCTTTCGCGAAGCGACGATCCAGGGCCGCCTCGATCATCCCGCGATCGTTCCGGTGCACGAGCTCGGTGTCGACGAGGGTGGCCGCCCGTACTTCGTAATGAAGAAGCTCGCCGGCACCACGCTCGCAGATCGGATCTCGCGCGAGCATCCGCGCGAAGCGCTGCTGCGTGCGTTCGTCGATGTCTGCCTCGCGGTCGAGTTCGCGCACTCGCGCGGCATCGTGCATCGCGATCTCAAGCCGGCGAACATCGTGCTCGGCGATTACGGCGAGGTCTACGTGCTCGACTGGGGCGTCGCGAAGATCCTCGGCAGCACCGGCGACTCGGAGATCGCAGGCGAGAGCGGACCGGGCGAGACCGGCGCCGGCGCGGTGATCGGTACGATCGGTTACATGGCGCCCGAGCAGGTCGGCTCGGCGGCGCACGTCGACGCACGTGCCGATGTATTCGCGCTCGGCTGCATCCTGTTCGAGATCCTCGCGGGCGAGCCGCTGTACAAGCGCGGCACGCAGGACGCGAAGGTCGATGCGCGGCCGTCATCGCGCGGCCGTGACGTGCCGCCCGAGCTCGACATGCTCACGGTCGTAGCGACGGCGGCGTCCATCGACGAACGACTCGCGAGCGCACGCTTACTCGGAGAGCGGGTGCAGCGCTTTCTCGACGGCGACCGCGACCTCGCACAACGCCGCGAGCTCGCGCGCACGCAGCTGGGGTTCGCGCAGGCGGCGTTCGCGAAGCCCGACGAAGCGTCGAGGCGCAGCGCGATACGGCACGCCGGTCGCGCGGTCGCCCTCGATCCACAGCTGCCGGGGGCTGCCGAGCTGGTGACACGCCTGATGCTCGAGCCACCTGCGACGACGCCACCCGAGGTCACCGTCGCGATCCAGCGTGACGACCTCCAATCGCTCGAGCGGATCGGCAGCATCGGCTCGTGGGCGTACCTCGGCTTCCTCGCGTTCGTGCCGCTGGTGTTCAATGGTGCGCCGATCGTGCTGACGGTCGGCCTGATCGCTGCCATCGCGGTGACGATTGCGCTGTTGCGGCTATGGCGACCATTCGGACCATCGCGCCTGGTCTGGGTCGCGTTCAGCAATGCGTTCCTGATCGCGATGCTCGCGCGCATGTTCTCGCCGTTTCTGATCGCGCCGGGGATCGCGGCGATCACGGTCATGATCATGATGTTCAGTCCGACGTTCGCGCGGCTGCCGGCGATGCTCGGACTGCTCGCGGTGATGGCAGCAGCGATCTTCGTGCCGTACTGGCTCGAGCGCTACGACGTGTTATCGCGGACGATGATCGAAGGCCCGACCTACGTGACGTTTACCGGATCGGGACATACCGAGCTCGGCAATGAATCGGCGGCCATCGCGTTCGCGCTCTACGCGCTCGCGTTGCTCGCAGTGGCGGCGTTCATGGGCCAAGCGCTCCGCCGCGCCGAGCGCGAGATGCGCCAGCACCTGCACCTGCAAGCTTGGCAGCTGCGCCACCTCGTTCCCGACGCCGCGTGAATTGCTGCATACTGCGCGCGTGCATCGCACGCTCGTCCTGCTCGTCACGCTCGCCGGCCTGGGCGCGTGCGGTGATGGCAAGCACGGCGGCACGCTCGCGGCGATCCAGAAGCGCGGCGAGATGACGTGGGGCGCCGACCTGCAAGGCGGCGAGCCGTACCTCTACGAAGACGCGAACGACCCGACGAAGATCATCGGCTTCGAGGTCGACATCGCGCACGCGATCGCGCGCCGGCTCGGCGTCAAGGTGCGGTTCATCCAGTACAACTGGTCGAATCTGGTGCCGTCGCTCGAGCGCGGCGACTTCGACATCGTCCTCAACGGCCTCGAGTACACGAACGAGCGCGCCGAACGGATCCTGCTCTCCGAGCCGTACTTCATCTACGCCGAGACGCTCGCGGTGCGCGTCGATAGCCCATATCGCACGCTCGCCGATCTCAAGGGCAAGCGCGTCGGCACGCTCAACCAGACTTATGCGCACGATCTGCTGCGCGCGCAGCCGCTCGAAGCGGTGCTCTACGAGGGCAACGAAGAGCCGTATATCGATCTCGAGCAAGGCCGCATCGACGCGGTGCTACTCGACAACATCATTGCCGAGCGCTACGGCTGCACGCCGAATCGGCCGCGCATCAAGTGTCTGCCCGATGACGTCGCGCGCGGCACGTACGTGATCGGCATCCGCAAGGAAGACCCCGAGCTCAAGGCGGCGATCGACGAAGCGCTTTCCGCGATGCGCAAGGACGGCGAGCTCGAGCAGATCCTGCGCAAGCAGAAGCTATGGGACGCACGTCAGACCGAGCCGCCGCCGTCGACCGCGCAGCCGATCACGACGAAGTACCGCAAGTTCGACGGCGACATGTTCTGGCAGTTCGTCGAGGCTGCGTTCGTCACGCTCAAGCTCTCGGTGCTCGCGTTCTTCCTCGCGGTGCCGATAGGTCTCTTGCTCGCGATCTCTCGCGTCTACGGTAACCGCGTCACGTCGGCGCTCGCGCGCATCTACATCGAGGTGTTCCGCGGCACACCGGTGCTGCTGCAGCTGTTCGTCCTCTACTACGGCCTCGCGCCGTACTACAGCCTCGGCCCGGTGCAGGCGGCAGTGCTCGGTCTCGGGCTCAACTACGCCGCGTACGAGGCCGAGGTCTATCGCGGCGCGCTACTCGCGATTCCGCGCGGGCAGACCGAAGCGGCGAAGGCGCTCGGCATGGGGCCGACGCAGACGTTGCGCCACGTGCTGATCCCGCAGGCGCTGCGGCTCGCGCTGCCGCCGATGACGAACGACTTCGTGTCGCTGCTCAAGGACAGCTCGCTGGTCAGCGTGATCACCGTGATCGAGCTGACAAAGCGGATGACGATCGCCGCGGTCGATATGCGCGGCTGGCTGATTCCGGGCATCGCCTGCGCCGCGTTCTACCTCGCGCTCAGCTTCCCGCTCTCGGAGCTGGCGCGTCGACTCGAGAGGAGGCTGGCGCGTGATCAGCGTCCGCACGCTCTCTAAGCGACACGGCGACCGGCTGATCCTCGATCAGGTCAGCGCCGAGGTCGGCAAGGGCGAGACGATCGCGGTCGTCGGACCGTCGGGCGGCGGCAAGTCGACGCTGTTGCGCTGCCTCAACTACCTCGAGAGCTTCGACAGCGGCGAGGTCGAGATCGCCGGCGTCAAGCTCGTGCCCGGCATGGGCAGCCGTGACCGCGAGGTCCTGCGCGCGCTCCGCGTCAAAGCGGGCATGGTGTTCCAGCAGTTCAATCTGTTCCCGCACCTGACCGCGCTCGACAACATCACGCTCGCCCCGCAGGTCGTGCGCAAGCTCGAGCGCGCCGCGGCCCAGAAGCGCGGCAAGGAGCTCCTCGATCGCGTCGGGCTCGCCGATCGCGCGGGCGCGTATCCACACGAGCTATCCGGAGGGCAGCAGCAGCGTGTCGCGATCGCGCGCGCACTCGCGCAGGATCCGCAGGTTCTGTTGTTCGACGAACCCACCAGTGCGCTCGATCCGGAGATGCGCGATGAGGTGATGAGCGTGATCAAGGATCTCGCGGCGGGCGGCATGACGATGCTGGTTGTCACCCACGAGATGCAGTTCGCTCACGACATCGCGACGCGCGTCTGGGTGATCGATCGCGGCACGATCGCAGAGGACGGACCGCCGAAACAGGTGGTCGACAACCCGCAAAGCACGGTCGCGCGGGAGTTCTTCGGCAGGCTGAAGCGATAGCCGTCAACCCGGATCTGCGCTTCGTAACCCGACGGGATCAATCCGATCCACGGCGCTCCAGTCCAGCCGCGAAGTTGCGCGTGGCACACCCGCTGCACTAGGGACCAAGTGTTCGACAAGAATGGATCGGCTGGAGACGGCTGGTTCGGTCGGCACGTGAATGGTGGATGCGCAAAAAAACACACGTGCCGGCCATGTTTCTCCGAGCCCCGCTGTTCACGCAGCGGGGCTCACCCGTTTTCGGGCTTAGCGCAGCACGATCGATCGCTTAGCGCGATTGGCTAACGCAGCACCGCCGATTGCGTGTGCAGGCCGAGCTCGGGAGCCGGCACCGTGCGCATGCCCGTCGCATCCGGCGTGCACTTCTTCGTGGTCTCGTCGCAATAAGACATCGCGTTGGAGCACTCGAAGTCGACCACGCAGGCCTGACCATCGGCGACCTTGCCGATGAGCGCGGTGGCGCATGCCGCAGGTTCGTTCGCACCTTGAGCCCAGAACGTCGCGCACGCGGGAAACGTGATGCCCGCCAAACAAGCGGTCGCGTCCGCTGGATTCCAGGTGATCTTGCCCGCGCCGATCGCGGCCACGACAGCCGGCGCGTTGGAGTACGCATCGGAATCCGCGTAGCACTGCATCGCCGTCGCGCCGAACGCTTGTTCGAACGTCACGCCTTGATCGGTCGGAAAGCTCGCCTTGCACGAGAATGCTTGGTCGCAAAACTTCACGCCCATCGAGTGAAGGAACGGCGCAACACCGGAGGTATCGGTGCTGCCACCACCGCCACCGCTACCGCTGCCATCACCACCACCACCGCCGCCGCCGCCACCACCGCCACCACCGCCACCACCACCGCCGTCGGGTGCGTCACCGACGCCGCACGCAGCGATCAAACAGCCAACAAGAATGATCGAGACACGCCTGCTCATGAGGTCTGTACTCCTGGTCGTTGCTGCGCTTGGTTTGCAACAGCGCGGCCAGCGCGCGGTGAAGCGCCGCGCTCGACGAATTCGCAGCGCGACGCGATCGCGTGTGCGCGTGTCGTGCAGCGTAGTGCGCGCGAATCGAATTTCCGACGAGGTTGACCGGGAATGACGTCGCCGGCCAGTGTCCCGGCCGCGTGCTGGATCTCGCGCGTCGCCGTGTAGATGAAGTGGGCGTCGCTACGATCGGATCACTGACACGTGTGCGTGATCGAGTCGCACGCGTAGCTCGTGCACGAGTAGTAGTGCTCGCACGCGCCGCCGGTCTGCACCGTGCCGACGATGACGTGGTAGCAGGACTCGGCCCACTCGATGCCGCGATTCCAGTAGTCGGGGCACGCCGCGAACGTCACGCCCTGCAAGCACGACACGGCCGCACTGCCATCGTACGTGATCCGGCCTTTTGCGATCTCGGTCTCGACGGCTGCTGGATCCCATCCAGCGATCAGGTTCGCTTCGCACGCCGCGACACTCGCGCCCCACGTGGTCTCGAACGCGCCGTTCTCGGGCGGGTACGCAGCGCGGCAACCGAACGCCTGCTCGCAGTGCACGGCCGCAATTTCGTCGAAGTACTTCGACAGCGTCATCGAGCTTTGGCCCCCGCCGCTGCCCTTGCCGTCCGAGCCGGTCTCGGGGTCGGCCTCGCGGCCTTCCATGCCCGGCACCTCGGCTGTGCAGCCGATGAGCAAGGCAATCCCCAGGATCCTCATCATTGCGAGGGCCTAGATGCAACGGCTTGGCCATTAGATTGGTGCTTGACGCGACGGTGCTGGATCGACGAAACCCCCGTCAATGCGCAGGGTTTTGCTCGTATTGGTTCTCGCCGGGTGCAATGGGAGCAGCTCCTCGCCTGGAGACTCCGGCGCCGACGGCATGGTCGATGGTCCCGGTACGACATGTATGCGTGAGCCTGGTCCGGCCGATCGGGTCCGCCACGTCGTGGTCGCGCACCCCTTCGACGCCGCCGGGATGAAGGCGAACGCGTGGGAGGTCCTCGACCTGTCGGCGGCGGGCGAATTGTCGCGGCCGAACCGAACGTTCACGATGGGGCGCGCGTTCATGGGCGAGGTGGCGTTCACCCCCGACGGCAAGCTCGGCATCGCGGCGCAAGAGGACGGCTCGCTCGGAATCTTCAAGCTCGACGACGTCGGTGTGCCGACCGTGCTGCACGCGAGCTTCAAGGGCGATTTCTACGCGGCTCGCGTGGTGGTCGCGCCGAACGGCTTGATCTACGTGCTCGACACGCAGTGGCGCGAGAACGGTGGCGGCATCTACGAGCTCGCGATCGACTGCGACGACAACGTGATGGACAAGGGACTCGTCGCCGCATCGAAGCTCCCGGCGGCGCTCGAATTCACCGCCGGCAACCATCAGGTGGTGGCGGCTGTCGACATCAGCGACTCCGCGATGGGCAAGGACGTGCACATGGTGACGTTCGGTGGCCCGACCGTGATCGCGAGTGCCGACGCATTCGCCGATGACATGCAGATCGTCGGCGGTTCGACGCTGACCGCTGACGGCAGCGCATTTCTCGTCGGCGATATCAGCCAGTACGGCACCGCGCCGAATCGCGTCGCGGTCGTGCCGGTCACCGGCACGCAGCTCGGCACGCCGTACATGATTCCGAACGTCGAGGATCCGATCGCGCTCTACGCTTCGCCGTTTGCCGACAAGGTGCTCGTCGTGAGTGGATTCGGCGACGCGATGTTCACGCTCACGAAGCAGAACGGAATGTATGCAGCGAGTGGCGAGGTCACGTATCAGGGCGCGAAGCCGCAGCTGCCGGGCGGTGCGGTGATGATCGATCGCGGCATGCTGCGCGGCCTCGTGCTCGTCGCGGAGAACCTCGGCGTGCGCAAGGTCGAGATGTATGCGGCCGGCACGATCGTCGATCGCGGGATGTACTCGCTCGGCAGTGGGCTCGTGAACACGACCGGCGCGATCGGGGTGACGCCGTGAGCCTGCCGAAGGCGATCGCGTCGGGCCCCGCGGCGTCGACGCCCGATGCCGTGAAACCCGTGCGCGTCGCGATCGGCGCAGGCGTGCTCGCGGCGCTGTACCTGTTCGTGTTGTTTGTCGTCGAGCCAGTACCGACGCGCGTGCTCACGGTGTACGGCGGCGCGAAGAACGACGTCGAGCGCCACGGTGGCCTCGAGATGCAGTGGCAGCCGCCGCCGGGCATGACCGATAAGGAAATCGTGGAGCGGTTCCGCACGGGCGAACACCGCGCCCAGCTTCGGCGCGACGGCGACGCGTACGTGATCAGCTTTCCGCGCGTCCAACGCGATCAGGTCGAGGACACAGCGAAGTTCCTCGGTGGCGAGGACGGGCTCGAGTTTCATCGCGTGCTGCGCGTCAAAGAGATGCAGGAGCTCGCGCGATTGCTCGAGCTACCTATGCGCAACGCGAAGCCGGTCGACATGGATGTCGACCAGTGGCGTCCCGACGAGGGCGGGGAAATGCGCACCGACTACTTCCTGATCGGCGAGCGCTGGGAGGACATCGACGCGAAGCTCGCCGAGGCGGAGGCCAAGGGTTGGCAACTGCCGGAGGGCACGCGCATCGCGTGGGAGAACCTGACCACCGAGCGCGGAGTCCTATGGCGCACGTACGTGATCGACGAGCGCGTCGAGGTCGACGGCGGCGACATCGAGAATGCGTTGGGTAGCTACGACCCGAACACGAACCGGCCGATCGTGCTGCTCGACTTCACGCGGCAGGGCGCGGACAAGTTCGGAAAGCTCACCGAGGAGATCGTCGGCGAGAAGCTCGCGACGATGATCGGCAACCAGGTGTATTCAGCACCGATCATCAATGGCGCGATCCGCGGCGGTCGCGCGTCGATCACGATGGGCGCCAGCGATCCTGCGCAGCAGGAACGCGAACGCGACTTGCTCGTCGGTACGCTGCGTGCAGGCGCGCTGCCCAAGGGCGGCAAGATCGTCAAGTCGGGTTACGTCGAGCCGATCGACGACTCGGTGCAGCAGTGGCTCGCGCGCGGCACGCTCGCGCTCGGCGGTGGCGCGTTGATCGGGCTGCTCGCGTGG
>DATDCH010000225.1:0-2527 GCA_036524455.1 Kofleriaceae bacterium | reverse complement strand
GACTGATCGGCCGGACTGATCGGCCGGCCGGACACGCGGACCGCTTGGTATCCGAGCTTGACGCGCGTCGAGTGGACACGCGCATGGCTTGGTATTCGAAGCTTGACGCGCGTCAAACTAACCCCGGTACGTTACTGAGGGGACTAATCAGCCGGACACACGGACAGCTTTGGTATCCGAAGCTTGACGCGCGTCAAAACTAACCCCGGTACGTTATTGAACGCGGGCCGGTAGTTGATGTGCCGAGGTCTCGCAGACTCGCAGATGGTGAGCAGCCGATCGTCGTCGGCGCTTGTCACGACTGTGACGGCTTGTCACACTGGCCACGATGAGGTCTCCTTGGTGGCAAGGACTCGATCTGCGCGTGCTCCGGCACGTGCGGGGCGTGCTGCGCCGTCGAGGTCTCGAGCTCACGCTCGTCGAGCGGCGTCCGTCGGAGCCGGCAGCGTTTTCGGCGCTGTCGACCGAGGAGCCGAGCGGTCCCGGGCTCGCGGTGATTGCGCCCGATCTGTCGTCGCCGGAGGTCGGATTGATCGAGCACATGCTCGGCGAAGCGGCGCTCGACGTCGCCGCGGCGATCCGCGAGCGCGACGGCAACGGCGAGCCTGCGCGACGCACCGGTTATGCCGGCATCATCGGCGCGGCACCGTCGATGCTCGAGATGTACTCGCTGCTCGATCGCGTCGCGCCGAGCGACTCGACCGTGCTGATTCAAGGCGAGAACGGCACCGGAAAGGAGCTGGTCGCGCGCGCCATCCACGATCGTTCGCCGCGCCGCGATCATCGCTTCGTCGTCACGAACTGCTCTGCATTCAACGACAACCTGCTCGACTCCGAGCTGTTCGGTCACAAGCGCGGTGCGTTTACCGGCGCAGTCGCCGACAAGGCCGGCCTGTTCGAGACTGCCGACCTCGGCACGTTCTTCCTCGACGAGATCGGCGATATGTCGCCGACGCTGCAAGTGAAGGTGCTGCGCGTGCTGCAAGAGGGCACGTTCAACCGCGTCGGCGATACCGAGACGCGCAAGGTCGACGTGCGGATCATTGCCGCGACGAACCGCGATCTCTCCGCGATGGTCGCGGCCGGGCAGTTCCGCGAGGACTTGTTCTATCGCGTCAACGTCATCAACCTGACGCTGCCCGCGTTGCGCGAGCGCCGCGAGGACGTGACCGTCCTGATCGACTACTTCCTCGGCCGTCACCGCCGTAACGGTCGGCCCAAGCGGCTCACGCAAGAGTGCCTGACCCAGATGCTTGCGTATCCGTGGCCCGGCAACGTGCGCGAGCTCGAGAACGAGATCGAGCGACTCGTCGTGCTCGCCGGGGATTCGCCCGCGATCGACACCTCGCTGCTGTCGCCGCGCATTCGCCAGTTCACGCCCGTCGACGAAGAGCCGGCCTACGACACCGGCTCGTTGCCGGCGGCGGTCGAAGCGCTCGAGCGCAAGATGATCGGCGCGGCGATTCGCCGCCACGGCGGCAACAAGACCCGCGCCGCCGAGGAGCTGAAGGTGTCGCGCCGAAATCTGATCCGGCTCGTTCAAAAGTATCAGCTCGAGAAATAACTCGATCGGCACGTGCGTTCGGCTGCCATGGAGCGCATCTCCGACGTCCCCACCCGTCTATTCGATCTCCGTCCGATCGGCATCGTCGCGCTCGCCGGCGCGATGGTGTGGTCGACCTGGATCCTCGCGGACACCTATCACAGCATCAAGGTCAAACCCGAGCAGCGCTCGATCCGCGTCACCGGCTCGGCAAAGAAGCGCATCACCTCGGACCTGATCGAATGGTCGGCGACACTCGAAGCGCGAGCGGCCGATCGCACCGCCGCGTACAAGGACCTGCGCCGGCAGACCGATCGCACGCTCGAGTTCTTGAAGGCTCAGGGCATCAAGCCCGACGAGATCCAGCCGCAGTCGTCGAGCTTCGAGGAGGACATCGAGGTCACCGAGGAATTCAAGGTGCTGCCCGGCGTGAAGGAGCCGGTACGCATCGAGAAAAAGACGAAGAAGGGCTTCATCACGCACCAGGTGATCTTCGTGCGCTCGACCGACGTGAACCGCGTCGAGAAAGCTTCGCGCGAAGTGACGTCCCTGCTCGAGGAAGGCATCTCGGTGACATCGAGTGACCCCGAGTACTTTTACACGCGACTCGGCGAGCTCAAGGTCGAGATGCTCGCCGCGGCCGGCAAGGATGCGCGCGCACGCGCCGACAACATCCTCAAGAACACGGGTGGCGCGAAGGTCGGCCGCCTGATCGACGCCGACATGGGCATCATCAACATCAACCCGGCGAACTCGACCGAGACATCGCACGAGGGCAACAACGATCGGACGAGCCTCGACAAGGACATCATCACGATCGTCCACGCACACTTCGAGCTCGACTGAGCTAGCGTTCCGCATGCGCCGCAAAGTCGCGTCGGTCGCGTCGACATCGGTCGCGTCGACATCGGTCGCGTCGACATCGGTCGCGTCGACATCAGTCGCGTCGACATCCGTCGCGTCGGTCGCGTCGATCGCGTCGGC
>DATDCH010000224.1:0-14010 GCA_036524455.1 Kofleriaceae bacterium | reverse complement strand
CATCTCGCACGTCGTCCGCATCAACTACTACCCGCCGCGCGGCGACAACAAAGAAGGCTGGGACAACATCGACATCGTCGGTTGGCTCGGCTACCCGATGCAGATCAAGGTCAACTTCCTGTGCCGCGACTCGATCCTCGCAGCGCCGATCGTGCTCGACCTCGCCCTGTTCATGGACTTCGCGCAGCGCGCCAGCATGAGCGGCATCCAAGAGTGGCTGTCGTTCTATTGGAAATCGCCGATGACGCCGGAAGGGCTCTACCCCGAGCACGACCTGTTCATTCAGCTGATGAAGCTGAAGAACACGTTGCGCTACACGAAGGGCGACGAGCTGATCACGCACCTCGGCGCCGAGTACTACGACTAGCAACGTCGCCGGCCCGTGCGGCATGGTCCCGACCCACACGCGTAGGCGATGCCACTCGGTGATCGGTTACCATGGTCTTGATGGTGGGCCGGTTGCTGCTGATGGCCGCAACGCTCGCGGGGTGTCGAGCGACCGGCACGTTCGTGTGCGAAGCCGACGAACACTGCCGCTTGGGGATGGACACCGGCCGCTGCGAACCGATGGGCTATTGCAGCTTCCCCGACCATATGTGCCCGTCGGGCTATCGCTACGACGACAGCGCCGGCCCCGACTACGCCGGGCGGTGCGTCGGTGAAGCAACGCCCGTCGATGCAGCGATCGATGTTCCGATCGATGCGCCGCCGTTCAACGTCGCGAGCTGCCCGACCGGGTTCGGCGGCTACAACGTGACGATCGCATCGTCGACGTCGCGCTATCGCCTGATCGTCGCGCAACGATCGTGGTGGGTTCACGCCGCCGATTGCGACGCCGATCTGCCCGGCGCCACGCACCTCGTGATCCCCGACTCCGGGCAAGAAATCATCGAGCTCTCGCAGTACATCGATCCGATCGCGAACACCGGCTCGTTCTTTTTCGTCGGTGCGGTCCAGAGCTCCGCCGCCGCAGTACCCACGATGGGTTGGATCCGCATCGACGACGGACCTGTGCCTGCCGAGGTGTGGGCGCAGGCAGAGCCCGACGACGACGACGGCATCGAAAACAGCATGACGCAGCTCGGCTTCTTCGATAAATCGGCATCCGTACGGCGGATGTCGGATGGCAGCGGCCTCGTGACCCGCGGCGCCGTCTGCGAGTGCGACGGCAAGACCTACGGCACGACCGCGAGAGCGTATATCGACGCCGATCCGAACAACCCGAACTGAACGGGACGCTAAAGAGCGTCTAGATGCACTGGCCGAGGAAAACGTAGAGGTCACCGCTGGCGAAATCGGTGCCGACGATATCGAGCGCGCCGTCGCGATTGACATCAGAGGTTGCGACGGTACGAACCGAAAACGATGCGTCGAGTATCGTGGGCGCCGCGAATGTGCCGTCTCCGTTGTTCATGAATAGGCTCGCCGTCATGTCCTCTTGGTCGGCGGCCACGACGTCGATATCGCCATCGCCATCGAGATCGCCAAACGCGAACGTGATGCCCGGGCCGTGTGAATAGTCGACTCGAGGAGCGAACGTGCCGTCGCCGAGATTGCGCCAGATACTGACCGTCCGGCCGGTCGCACTGCGGGCGACCCCGAGCTCCGGGTAGCCATCGCGGTCGAGATCGGCCGCTGCGATCTGATAGGGCGAGTTGGCGGCGGCGTAGTCGACATTCGGCAAGAAGGAACCATTGCCGGTGGAGCGCAGCACGCTGATCGTGTTGGCCACGACGTTCGCGGTTGCGAGATCGATCGCACCATCGCGATCGAAATCTGCAGCCGCAACATCGTTCGGATAGCCGCCGGTCTCGAACGCCATCGCGGCGGCGAACGTGCCGTCGCCGTTGCCGCGACCGACACTCACGTCGTTGGTATCCGAACACGTTGCCGCAATGTCGAGGTTCTCGTCGGCGTCGAGCGCGGCCACCACGACCGAGCCCGGCGTCGCGCATGTCGATGAAGTGATCGGCGCATCGACCGTGCCGTCACCGCGACCGGAAAACACGAAGACCCCCGAGAGACCGAGCAGCACGATGTCCTGCACGCCATCGCGCGTGACATCGGTCATCGCGAGTGTCTGCAGGTTGTCTGCTAGTCCGATCGTCGCCGTCATGCGGAACGTGCCATCGCCCACGCCGAGGAAGAGTCGCAGCGAGTCGCTCGCCGCCGTGAGGGCTGCCAAGTCCGGCAAGCCGTCACCGTCGAGGTGGCCGATCGCGAAGTACGGCCCATTGGCTACGCCCGCAGCTACGACGGTGAAGCCACTGGATGCGCAGACCGGTACGTCGGGCGGAACACCGCCGCCGTCGGTCTGAGGATCGAAGTTCATGCGACCGCATGCAGTAGCCGCCATGCAGAACACGCCGATACCGCGCACGCCTCGTTCACGCACGCTTAGTTGACGCCGCGTCCGGTGAACAAGTCGCGCGGGTTGATGCCGAGCGACTTCATCGCGCGATCCCAGATTTCGTCGGGCGGCGTCTCGAATACGATCGTCGGATCGGCAGCGGTGTGCAGCCACGCACCGCGCGCCATCTCTTGCGCGAGCTGGCCGGGGCCCCAGCCCGAGTAACCGAGCAGCAGGCGAACGTTGCGCGGTGGTTGATTCGCGATCGCGCGCAGCCGATCCGGCGACGTCGAAAGCGAGATCGTGGACGTGATCTCGATCGTGCCGGGCTGCGCGCCACCGACCGGCTCGTGCAGCACCCAGCCGGTGCTCGGCGACACCGGACCGCCGGCCCACACGACCGCGGAGTCTTCGCCCCGCCAGCTCATCTCGAGGGAGTCGAGCAGCTCGCTCGCCTTGATCGGGCTGGGGTGATTGATCACGAGACCGAACGAGCCGTTGTCCCCATGCTCGATCATCAGAACGACGGCGCGCGAGAAGTTCGGGTCCGCTAGCTGCGGCATCGCCAGCAGGAGGCCAGGGGCCAGATTGGCGGACTCCACTACCTGCGAGTGTTCCGCAAAAGCCGGCGCGGCGCCGCTGGATTCGACAGGTTCCGGACCGGGAGTGTTGTGCGCCTCACGACTGAAGCGAAGGGTCGGTCGCGGCGTCAGCGGCGTTGACCTTTTCTTGCGCCTTCGACTTGTCGTCCTCTTCTTCTTCTCTCCAACCGAGGCGCGAGCGCGCTTCTTTGAACAGCGCCGAACCGAGCGCCAGGCCAAAGCCGGTAACCACTGCACGTAAGAGCAACGTCATGTGATTAGCGTAGCAAATCGACGATGGGAAGCATGGGCTCACCGTAGAGCTCGATCCATAGCTTCCGAGCCGCGACGCGCAGCTTGTCGCTCGACTGTGCGGTGAGCTGCTCGGCGAGGCGCGCGAGCTGCGGGCGATTGAACTGATCGTTCACGATCACCTGGTTCGGCTGCGCGATGCCGAGCTGGCGCGCGAGTCCCTCGACTACGATCACGCCGACGTACGATTCCGCCGAGTGCCAGCGCGCGCGGTTGAACGACAGGCTCGCGAGGTTCCACAACGCGAAGTGCGGCGTCACCGGTTCGTTGCCGATCTGACTCAGGTAGCCCGCGAGCTCGGCGTGGGCGCGACGTGCGAGCGGCTTGCCATCGTTGGGCACGTAGGCGGCGAGCGCTTGCGGATAACGCAACGGGGTGTCGCGATCGTTGTCGATGCCGTGGCGCGCTTCATGGCGTCGCACGCTCCCAGCAATGATGCGCGCGACCTGTGCTTCGCGCGGTTCGTCGCGCATAAGTGCGGGCTCGATCTCGCGTCGGATCGCATCGCCGACGCGATACGCGAGTGGGAGGCCGCCGTAGACGCCCATGTTGGACGAGCGCCACGCGTCGTCGCCGAGTGGGTACGCCGAGCCGTCGAGTGTCGGCAGCACGCGATCGCGTACGAACTCGTCGATCTGATCGAGCAGCACCACCGGATCGCCGAGCTCGTCGCCTTGCCGGCCGAGCAGCGTGTGGCGCAGGTTGAGCTCGTCGAGACGGCGCAGCCCCAGCACGCGGCGCGGCTCGCCACCGGCGCGCACGTAGACGACCTCTTCGACGGCGAATACGAAGATCGCCGCGTGCGCGACACCGCGATCGTTCATCACGTCGGATTGCAGATAGATGCCGAGACCGAGCGCGGCAAACTGGTCCGACACGTTCTGTGCGCGACGCCCGAGATCTTGCTCGGCCGCGCGAAATGCTTCGCTGTTGCGCGAGCGCACGTCGACCCAGCGCTCGAGCGAGTCGAGGAGCCCGCGCCAAGCAGTGGTCAACGAGGGCCCGTGCTGCGTGATCATCGGCGAGTCGCGCAGCTCTGCGCTGTGCTTCGCGCGCGGCGCGCCCGAGCTGCTGCCGTGGCGCTCGCCGTCGGTCTCGATCACGAGGTTCGTCAGCTCCCGCGACAGGAACTGTTCGAGCTGCTGATCTCGCGCTGGCTTACCACCGTGAAAGTACGCGCCGGTGACGAGCGGTGGAATCGGCCGCGCGGGTCGCGATGGCGTGCGGATCGTGACCGCGAGCCACACGAGCAGCAGCACGGCGAGCGCGAGCCCCGACGTCGCGAGGATGGTCGCGACCGGCGCACGATGCGGAGGTGCAGCGGTGAGCGTCGAGTACGCTGCGGCGACATCGTCCCGATTGGAGACGTCGACCTCGTAGCGCTTCGCGAGGTTGAGCGCGGCGACGCGATGGATGTGGCGGACCGACTCGCGGTCGCTCGCGCCGAGCTCACCGCTGATCAGTGCCGCGTCGATCAACGCCCGCGACAGCTCGCGCTGCGCGGGTGCGCGCAACACCCAGTCCGCGTGGCGCAGAACCTCGCGGGCTGCTTCGTCTTCCCCTGCCTCGACGCCGGCTGCGAGCGCGGCGAGCACGTGGCGCCTGATCACAAAAACGTGACAACCGCTCCCGCGTTCGGTTTCACATATTTTCAGACCCACGCGTTATCGGGGATGTCGATTGCCACTTTGCGCCCGCGCCGCGCGGCGATGAACGCCTGGGCGAACGCCATCGCGGAGGCAAACCGTCGGCGCGGGTCTTTGGCCATCGCAACCGCGAGCACGTCCTCGATCGCCGTCGACACCCGCCCGAGCGCACTCGGCCGGATCGGCGGCGTGTGGACGACCTGATAGACCAGCTCGGCGAGGTCTTTGCCCTTGAACGGCGAGCGCCCGGTCAGACACCGATACGCGATCGCGCCGAGCGCGTAGACGTCGGCAAGGTGGGTGACCTGCCCGCCCGACGCCTGCTCCGGCGCCATGTACTGCGGCGTGCCGACGATGCCTTCACCGGTCAGCGTGCCTTCACTGTCGAGCACCTTCGATACGCCGAAGTCGAGGATCTTCCACACCGAGCCATCGTGCTGAAACAGGTTGTGCGGCTTGAGGTCGCGATGCACGACGCCGGCGAGCCGCGCGACCTCGAGGCCGCGCCCGACTTGATCGAGCAGCACGACAACCTCGTCGCTCGGCATGCGGTTCTGGTTCTCGTTGCGCAGCCGCGTCGCGAGATCGATGCCGTGTAGCCGCTCCATCGCGATGTACGGCACCGGCGCATCCGGCCGCGAAATCTCGAACACCTGGACGATGTGCGGTGACTCGAGTCGCGCCGCGACGTCCATTTCGCGATGAAAGCGCTCGACGATCGCGCTCGAGCTCGTCGAACGCGCGTTGAGTAGCTTGATCGCCGCCGGCTCGCCCTTGGCACCGGTGGCTTCGTAGACCTCGCCCATCGCACCGCGACCGAGCACGACACCGAGCCGCCACTCGCCGAGCTTCTGGTTCGTCCAGCGGCCTTCATTGACGCGTTTCTGGCGCGCCGCTTCGTCGACGACTTCCTGCAGCGCCTGCTCCTTGTCGCCGATGATCCGCATCGCGCTCGCGAGCTCGGCGAATGCACCCGCTGCCGTGCTGCGTGCCCACCGACCGAGAAAGTAGCCGGAGGCCAAGAACACGACGACGAGCACTTCGGCGATGACCAGCTGCTCCTGCTCGGCAGCCACCGACGGCAGGATGCCGATGTCTTTGGTCCACTCGAGAACGATCGGGGTTGCGATCGCAATATGGCCGCCGATGCAGATGAATGCAGTCGCCATCGCGGTCCACTTCACGCGGCCGATCGCGATGTAAACGATGCCGAGCATGTCGACCATCACGACCGCGGAGAATGGCCCGAAGTAATAGACGGCGGGCTGCACGCCGATCGTCGAGAGCACCCACAGGACGCCGACCTTGGTCGCGCTGTAACGCTCGGGGCTGCTCGTCAGGTACACGAGGCCGACGTTGCAGACCGAGATCACCGACGCACCGATCCAGAACGCGAGCCGGGCGTTCGGGTCGCCGCCGATCAGCAGCGACAGCAGCACCGCACCGAGCGGCGCGAACGCGCCAAAGATATGGAACACGTAGCTGCGGCGCAGGTCGCTCTTGTCGAATGCTTGTGCGGCGGTCGGGTGCGGGGTGCGGTTGTTCGACGCCGTCGCCCACCCGCTCGGCCTTGGCTCGCCGACCTCGGTCTGCGCGTGCGAGCCCTGCGCGGCTGCATCGGCGATCGCCTTCGGTGAAGCCGCCTGGGTGCCGAGCTCCGTCGCGTCGACCTGCGTGTGCTCGTGAGGAGACGACAGCACTTCGGTCGGCTCGCGGCCGGTGACTCCCTCGGGCACGGATCGAGGATATCAGCGCTGCGTCGGCGAAAGGCGTGATAGAAGACCGCGCGTGGGCGCGCAGTGGAAACACGCAGGACGGCTCGCCAGTGCCGCGGCGAAGGGCAAGGTGTTCTCGCGGTTGGCGAAGGAAATCATCATCGCCGCGAAGGCCGGACCGGATCCCGCACTCAACGCGCGGCTGCGTGCCGCGGTCGAGGCAGCGAAGAAGGCGTCGATGCCGAGGGACACGCTCGAGCGTGCGATCAAGAAGGGCGCCGGGCTGCTCGACGACAAGGCGAGCTACGAGAGCGTCGTGATCGAGGGCTTCGCGCCGCACCGCGTGCCGGTGATCGTCGAGTGCTTGACCGACAACGCGAAACGGACGTTGACGAACCTGCGCCACGCGTTTAGAAACGGGCAGCTCACGCCGGTCGCGTGGGACTTCACCCACGTCGGCTTGGTCGATGCGCTGCCACCCGCGGGAGCCGATGGCGATGCGGAAGTCGCTGCGATCGAAGCCGGCGCGCAGGACTTCGAGACCGACGGCGATGGGTTTCGCTTCTACACCGAGCCGAACGACGTCGACGCGGTTAGCAAAGCGTTGTCGGCGCGCGGCTGGACCGTCGCGGCGATGCGGATTGGTTGGCGGTCAAAGAATCCCGTGAAGCTCGACGACGCCGCACGCGCCGAGGTCGAGCAGTTCCTGGCCGAGATCGACGAGGACGAAGACGTCCAACACCTCTACGCCGGCCTCGAAACGTAAGCCTCACCCACAGTACAGCTGCACGACTTGTGCAAATTGCCTGGGCTGGTTGCGCAAAGTGCCCTGACCGCGTTGAAGCCCCTTCCGGTTCATTTCGCGCATGTGTATGGTCGCCGCACATTTCGAGGGGGAAACTCAAATGTCGAAGGCTACGTCTGCGCTCGCCTTGTGTGTCCTGTTGTTCGCGTGCGGTCCTGCTCTACGCGACGACGGGTTAGGGGACGATGATGGCTCGGGCTCGGGATCTGGTTCTGGATCCGGTAGTGGCTCGGGCGAAGCGAGACAGTGCGACAAGATGGACATCGTGTTCGTCGTCGACAACTCGGGCTCGATGCAGGAAGAGCAGTCGAACCTGGCGACGAACTTCCCGATGTTCGCGAGCCAGATCCAGGCCTACACGGTCAACAACGGGCAGCCGCTCGACTTCCGTGTCGCGCTGACGACGACTGGCCGAGACATCATGTACTCGCTCGATCTCGGTCCGCCGTTCGGTTCGCTGCCGCAGAGCGAGACGGGCGACGACGGCGAGTTCCGCAACACGTGCAACAACCCAAAGCGCTGGCTCGAACCGAGCGACGCGACGATGGCGCAGACGCTAGCCTGCCGCGCGAACGTCGGCACGGGCGGACCGTCGGTCGAGATGCCGATGTTGATGACGAAATGGGCGCTCAAAGAGCGCGCGGCCGACACGAACACAGGGTTCTTGCGGTCCGACGCGCTGCTCGCCGTCGTGATGATCACCGACGAAGACGACGCGTCGACGACGATGAACAACTTCACGATGACCGCGACGAGCCCGTCGCCGACCGATTTCCATGCGCAAGACCTCGTCGGCTTCCTCGATCAGACGAAGGGCAACCGCACGCTATGGGCGGCCGCCGTGATCGCGGGTGACGGCAACTGCAGCTCGTCGTTCGGCGACGCGGCCGACGCAGTGCGCCTCAAGCAGTTCGTCACCTTGGCGAACGGCAACGGCAGCACGCAGGCGGTGTTCACGTCGATCTGCAACGGCGATCTGAACAAGGGCTTGAAGGACGCGCTCGACGTGTTCCAGGCCGCCTGCGGCGCTATCATTCTTTGATGCACATCGTCGTGACGGGAGGCACCGGCGCGCTCGGCGCTGGTGTCGTGGACGTCTTGCTCGCGCGTGGCGCGACCATCCATCTGCCGATGATGGAGGCCGAGCTACCGAAGCACCTGCCGTGGTGCAACCACGCTCGCGTGCACGCGGTGCCGAAGGTCTCACTCGACGACGACGATCAGGTATGCGCGTTCTACGCGCAGCTGCCGAAGCTGTGGGCATCGATTCATCTGGTCGGTGGTTTTGCGATGGCACCGATCGCTGACACGTCGCTCGCCGACTTCGAGAAGCAGTGGCGGCTCAACACCGTGACGTGCTTCCTGACGTGCCGCGAAGCGGTCAAAGCAATCCGCCGTAGCGGTGGCAACGGCGGGCGCATCGTCAATGTCGCGGCTCGGCCGGTGCTCGTGCCCGCGGCCGGCATGATCGCCTACGTCACGGCGAAAGCCGGCGTCGCCTCGCTCACCCAAGCGCTCGCGGCCGAGGTGCTCGCCGAAAACATTCTGGTCAATGCGATACTCCCGTCGACGATCGACACGCCGGCGAACCGCGCGGCGATGCCCACGGCCAACCACGCATGCTGGACCTCGCCTGCGCAAATTGCGCAAACGATCGCGTTTCTGTCTTCCACGGAGAATGCACTGACGACAGGCACGCTCGTACCGGTATACGGTCGCGCCTGAGTCATGCGGGTTTGGTTGGTCCTCCTGGTGTGTGCCGGGTGCCGTTTCGATCACGGCACTGCGGAGATTGATGACAGCGTAGATGCGAACGACGTCGTTCCGATCGACGCGCCGCCCGAAGAGCCATTCGCGACGGGGCCGTTCGGAAATGCGGAGCTCGTGTCGATCTCGCACGCGACCGCGCGCGATGACGACATCGCGCTGCCCGGCGACATGCTCGAGATCTTCTTCGAGTCGGATCGCGAGATCGCCGGCCAGAGCGACATCTACGTCGCGCGCCGCGCGACCCTGAACGACACGTGGTCGCTGCCCGCGAAGGTCGTCGAGCTGTCGACCGCGATGGCCGATGAAGGCTCCGTCGAGATCTCTCGCGATGGGCTCACGATCTACTTCGCGAGCAATCGCGCACCGTCGACCAACATGGACGTCTACAGGGCAAGGCGTCCCGATCGCGGCTCGCCATGGGGACAAGTCGAGCTCGTGTCATCGATCTCCGATCCGAACGCCAGCGACTACGACGCGCAACCCTGGAGCGACACCGTGCTCTACCTCGGCACGGCACGCGCTCCGGCGTTGGGCGGTGGCGACGTGTTTCGCTCGACGCGCAGCTCGGCGGCCGACGATTGGGGCACGCCGCAGCTCGTGCCCGGCCTCGACACGACGAAGTACGAGGGCGAAGCGTTCGCCGATCGCACCGGCGCGATCTGGTTCACGAACAACGGCGCCGGCGACCAAGACATCTGGCGCGCGGAGCCCAACGGCGATGGCACGTTCAAGGCGCCGGAGCTGATCGTCGAGATCTGCGGACCGCTGATCGAGAACGACGCGTGGGTGTCGCACGACGGTCATACGATCTACTTCACGAGCACGCGCAACGGCTCGCTCGACGTCTTCATGGCCAAACGGTAACGCTCCTAGCGGTCGAACGTGCGCCGCCGGCGGCGCTCCCAGTAATCGAGAGACCAAGCGAGCAGCCCGAGCGCTGCGAAGCCAACAAGCAGGTGACCCTTCCAGCGCTCCTGCCCGAACAGCGGCGTCTGCCGGTAGCAGCCCCGGATCGCGATGCCCCAGCGATCGAAGAAGCCCGTGCCCTGCACGACCCGCTCTTTGTCGGCCTCGCCCGGCATCTGCTCTTCGTCGACCTCGCCGATCGGCGTATCGCGGAATGCGATCCAGCTGCACTTGACCGTCGGCGCGAGCAGCCACAGCAGCATCACGATCGTGCCGAGCAGACACCACCGAAACAGGCGCCGCCAATCCACCTCGAAGCGGTTGGGGCGCACCATCGGACGAGCATACGGCGTTAACTCGGCGAATTTCGGGCAATCCGCGTTCTGAGCTCCTTCGTAACCTCGGCGTGCTCCACTCGTATGCAACGATGAAGGAGACAGCGTGAGCGACTCCCCTGACTTGGACCGCTATCCCGAGCTCGAGCGAGCTTTGGATCGCCGCAACTTCATCAAGAGTGCAGCCGCCGGTACCGCGCTAATGGCGCTCGGCGGCGCACTGTTTCGCATCGCCGCCGATGACCTGACGAGACAGGCACGTGCCGAGAAGCGCCTCGACGGCAAGCCACGCTTGCCGCCAGGTCAGCGCGTCATCGAGTTCCTGCGCCCGATGGGCGGGCAAGAAGGCGACGGCGACATCAAGACCTTCAAGCTAAAGGTGCACGGCCTCGTCAAGAAGCCGTTCGAGGTCGACTACGCCGGTCTGCTCAAGCTGCCGCAGGTGACGAGGGAAGCCGACGTCCACTGCGTGACGGGTTGGACGATGCTCGCTGGCCAGTGGAAGGGCGTGCAGATTGCAAAGCTCGCCGAGATTGCCGAGGTCAACAGCGAGGCGCGCTACGTGATCGTCGAAGCGGCGCACGGCTACACCGCGAACGTGCCGCTCAAGTACGCGATGACCGACAACGCGATGGTCACGTATCGGCTCAACGGCAAGCCATTCGCGCTGCAGCACGGTGCACCGGTGCGCGGCCTCATCCCCGACCTGTATTTCTGGAAGAGCGCGAAGTGGATCACCGGCCTGCGGTTCGTGAAGGACGACAAGCCCGGCTACTGGGAAGTCCGCGGCTATCACAACCGCGCCGATCCATGGAGCGAAGAGCGCTATGGCTGAGATCGCGGCGAAGACGCGCGACTCCAACCTATTGCCGACCGTGAAGAAGCGCTGGCGCGCGTGGCTGCGCGCGGTGCACCGCGACTTCGGCTACCTCGCGATTGGCTTCACCGTCATCTACGCGGTCAGCGGCATCGCGCAGAACCACATCGAGGACTGGGGCGAGGTCAGCTACCGCAACTACGAGAAGACGATCCAGATCGCTGCAGTCTCCGACGACGCCAGCGACGAGGTCGCCATCAAGACCGTCGCCGACGCCGCGGATCTCGGGGCACCGACGTCGTCGTTTCGCGCCGGTGATGAAGTGCGGCTCGAGTACGCGAACGGCGCGAAGGCGACGGCGATTGGCACCGAGCTGACGATTCAAGGTCGCGAGCGGCGCGCGTTCATCGGCGCCGCGAACTGGCTACACACTGCGCGCAACAAGAGCGGCTGGAGATACGTTGCCGATGTCTACGCCGCGCTGCTGCTCTATCTCGCGATCAGCGGCATCTTCATGATCAAGGGCCGGCTCGGCCTCAAGTGGCGCGGTGCCGTGCTGATCTCCATCGGTGTCGCGGTGCCGGTCAGCGCGGTCATGTTCTCGGGTCCCGACGCGCGTGCGAAGCAGACGGCACCGGCGCAGGTTTCACCGGCGACCGCCAAGGACGACGGCGGGATCAAGTTCCTGCCGCCCGACCAGCAGCCGTAGCGCTATTGTCCGCGGCGCAATGGAACGCCGTACCGCGGCAAGCACCGCACGTCAGGCGCTTTGCGCCGGAGATCAACCGCCGAGGCGCCAAGCAGGACGCCAAGACGCCGCAGAGGGGTTCTTGGTGATCGCGTTCTGCACGCGCAAGCGTTCGTGCAGAGCGCGATCGCCGAAACCCTCCTTCTCTGATCTTGGCGTTCCCGGCGGCTTGGCGGTTCATCTGAGGGCGCGCTGCGCCGAACGGATCCCAAAGGCGTCATGATCGACCCGGCGATCTTCGACGCGTGCGAGCGCGCGACGCTCGTGTTCGATCTCGCGACGATCGAACGCAACATGCAACGCGTCGGCGACGCTGCGCGGGCGGTCGACATCGTGCCGCTATTCGCGATGAAGTCGTTCCCGCATCCGCGCGTGCGCGAGCTCGCCGCGCGTTACCTCGACGGCTTCGATGTCGCGTCGCTCGGCGAGCTGAGCGAGGTGCCGGCCGGCAAGCTGCTATCGATCGCGGATCCAACGGGCGCCGCACTCGCTCACGCACCGACGGGCGCGCGCGTGATCGTGAGTTGCGAGACGGTCGATCAGGTGCGCGCCGCACCGGCGCACGCCGACATCGCGATCCGGATCTCAGCATCGATCACCGAGCGCGATCCGGCAATCGGCACACTGCTCGAGGGCTCTGGGCGCCGGCGCTCGCGATTCGGCCTCGACGACCGCGAGCAGATCCAAGCACTCGTGCGTGCCGCCGCGGGCCGGCGCCTCGGCCTTCACGTCCATCACGGTCCGGTCACCGCGACGAGCGCCGAACGATTCATCGCCACCGCGCGGGCCGCTCTCGCGCTCGTCGACTGCGAGCCCGCGTTCATCGACCTCGGCGGTGCGTGGCACGGCATTGTCGACATCGCGGCCGCGTTTGCCGAGATCCGCGCCGCGCTGCCGGCCACGATCGAGATCATCGTCGAACCGGGTCGGCTCTACGCGGACGGCGCCGGCTTCGCGACCGGTCGCGTGCTCGCCTCGCGCGAGGCCGGCGATCGGCTGCTGCGCGTCGTCGAGCTATCGCGCATCTGCCATTTGCGCTGGAGCCAGGTCGATCTCGTTGCGCGTGCGCCGCGACCGGGCGAAGGCCGCAAGCTGCAGCTCGTCGGGCCGACCTGCTACGAGGACGACGCGATCGGCGAATGGATCGTCGAGCCCGCGCAGTGCACGGAGCGGATCGTGCTGCGCAACGTCAGCGGATACGCGCTCGCGTGGAACACGAGCTTCGGTGGGGTGCCCGCCGCCGACGTGCGATTCGTCTAGTAGCAGAGCTGCTGCGAGTGGCAGGTCGCGCCGTTCGCCGTGCAATCGTCGCTGCACGTATTGCAGCTCGTGTCGGTCGCGGTGCGGCACCACATCGGCGGCGCCGGCAGCGCGGCGCCATCGCACTCGCATACGTACGTCTGGAGGTACTGGCACCCGTTGTCGTTCCACCCGCCGTCGGCGTTCATCTCGCCGCAGTCTTCGTCGAGGCCCGCGTTGTTCGGCTGCGTGAGCTGCCAGTTCGTATAGCCCGCGGCGACCGCCGCGCCGGTGAGCCAGCGATACGTGCCCTCCGCGACGTGGTCTGACATGCCGACCCAGATATCGCCGTCGGGATCGAGCTTCAGCATGAAGTTGTTCTCGGCAACGCCGCCGATCACGACGAGGTGCGCGCCCTCCGCTTCGCATGCCGCCTCGGCCGTGTACCAATCCGCGACGCCGACGCGATACAGGCTGCTGCCTTCGCTCTGCGTATACGTTTTGGCGCATAGCTCCGACCCGATCGCATCGGGTGGCGCAGCGTCCGCGCTGTCATTGCCGTCGTCGGCGGTCACCAATGCGTCGGTACCGGTGGCCGACGTGCCGTGATCGAACGAGCACGCGCTCCCCACGAGCACCACGATGGCGGCACACCTCACCGCTCCATTATCGCGCGAGGCCGTGCTCGGTTCGATAGCGAAGACACAGCGCATCGCCTGGTTGCACGCGCCTACATGGAGACGGCCGGTGGTGATAGAGCGTGCATGACACCTCGCGGCCGAGCGC
>DATDCH010000223.1:0-7861 GCA_036524455.1 Kofleriaceae bacterium | reverse complement strand
GATCTCGCGGCGGAGCTCCAGATCACGCTGGTCGCAGCCGGGCACTACGCGACCGAGGTGTTCGGCGCGATGCGGCTCGCCGACGAGCTGCGGATGCGGTTCCCGTCCGTCCAGACCCAGTTCGTGTTCGTGCCGAACCCGCTCTAGCGCAGCGTGAACATCTTCGTCACGGGCAGGTGATCGCACTCGCAGACGTAGCGCTCTTCGTACGTCGGGGGGCCATCGACGAGATCCTCGTCTCTACCGAACCAGGTAATCGTCTCGCCGGTGCCAGGAACGCCGCCGTTGTCTGGCTCGTTCGGTGCCCACGGCGGACGGGTCGCCGGTACGGCTGCGCCGGTCACCGCATAGAAAGCATTCGCGGCGTCGCCGATGTTGCGCGCGTATCCGACGTGCGCGTGGAAGAACCCGCCGGTCTCCATGAACAGCTTCGCGATGAGGTAATTGCGGACCGCGTGCATCTCGTTCGGGTCATCGAGCACCGCGAGGTGGGTGATATCGCCGAGCGAGTCGTCCTCGCACTCGGCTTCGGCCGCTTCCCAGATCCTCATCGTATTGACGAACCGATAGCGACTGGTCGGTGGCGCACCGGCGACAACTTCGTAGTCGGCGCGGCAGGGCTCGCCGGCGTCGACGGAATCGATGAGCCCATCGCTGCTCACCGGCGCATCGCTGCGCTTCTCGACATGATCGAGACTGAATAGGAGGTCGCAACCCGAGAGCACACAGCCCCCGAGCGCCAGCACCAGCCTCGATCGCATGCACTCAGAGAGTAACGCGCGCGCGAGCCGGCTCGTGTATGGAGCGAATCCTGTCTAACCAAACACCTGCGCGTGATGCGCATGGCGCGTTCTGCACAGATTGTGTCGCGATTTTCGCTACTTTCGGCTCGTTCGTTGCTGAGGGTCGCCGCACCATGCTCGAACGTTCGCGCCGCACCTCGAATATCAAATCCTTCGCCGACACCTACATTGGGGCCGCAACCTCCGCTTTGCGGAGTCTGGTCCCCATTGCTCTCGTCGTGAGCACCGGTTGCTCTACTGAAGAGGAGCTGAGCGAGACGTATCAAGCTGCCACCGTGTCGACGTACATCACCGGCACGTGCTCGACGGCGGTCGTGATCGGCTTGTCGAAGCAGATCTCCGACGAGATCGGCTGCATGAGCCCGACGGCGCTCGTGCGCTTCACGCCGTCGACGAGGGTGCAGGTCACGAGCAGCGCGGTGCTGCCGTACCTCGGCAAGAACGCGAAGACCGCGATCGAAGGCATCAGCACGACGGTGCAGATCAACAGTGCGTTCCGCACGGTCGCGCAGCAGTTCTTGCTGCTCAAGTGGAAGGAGCAAGGTCGCTGCGGCATCTCGGCAGCGGCGGCGCCGGGACGCTCCAACCACGAGAGCGGTCGCGCTCTCGATCTCGCGAACTGGTCGAGCGTGCGCACGGCGATGAGCAACCGCGGTTGGTCGTGGCTCGGCTCGGGCGATCCGGTCCACTTCGATCACTTCGGCTCGGCCGATATCCGCGGCAAGGACGTGCTCGCGTTCCAGCGGCTGTGGAACCGTAACAACGCCTCCGACAGGATCTCCGAAGACGGCGCGTACGGCCCGCAGACGGAGGCGCGCCTGCGCAAGTCGCCGTCGACCGGCTTCACGACGGGCGCTGGCTGCATCGCCGCCGCCGAGTACCAAGCCGACATCGTGCAGGTCGACGGACCCGACCGCGCACCGCCGCAAACGCGCCAGCACTTCAAGATCGTGATCCAGAACAACGGCGACACCGAGTGGTCGGCGTTGACCGAGCTGCGGCTCGCGACCGCCGCGTCGAGCCCGCTCTACGACACGAGCTGGATGGGGCCGGCAATCATCACGACGCTCGGCCAGCCGATCGCGCCCGGTGCGATGGGCGAGGTCAGCTTCGACGTCACCACGCCTGCGGTCACGGAAGAGACTCCGGTGTTCGAAGAGCTCGTGCTCTCCGACGGCGGCGCTCAGCAGGGCGGCGTCCAGCTCGCGCTGACGGTCGTGCCCGAGATGGAAGAGCCGACGAGCGCAGACAACGACGACACCGGCCACGATGACTACGATCAGCAAGTCAGCGGCGGCTGCGCCGCGGGCGGTGGCGCCGGCTTTGGCGGCCTCGCGTCGCTCGCGCTCCTGTTAGTCGTGCGCCGTCGTCGCCGCCGTTAGGTTGTGCACGACCTCGCACAGCTGGCGGAAATTATTCTGGTCACTCGAGCATCCTGGTGACTCGAGACGCCAGATAGGTCGTGTGAGAAGTCCACGATTCCATTGAGCCGCGCGCAGGCACGGCGCGTGCTGAGCACGCGACGCCAATGCGTCTCGTGTCGCTCTTGTCCATGGCAGCGCTCGCGGTTGGTTGTGCCGAAGGTCTCGACGGCTACGATCCGGAAGTCGGAGCCGGCGAGGGCGTCGAGTACGACGAGGAGAACCCGGGCGCACCGCTCGACGACGGCAAGTCCGACGCGCCTCGCTACATGATCCCGACCGACCTGCCGATGCTGGTCGCGCCCGAGATCATCGTGTCGATCGACGGCCTCAGCGTGCATCTGTTCGATCGCGCCACGGGCTTTCAGGCGGTGTACCCCGCCGGCGTCGGCACCAAGAACTCGCGCGGCATCAGCATCACGCCCGCAGGTCACTTCAAGACCGGCGTCGACAGCAACGACGGCTGGTGGTACGCGGCGCGCCGTACGGTGCCCGACTACTTCGGCGGCTTCCCATTCCTGCGCACGACCGCGCAGAACAGCGCTGGCGCGAACACGTACGCGCTGCACGGCCCGATCACCGAGGAGCTGATCCGCGGCTACGTCTCGCACGGCTGCATCCGCATGCGCGGCAACGACATCGTGCGGCTGTTCTGGATGGTCAAGAACTTCCCGAACACACCGGTCACGTTCCAGCGCGAGGTCGAGCTCGACGCCGCAGGCAAGCGCGTCGACGTCGGCACGACGCCGAAGCTGTGGGCGCCCGGCGAGCCGATCCGGTTTGGCGCGTCGGTCGGCGCGCGGCCCTGGTAGCTACGCCGCGCGGCGCGACTCTTTGTGACCGAGCGCGATCGCGAGCGGGAGCGGCGCGGGCGCAGACTGGCCCTGCTTCTCGACGTCGGCGGCCCACAGGTACAGGCACGTGTAATACGCCATGCGCAGGTACGTCGAGAACGCCATCAGCAGCGACAGCATCGTGCCGCCGATGATGATGATGAGCATGACGGCGGTCATGCCGCTGAACACGCTCGCCAGGCCGTAGACCACGCCGACGATCAGCAGCATCCACACAAAGCCGATCAGCGCGGTCACGGCGCGCACGCCGACCTCGCCGATTCCGATCAACAGCAGCTTGCCTTTGTGCAGCGCACGCACGCGCTTCATCGCAGCGCCAAAGCCCGCGTCCTCGATGATGATCGCGGGTAGCAGCAGGAACGCGAGCGTGGTCCAGATCGCCTCGACGATGCCGGCGATGATCTTGCCGACGATCGAGTCGTTGTCACGCGCCGCGCGAGCAAACATCTCGATCACCGTCGACACGAGCGCGAGGAACACGATCGCGACGAAGTTCTTGCCCGCATCGCGCGCGCCATCGCCGACGCTCGGCTTGCCGCCCTTGAGGTGGACATCGATCATGTTCACCGTCATGCCGCAGAAGAAATAGAAGATGAGGAACGAGCCGAACGTCGCGATGCCGCCGACCACGGCCCACATGCCGTTCGACCACTCGGGATCGATCGCGATCAGCACGGCGATCCATCCGACCCAGTACACGATGCTGACCAGCACCTGGTAGACCGACGGCGCGAGTAGCTTGCGGTTGTCCCGCGCCATCGCGAACGCCGCCTTCATGAAGGACCAACCCTTTTTCCAGCTCTCGATGAACCCCATCTTCTTATCCTCTCAGAACGTCAGCCGTGCACCAAGCTGAAGATAGAACGGTGCGTAGCGCCCCGTCGTGTTGCCGAAGTTCGGGTTGCGCCCGATCGGATCGTTGGTCTCGACGCCCTGTCGATCGATCGTCTTGACCCAGATCAAGTCTTCGTACGTCCCGCCCGACACCGGGTTCGCGTTCTGCCGGGTGGCGTCGGTCATCAGTGACGTACCTTGCTTGAACGTGCGCGAGTACTCGTTGTCCACCGCGGCGACGCCTTGGTTGTTGTAGATGTTGTAGACGTTCAGGAACAGCTCGCCGCCCCATTCGCGTTTCGCGACCTGGAGCTTGCGCGCATAGCTGATGTGGACATCGAGGCCATGCTCGAAGTCCGCGCGTCCGATCCTGCCGCGAGGCATCAGGAACGACTGCGAGTCGCCATACAAGTAGTGCGGTGCCAGCGCATTGCGTGGCTGACCCGAGAGCGCACGAAACCGGATGCCGGTTGTCAGCAGACCGGCCTTCTTGAGATCGAACGTGTAGTAACCGTCGAGCTTGATGTAGTGCGGTCGATCCTGCGGTAGCGGACCGAGCCGGTTCGCGAGTAGCTCGATCAAGTCGTACTGCGTCGAGTTGTTCGGCAGCGTGAGATTGTCGTCGTAGTTGACGAGGCCGGGATAGTTGCCGCGCGTGCGCGAGTACGTGTACGAGCCCTGCGTGTAGACGTTCTTGGAGAACCGCCGCGTCATCGTGAACTGCAACGCGTCGTAGTCGCGACGCGGTCGATCGAAGATGCGGATGCCGCGGAACCAGGCGAGGTTGCGCATCAGCCGCGCCTTGGCGGTCGGATCGGTTTCGCGCGCGATCTGTTCCTCGAGTTTCTTCTCTTCTTCGCTCGACCACTCGCCGGGATTGGCGACGACGTACGTATTCGCGTTGTCGAGCGAGACGTCTTCGATCACCCGGCCGAATCGGCGATCTTGAAACGACACGCCGAGCTTCAAGTCGTCCATCACCTCGAGCTCGACGCCGGCGACCACCTCGTCGAGGTATTGGCCCTTCACGCCGGGCGCGACCAGCGAGCCGTTTGCGCCAAACAGCTCCTGGCGCAGATCCGGTCGCTCGGTGGTCTCCAAGCAATCACTGCCGTTGTAGCCGCCGATCCGATCGTCGGTCATGCCGCCGCAACGCCCGGGCGTGTACGACTGCACGTACAGCACGGGGTTGCCGAAGTTGTAGCCGTTGATCTCCATCGGGATCGATTCGTAGAAGCGACCCCAATGCGCGTACGCCTTCGAGCGACCCTCCTTCGTCCAGTCGTAGAGAAGGCCGACGCGCGGCGCGAACTGTCCCTTGAGCACGAGTGCGTTCTTGCCCGTGTAGTCACCCGTGATCGGGTTGACCTGGTTCTGCAAGAAGTCCGCGTAGCGCAGCCGTTGCTCCTCGAGCCGCAGGCCGGCGTTGAGCGTGAGGTTCGGTTTGATCTGCCACGAGTCGCGGATGTACGCCGACCAGTTGAGCGTGTTGCCGCCGATGATCGTGCCGGGGGCTCCCGCCTCGCTCGCGAGGTAGTCGCACTTGAACTCGGTCGGCGCCATCGGATCCGTCGAAGGAGCGGGCGAACCACAGATCCGATCGAAGCGCGGATTCATGTCCTCCATGTTCGTGACCTGGACCCAGCGAATGATGTCGACCTGCGAATTGACGTAATTGACGATCTGCGCGCCGCCCGACAGCGAGCGCGTGTCGCGCGTGACGTTGTTCTCGACATCGATGCCGGCTTTGAGCTCGTGCGTGCCGCCCGCTTTCACGCGCTGCGTGACGCCGAGTCTCGCCGAGCGGCGGTCCTCGACATTGTCGTAGAGCGAGCCCGGACCGCCGATCGCGTACACGCGATTGTTCATCGGGCAGTTCGTGATGAACGGATACGTATCAGCGCTGCCCGGAAACCCGTCGGTGCAGTTGATGACCGTCGCCATCGACTCGCCGAAGCCGCGGCCGAGCGTGCCCAGATCCTTGTTGACGAGTAACTGAAGCGGATCGCTCTCGAGGGTCGGATCGATTCCTGACCGGCTGAACGAGTCGCGGTGCATGCCGATCAATCCTTCGACTTCCGTCTTGCCGTCGTTGAACTTCGCCGTCCATTTCGCCGATACGTCGAGCGTCAAGAACTCGTCGGTGTAGCCCGTGTTCGCAGGACCAAAAATGCCGGGCGAGCGCCCGCCGCCGGGTTGCGCCGTGATCGCGAGCTGTCCCTGCTGCTCCGGCGTCGGCGCATAGTTGATCTTGCCGAGCAGGTTGTAGATCTGCTGATTGCGCGTGCGGATCTCGCTATCGAGTGTCTCGGTGAGGAAATACCCGGTCACCGGATCGATGTCGGGGTTCGTATCGGCAAACCCGCCGTTGGCGTTCAACTCTGGATTGCAGTCCGAAAGCTCTCCCTCGTCGCTGACCTCATGGCAATCCTTCTGCCGTTTCGTCTCGCGCGTGTAATCGATCTGCACGAACGCCGGCGCGAAGCCGACGTAGAACCAGAGCCTGTCTTTGACGATCGGCCCGCCAAGCTCGAAGCCGAAGTCCGCGCGGTAACCAATGTCCGCCGTGACGTCGAGCGATGCAGCATTGCGCGGGGTGCGCTCGGTCTCCGCAGTCAAGAAGCTCGGTTGCCACGTCCCGAACACCGAGCCTTTGAATTCGTTGCTGCCGCTCTTCGTGACCACGTTGACGATGCCGCCGGTCGCTCGTCCATACTCCGCGTTGTAGCCGCCGGTGATGATCTCGATCTCTTCGATGAAGTCGTTGATGATCGGTGAGCCGACGGTGCCGAACGTCAAGCTCGTCGTATTCACGCCGTCGACGTAATACTGGTTCTCGAGCGACGTGCTGCCCGAGAACGCGACGCCGAGTCGGTCGCCTTGCGAGCCCGCCGCCGCGCCGAGCGCCGCTTCGAACGTGCGGCCCGGCACCGGGATGTTCTTCAAGTAGTTCTTGTCGATCGTGATGCCCTGCGCGGTCGACGTCGGATCGATCGCAGGCGTCTTGCCCTCGATGCGCACGACCTCGCCCTTCGCCGCCTTCGTATCGATCTTCTGATAGACCGGCGTCACCTTCTGCACGCCGACCGGCACCGTGCGCTCGACGACTGCGTCGAGGTAATAGAACGTGACGACATACTCGCCGGGCGCGAGGTCGTTGATCTTGTACGCGCCCTTGTCGTCGGTGATTGCGGTCTGCGCCGCGCTTGCCGACGACGACGCGACGACCGTGACGCCGGCGAGCGCCTCGCCGCTATCCGCGTCGGTCGCGACGCCGTAGATCGCGCCGTGCGTCGCTGACTGCGCGAGCACCAAGCCCGACCAACACAGAATAGACAACCCAAACGCGATACAACGACCGCGAATCCCCATGGGCCGGTATCAACCCTTTTTGCCCGGGCGAAATCAAGCACGAAACCGCGCAGCGCGCTCGGTCCCAGCGTCGCAGCCGTTGGCGCGCGACCGCGGTTCCACGGCCCGCAAGCCGTCCCTTGGCGCGCATTCGTGCCTGGAGGTATCTTGTTAGCCGTGCGACCGCTCACGACAGATATGACGCGCGGCGATCGGCGCCCCTACTTCCTGTGGGATGAGGACGTCTCGATCGATGAACTGCGCGCAATTCTCCGTGGTCCCGAGAGCGATCGGCGCGACCAGCTCCTCGGCAAGCTGCTGCGCGAGGCACGGGACATCGACGTCTGGTGCTTCGTGACACCGCGCGATGTCGCGAGCGCGCTGCCTCGGCTCGCGCGTCGGATCGGTCGCCGCCTGCCGTTCTGGGAGTTCTTGATCAACGGGTGGCGCGACGATGGGCTCCTCGCCAGCTAATCCGTCGCGTCTGACCGAGCTCCAGCGGCTCGTCCTCGACGCATTTTTCGCGCGCGAGCAAGCGTTCTATTTGACCGGCGGTGCGGCGCTGGCCGGTTATCACTTGGGCCATCGTCAAACCGAC
>DATDCH010000222.1:0-9131 GCA_036524455.1 Kofleriaceae bacterium | reverse complement strand
TCGTGACGCGCCTGCGCTGTGCGCCAAGATCCGCGTGTTCGATCAGTAGCGCTCAGAGCTTGTGCGAGGCAAGCCAGGCGTCGGCGTCGGCGAGCGCATCTGTGGACCGCGGTCCGAGCTGCTTCCAGGCGTCGCGCGCTTCGGTGACAAGCTTGACCGCACGCGCGCGGTCGCGACTTCCGTCCCACAGCAGCGTCGCGAGCAACAGCTTTGCTTCGGCGGCGGCGTTGGCGTCGACGGCCTTGGTCGCTGCGAGTGCGAGGCCACGCTCGAGGTATGGCACTGCGGTCGCAGGACGACCGAGCTTGACGTTCGTGCGCGCGAGCACGACAAGCTCGGTGAGCAACTCGGGATGATCGGGCGCGAGCTTCTGGCGGATCGCGAGCGCTTCGCTAACGAGTGGCAGCGCATCGGCCGGGCGGTTATCGGCGAGCGCGAGGACGGCGAGCCCGCTGAGCGACGTCGCGATGTCGGGGTGGGATGGTTCGAGCGTCTTGCGGCGGATCGCGAGCGCACGCTCGAAATGAGGGCGCGCGTCTGCGTCGCGATTCATGTCGCTCAGCAGACGGCCGAGGTTGGCGAGCGTGTTCGCGGTCGCCGCGGAGTCGGGGCCTGCGTGCTTTTCTTTGAACGCGAGTGCGCGTAGCCCGACCTCGAGCGCCGCCTCGTGATCGCCCATGTCGTGAAGCAGGACCATGAGGTTATTGAGGCCCATGCCGACGAAGGGATGATCAGGCCCGTAGGCGGTTTGCCAGATGCGTAGTGCGGCTTCGAAGTGTGGGCGCGCTTCGGTGAGCTTGCCTGCGCGGCGAAGCGCTCCGCCGACGCCGAGCCGGGCAATACCGACGGAGGGGTGCTCGGGGCCAAGGAGCTTTTCGAGGATGGCGTGGGCGCGCTCGGAGTTGGTGCGTGCGTGATCGTACTCGCCGAGCTCGTCGAGCACGACGGCGAGGTTGTGATGAACCGCGGCGACCTCGGGATGCTCTGCGCCGTGTTGCTTGATGCGCATCGCGAGCGCTTGTTCGAGAAATTTGCGCGCCTCGGCGTAGTGCCCGCGATCCTCTTCGATCACGCCGCGGAAGAACGTGAGCTCGGCGGTGCGTGCGGGATCGTCGACGCGGAGCGTGATCGCTTCGGCGACCGGCACCAGGGCATCGACCTCGGCGTAGCGCTGGTGATGGTGACCGATCACGTAGACGAGCGCGCTGAGCAGGCGGGCGAGCAGGATGTCGTCGCGGCCTGTGGCGGCCGCCGTCAGACCTTTGCGCAGCTGGGCTTCAGCCGACTTGCCATCGCCGAGCTCGTCGAAGACTTCACCGGCCCACAGCCGCGCCTCGGCTTCGAGCGGCGGATGCGAGAGGGTGGCGGTTTCGTCCGCGAGCGCGACGGCCGTAGCGGCGAGTGCCTTCGCTTTGCCCGCGCGAAACTGAGCGACGAGCGTATCGAGGCGCGAGCGAGCCGAAGCGATCCGCTGTTGCAGCACCGGGTTGCTCGGCAGCGGTACGCGCGTGGACAGCCGCTCCGCGTCGGCGCACTCGCGCAGATCGGGGAGCGCGGCGACTGCGCGCACGGACTTGTCGACGAGCTCCGGATCGCTCGCACTGGCGAACAGCTCGACGAGCGCGCCGATCTCACGTGCACGGCGATCGAGACATTGCATGCGCAGATCGAGGAGCGCGGGCGATTGCGCGTGGCGCACGTGCGTTGCCTCGCAGGCGTCGACCCAGGCACTACGCCATTGCTCGCCGCGCCGATCGATCTCGGCGGCCACGCGATTGAACGTGTCGAGCGCGTACGCGCGACGGCTGCCGACGAACGCGTCGCGAATCCGCTGCTTGACACCCGAATTCCACGCCGCGTCGAGCGACACGACGTCGGGCAATGCACACACGCTGCGCGTTTCGCGCGTCGCGCCCCACGCGATGCCCGCACCGGCCAGCACCATGGTGGCGCCGATCGCGGCGGCGATGCGCCGGTTGCGCCGCGGATCGCGGGACAGCTCGCGGATCAGGTCGCTCATTGCGGGATGGCGTGCGCCGGGATCGAGCGCAAGACCGCGCACGATGGCGCGGCGAAGCCACGCGGGCACCGAGGACTCTCTCGGCGACGGTGGAATCACCCAGCGCGCCTCGTCGAGCGCCGTCGGATCGGGCTCGCCGCTCTCGCTGATCGTCGGCAGATCGAACGGCCTCTCGCCGTAGACGCCCGCATAGAGCGCGAGACAGAAGCTGAACTGATCGGAGCGCGCGTCGGCTGGCTGGCCGGCGAGCTGCTCGGGCGACATGTACGCCGGCGTGCCGAGCAGTGTGCCCGCTTGCGTCGCGTCGCGGTTCGGCGAGCGCACTTCGGCCTCGTCGGCGTGCGGCGCGGACACGCTGCGCGCGAGGCCGAAGTCGGTGACGAGCACGCGACCATCGATCCGCACGAGCACGTTCGCGGGCTTGAAGTCGCGGTGCACGATGCCGGCGGCGTGTGCCGCTTCGAGGCCCCTGCCCGCTTGTACGAACGCGCCGACGACATCACGCCAGGGCGGGCGCTCGCCGAGCCACGCCTCGAGCGTCTTGCCCTCGACGAGCTCCATCGCGACGAACATGTCGCCGTCGTACGTGCCGACGTCGTGGACGACGACCACGTTCGGGTGCGACAGCTTCGCCATCGCTTTGCCTTCGCGCATCAGCCGCGATTGGTGCTCGCGCGAGGTACTGCCGTGGCCCGCACGCAGTAGCTTGATCGCGACTTTGCGATCGAGCTCCGGGTCGTAGGCAGCGAACACCTGCCCCATGCCGCCGGTGCCGAGCAAGTCGATCACGACGTAGCGATCGATCGACGCACCGCGACGAATGCGCGGCGCCGCCGGCGGCGCGGCAGCCTCGCCGAGCGTATCTCCGAGTGCATCGACCCGTTCCTTCGCGCTCACCGATCACCATCATACCGCCGACGCGAGGGCGATATACTCGTCACGTGCGGGTGGTGATCGTGTGTTTGGCGGCTTGCAGCTTCGAGCGCGGCACCGTCCTCGATGGTGGACCGCCCGGCGACGTGGCGCCCACCGACATGGCCACCGACGCGCCAGTCTCGCTGTTGATCGAGGCCGAGGCGCCGACGACCACGATCTCGGCAGATGGTTACCACGCGTGGACGCCGGAGCTCTTGCTCGGCGGATACACGGGCACCGGCTACATCACGGCGCTGCCGCATGACTTCAATCAGTGCATCGAGCCGGAGCAGACCTGGTGCGGCGCGTACAACACGTACTCGATCGAGATTCCGGTGACCGGCATGTATCGCGTGACCGTGCGCTACTTCTCGACGAGCGGTGCGACCGATTCGGTGCATTGGTATCTCGGCGCGGCTGCAATCGACGAGAACCTCAACCCCGACATGACCCCGGTGTGGACCGATGACGTCGATCCGATCGCCGTCGACGTTCGCGCCGGTCACGCCGAGCTCGGTCTGCGCATGCGCGAAACGGGCACGTCGATCGACTCGATCCGACTCGATCTCGTGTTCTAGAGCGCGCCGGTGATCGCGATGCCGACTTGTTGCGCGTCGAGCACCGGCACGATCGCAGTGGTCGGCGTCCCGTTACTCGCCGGCATCGTCAGGTAGAGGTACGTGCCAAAGCCGATCAGGCCGAGGCCTGCGACGAACAAGCCGGTCGCGATGTGTTGTTTGTTGCGCGCCGTCGGGTAGCTCGGGTTCTCCATGTTCGCGACGGCTGCGTCGTACTCGCGTTTGACCGAGCGCGCCCACAGCGGCGCACCGATGCAGAGGCCAAGCCCGGCGGCGCCGAAACCAGCTGCGAGCACGGTGCGTCCGAGGTTCGAGGACGGCGTTCCTCCAGGCGGCGGATCGATCACCGAGTTATCGAGGTCGACGAGCGCCGGGATCGTGATCGCCTTCGCGCCCGTCGAGGTGACGTCGAACGAGTGCTGGTAGGGCTGCTTGCCCTGCGCGCGCGCCTCGAGCTCGTGCTCGCCGCGATCGACCTCGACGCGTGCGTAGTCGGTCGGCGGGATCAGCTTGCCGTCGATCCGAATTTCGGTGTTGGGTGGCGCGGCCGAAGTATCGAGCTTGAGGATCGTCACCTTCGTCGCGAGCGCGACGGTGTGGCGCTTCGCTTCGTCTTCGTACGCCGGCATCTTCGCCTCGGCGGCGCCGACCTGCGCCTTGCGAAACCAGTACAGCGACGTCGCGTATTTTTCGAGCAGCTCGTAGCAGAGGCCGAGGTTGAGCATCACGCCCGGTGCGGCGGGATCGAGCGCGATCGACTCCTCGAACTTCTCGCACGCAGCCTCGGTGTTGTTGCTCGTCAGAAGGTCGCGGCCCTCGAGGAACAGGCGATTGGCCTCCTCGGCATCCGACGGCGCTTGCGCCGCCGCGGTGCCGAGCATCGCGCTCACGAAGACGGCGACGGCGAGCACGCGCATCGCCGTTAGCTTAGCGCGGGCAGCCCTTCGGATGCAGATACACGTCGCACTCCTTCTCCTTGTCTTTCTCGCGCGGCGGTTGCTTGACGCGCTCGGGCTTGCGGCGTGGTGGTTTCGTGGTCTTGCGCGGCGGTCTCGTCGTCACCGTCGGCGTGCGGCCCGTCGCGGGCGCCTTCGCAGGCGCGATCGCCGGCACGGTCGGCATGCTCGGCGCGGGCGCGGTCGCGGTCTCCTCGGGCTCTGCTGCGAGGCCCGCGGGTTCGAGCGGCGGTTGCTCGGCGGGCGCGGCCGCAGACTCGGTGGTTGCTTCGGCGCGCCAGCGGTTGATCCACAGCGCCGGAATCACGCCGACGATGATCGCGACGACGGCCGCGATCGCGTAGAGCACGGCGCCCCTGCGCGTGGTCGGCCACAGCGCGGTGCGGTCGGCGGCATACGGCACCGATACGCCGCTCTCGAGCGTGACGAGATCGAGCTCGACGAGCGGCGGCGTTTCCGCACGGTTTTCGACGGGCTTTACGACCACTCGCCAGAGGGTAACGTTTCAGCCGGGATCGCTCAATTGCCGTTGTACGGGCGCAAGCGCCAGTGACGCCTGGAGTTTCTCGCAGTGCGTCAGCGGACCACGATGATGCCGATGCGGGCCAGCGTCGGCCGGGTCTTGAGCGCCATCGAGGCCATGGCCTGGGCACAGCTGGTTTGCTCGATGTGGGCGACCTTGACCTCGTGCACGCCGGGGGTCATCGGGGCCCGCACGTTGAACGCTTTGCCGGTCATCGTGACGCCCGGATAGACGTTGGGATTGCCCTCGAAGATGCAGCCTTGATCGGTGTCGTTGACCCCGAACACGACCTGCGCCGCGCAGGACGGGCACGACGTTTGGACCCAGGTCTGGATGTTCGCGCGCGCGGCGAGCGTGGCGCCTGGCGCGGCGATCACCACCGGCGACGTGCCGTCGAGTGTGACGCTGGTGACGAGGTAACCGGCGTTGGTCTGTGCCGTGGTCGCGTCGATCGAGAAGTCCTCGGTCACCGGCGTGCTACTCGCGCCTTGGTAGATACCGAAGTACTTCACCATCGAGTTAGCGGAGATCGTGATGCCCCGGATCGGCGTCGCCGCGCTGCTCGTGCTCGTCGAATCGACGTCGGGAGGCGTGCCGTCGGTCGTGTAGTAGATCGTGGTGCCGGGCTGGTCGGCGGCGAGCGTGATGGCGAACGATTTCGGATAGCCGCCGTAGAGCGTCGCCGCCGGGCCGGGCGACGAGAAGACGCGCGGTGGCGCACCTGCGCCCGCGTCGCTGTCGGGCTCGATCGGAAACGCCAGGTGGCAGCCGGTGACGATCACCAGCACGGGCACGAGGCACGAGCGCCACATCACGACGACGACGATCGCATACGCACCAGATCGCTTCAACGTGCGTCAATAAGTCGAAGCGAACGGCGCTGGTACGATCACACCGTCGAGCGCCCAACTACCCCGCTACCCGCCGGCCAGGGTCGTGCCGGCCCGCCGGCGCCAGCCCTTCACTTGACGCGACGTTCGAGCACGCGGACTTCGCGCTTGGCTTCCGCGTGATTTGGGTCGACGGCGAGCACGCGGCGGAAGTAGCCGAGCGCTTCGGCGTTGTTCGCAAGGATGCGTTCGACGCGCCCGAGATAGAACAGCGGCAACGGATCGCCAGCCGCGGTCGCCGCCTGTTTCAGGATCTCGCGCGTGCGTGCAGCGACGTCCGCCTTGTTCGGCGCTTCGCAGAACCGCGCCCACGCCAACATCGCGCGCGCGGTGGCGTGCTCGGCGTCGAGCTGGAGTGCGGTCTCGAGCTCATCGATCGCAACGCGGTACGCGCCGCTGCCCATCGCGCGTTCGGCGCGGCGAAACCGCTCCTCGGCGGTGATCGTACGCGGCACCGCCGGCTTCGAGTCGGCGTCTGCGTCGAGCGTCTCGGGAACCGCATCGCCACCGTCATCGCGGCCGATCGTCGCGAAGTACGCCGCACGCCGGGCGACGTCGGTGAGAATCGAAAACGCTTTGCCGACCTCGACGAACACGCGCAGTGCGTGCTCGTTGCGCATGCCGAGATCGGGGTGCAGCTGCTTTGCGAGCTCGAGGTATGCGTTGCGGACGTCCGCGCGCGGCGCTGCGAACGGAAGGCCGAGGAGCGCGAAGTAGTCGGCGCCCGCCGTGATGCGGCGCTCGAGCTCGGCGATCAGCTTGCGTCGCCCCATCCCGCTCAGCGGTTGCGACGTTGCCAGCGGCGAACCGCGCACGGTGCCTTCCGCGAAGCCGTCGCTCGGTACTGGGGGCGGCCGTGGCCGGGGCGGCGGCGGAGCGACTACCCCGTCGCTGCGCGCATCGCACGCGCCACACGCGGTGAGCGCATAGACGATCGCGTACACGCTGCGCTGATCGAGCTCGCGAGCGTGCTCGAGCTCGCGCAACGCGACGCCGGCAAGTAGCTTGTCGACGAGCGGCGCCTCGCGATAGCCGAACCCGAACTGCGCGAGCGAATCGAGCGCCTCCTTGCGCAGCGCGAAGTGGCTGCCGAACCGCGCCAGCTCGCTGAGCAACCGATCACCGACGAGGTGATGGCGCGCACCGCGATACACGACCGCGCGCGTATCGAGCTCGCAGCACGGGCTGATCGGGATCGACATGTGATCGTCGAATGTGAACCGTCCATTCGAGAGCGCGAACGATCGCGTTGCCCGATGCGCGACCATGCGACGGCGCAGCAACAGCGCAGCCGTGTCGTCGAGCCCGATGTGACGCGCGATAATGTCGACGTCCGAGCGATCGCGCTGGGTCGCGATCATGACGGTGAGCTCGCGCGCGAGTCCCGCCGGTACGATGCCGGCGCCGATGGCGAGGCCGAGCGTCGCGTCGTCGGGATGCGATGAGGTCGCCGCGATCACGTGCCCGTCGGCAAACGCGATGCAGTAACAGGTCGCGCGATCCGCGACCGTGACCTGACCGGTTAGCCGGCGAGCGGCGATCGCGCCAAGCGTTGCACCCCACGGCCGCTCCTCCACACTCCCCCGCCTCACCTCCACACGCCCTCCTGGTTACAGACAGCTTAGATCGTCACACGATGTTGGTTTTGGATTCGGTTTCCGCTTCGGTTTCGTCGGCGGCTTCACCGGTTTCTTGACCACGCGCTTGGTGGCCTTCGCTTTGTCTTTCGCGGCGGGCTGGGTCGCGGGTTCCGCCGGTGCGGGTT
The DNA here is from genome assembly GCA_036524455.1 of Kofleriaceae bacterium. Classification (GTDB taxonomy): domain Bacteria; phylum Myxococcota_A; class Polyangia; order Haliangiales; family Haliangiaceae; genus JABFXX01. The sequence goes on along the minus strand of DATDCH010000222.1, from coordinate 1,484 downwards.
CGGTGCCCGGCGCTTGTGCAGGCTCGGCCGCCGGCTTGGTCGGCTGCGCGACCGGCGCGGGCTCGGCGGGCGTGGGCGCCGCGTCGGATTCGCTGGGCGCGCCAGCCGCGACGGGCGCGGGTTCGGCCGGTGCGGGCTCGGCGGGCACATCCGCAACGGCCGTCTCGACGGACGCGGACGGCCTGGGCTCGATGCTCTTCACGACCGGCTCGGCAACCTCGACCTCGGCGGGGTCGAGCTGCGCGGCCGTCGACTCGGTCTGCGCGGCTCTCAGCTCGGTGAAGCCCCAGAAGCCGGCTGCACCGAGCACGATTCCGACGATCACAGCGGCCACGGTCGCACCCGTGCGACGAGGCGTCGGTCGCTTCACCATCCCGGTTTCCACCGCCGACATCGGCGTGTGCACGCGCGCACTCTCGTGCAGTGCAGCAGAGGCGACCACGGGAGGCGCAGGCAGCGGCGCGGCCTCTGCCATCAGCGCTTCGACGGGCGGTGCGATGACGGGCGGTGCGACGGGTGCCGCGTCCGGCGCTGCGTCTTCAAACGGCACCGCGAGCCCTGCCGCTGCGAACGACGCGAGGCGCTCGGGATCTGCGACGTCGGGCTCCGTGAATTCAGGCTCGACGTAGATCGGCGCTGCGATCCGCGAGTCGTCGATGTCGCGGGCGCTGTGCGCGTCGACGGCATGGGCGCTGTCGACGGCATCGCGCGCGTTGTGCGGTTCGACGACCGCGCTGTGCGAGGCGACGTCGCGCGCACTGTCAGCGGCCGGCGCCACCTCGTTGCGATCGGCTGCCTCGTCATCGCTCGGAAGCTCGGCTTCGTAGCTGACGGCGGCGATCCCGCGAGCGGGCGTGCGGAACACGGGTCCCGAGCCGAGGACGGTCCCGGCACGCGGCACGCGCTCGACGCCGTTCGGTGTCGGATGCGTTCCACGGCTGGCGCTCTCGACCGGTTTGTCAACCGCGCTGTCGACGATCGGTGTGGCGACCGGCGTCGCAACACGCGCCTCGACCGGCTTTGCGATCGCTTGACCCGCGGGCGGTGTCGCCGTGCGCGATGGCGCGAGCGCCGGCTCGACCGGCTTTGCGATCGCTTGACCTGCCGGCGGTGTCGCCGTGCGCGATGGCGCGAGCGCCGCCTCGACCGGCTTTGCGATCGCTTGACCTGCCGGCGGTGTCGCCGTGCGCGACGGTGCGATCGTCGCCTCGACCGGCTCTGCGATCGCTTGATACGCGAGTGTCGCCGTACGTGATGGCGCAATCGCCGGCTCGACCGGCTTTGCGATCGGTTGACCGGCGGGCGGTGTCGCCGTCGGTTTTGCGATCGGTTGCCCCGCGGGCGGTGTCGCCGTACGTGTTGGCGCGAGCGCCTCCTCGGGGTTCGAGATCGGCACCTCACCAGGCTTGCTCATTGACGCCTTGCGAGGCCGCACGATCACCACCTTCTCGGCAGCTGGCTCTGGTGGCGTCGGCTCGGCTGGC
>DATDCH010000221.1:0-6167 GCA_036524455.1 Kofleriaceae bacterium | reverse complement strand
GACCGGCAAGATCGTGACCTCGCTCCCGGCCGCGTCGGTAGCATTCGAAGGCTTCTCGGTCGACGTCGGTGGTGTGCCCGGCGCGATCGAGAGCTTGCTCAAGGACGAAGCGCGCAAGGGCGTCGAGAAAGCGCTGACCAGCGCGATCAAGAGCAAGGTCCCGCCGCTCGCTGACAAGCAGCTCGCCGGTCTGATCGCGAAGCCGATCACCACCGCGCTGCTCGGCGCCGACATGACGATCACCGTCGTGCCGACGAAGGTGTCGATCACGCCGGCCGAGCTGTTCGTCGCGGTCGACAGCAAGCTGAAGATCACCGGCGGCGAAGGCGGCACGTTCCTCACCACGCCCACGCCGCTCTCCGCCTCGACGATGTCAGCCTCGCAAGGCCTCGGCATCGCGCTCGACGACGACATCGTCAACCAGCTGTTCGCTGGCCTGTGGGCCGCGGACGCGTTCGACCAGTCGATCATGATCGACACCATTCCGGCCCTCGGCGCGGTGCTCGACGACGACGCCCGCAGCATCGACCTCAAGCTCTCGCTGCCGCCGACCGCGTCGACCGACACCGGCGAGCTCGAGCTCGCGCTCGGCGACATGATCGTGACCGTGCGCGACGAAGCCGGCGCCGAGCTGCAAACGATCGCGCTGTCGATCACGACGACGATCGCGGCCGAGCCGAGCCAGAGCGGCAAGGTGCTGCTCACCGTCGGCGCGCCGACCGTCTACGCCCAGATCCTCACGCAGACCGCCGCCGTCGACGATCCGCTGTCCGCCGATCAGGTCGAGGCGCTGGTCACGGGCGTGTGGGGGCTGATCGGCGTCAAGGCCGACGACGCGCTGTCGAAGTTGCCGATGCCGACGATCGGCGGCGTGATGCTCGGTGCACCGGCCATCTCGACGAGCGCTGGCTTCGTGCTCGCCGACATGAGCGTCAACTAAGCGCGAGCCGAAGACACTCCGTCAGGCACGTTCCGCGCCGCCAGAGAAACGCCAAGGCGCTAAGGACGCCAAGGCGCCGCAGAGAGGTTTCGGGATCGCGTTCTGCTCGCGCGATCGTTCGTGCAGAGCGCGTGTCTCCAAAACCTTCTCTTCTGATCTTGGCGTCTGCGGCGTCCTGGCGGTAAATCCGGGGCGCGAAGCGCCGGCGCGGTTCATCCGGGGGAACGCCACGCGCGCGCGAGCGACAGCGTGAGTGCGTGATCGGGCACGACCTCGAGGAACGAGCGGCGCAGCTCGGCATCACCGATCTTCGCGGCCACGGCTTGCAAGCGCTGCTCGGCGTCGACGATCGCGGTTCGCGCGTCGTCGTGGCTGCCGGTTGCGTGCAGCGCACGCGCGTACGCGAGTCGCACGTGCGCATCGCCCTCCTCCGGGCGACCATGGGTGTCCATGAGCTGCATCGCCGTCGTGGCTTCCTCGAGCGCTGCGTGCGCGTCGCCGGCGAGGAGCAGCGCGGTCGCGATGCGCGCGTGGTAGATGCAATGAAAGCCCGGCTGCTCGGCGTCGAGCTCGACGGCTTCTCGCCCGTAGCGCAGCGCCGCCTCGGCATTGCCCGCGGCAAGCTCGATCTCCGCGAGGTAGTGGCGCGCGAACGCGCAGCCGCGGCGGTTGCCTTGCGAATCGAACGCTGCGAGCGCGGCGTGCTCGACCTCGCGCGCCTCGGCGATCTGACCGGTGCGTGCCAGGCAGATGCCGAGGTTGTGCTGCGCTTGGGCGGTGACCTGGTGGAGGCCGATGCCGGTTGCGATCGCGATCGCATCGCGCAGCGAGCGCTCGGCGGCGAGATTCGCGCCGAGCATGAGCTGACCGTAGCCAACGCTCGCTTGCTGCCGGCACACCTGGCGCATGTCGCCGACCGCGCGGAAACAGCCTTCGACGCGCTGATCGAGAAACAACGCCGCTGCGTTGTCGCCGTCGTGGAGCGCGCGCCATGCCCGCGCGTAATAGATCCAGGCGAGCGTCGCCGGATCGGTGGTGATCGACTCGATCCGCTCGAGCTGGGCGAACAGCTGCTCGATCAGTGCCGACTTGCCGTGCCAGAGCAGCGTCGTCATCGTGTGAGCCACCGCGTGCGCGAACGCGTGATGCATCACCGGTGTCGGCTCGATGGCGGCGAGCGCGCGACACAAGTCGAGGACCTGGGCATGCTCCAGCCGGCGCGAGCCCGCCTCCGCGACGGCAGCGGCGGCGACCAGCCACGGCACGCTCGCAGGCGACAGCGACGCGAGTGCCTCGTTGCCGCGTTCGGCGGCGAGCGCGTACTCGCCGCGCCACACGTGGGCACCCGCTTGGAGCTGGCGTAGCACGCCGACGAGCTCGCGGTTCAGCACCGAGTCGCTGTCCTCGGCCGCGCGCACGCACGCGATCGCGCGCTCCGCGCATTCGATCGCGCCGGTCAAGTCGTCGCCTTCGAGCGCTTGCTCGGCGGCGTGGCGGTACCACGCGATCGAGCGGCGCGGTTCGCCACCGCGCAGGAAGTGCTCGGCGAGCGCAACCGCCTCGACGTCGGCGCCTTCTGCCACGCGCGCTTCGAGCCACGTGCCCGCGAGGCGATGCCCGACCATGCGATCGCGATCGGTCACCATCGCGTACGCGGCCTCGCGCACGATCGCGTGGCGGAACGTGTACTCGATCTCGCCGACGAACCGGCTATCGCCGCGAATCGAGACCAGCTCGCGACGCACGAGCTCGTCGAGCCAATCGCCGACGTGCGTCGTGCCGCCGTCGAGCAACGCCGCAACGCCGCCGCTCCAGAACACCTGGCCGAAGATGCTGGCCGCGCGGAGCAGGTGACGGGCTTCGAGCTCGAGTGCCTCGATGCGCGTCTGCACCATCGCGACCACCGTCTCGGGCAATCGATCGTCGTAGCCTTCGGCGACCGAGCGAATCAGCTCCTCGAGATAGAACGCGTTACCGGCCGCGCGGTCGACGATCCGCGCGATCACGTTCGCGTCGATATCGCCGAGCGCCTCGCGCACCAGCTTCTCCGAGGAACGCTTCGTCAGCTCGCGCAGCTGCACGCGCTCGACTCGGCGATCGGCCCACAGCCGCGGAAACACGCTATCGACGTCGGGGCGACCGAGCGCCAGCACGAACAGCGGCCGCTCCGCGAGCTGGCGCACGATCGCGTCGATGAACTGCACGGTTGGCCGATCGCTCCATTGCAGATCTTCGAGCACGATCACGACGGGATGTGCGTCGCATTCGGCGGCGAGAAACGTCTGGCACGCGCGCAACATCTGGTCGCCCATCAGCTGCGGGTCCTGGCGCGCGGCGCGCAACTGCACGCTGCCTTCGCCGGGCGGCGCAGCGCCGAGCAGCTCGGCGAGAAACTCGGTGACGTGCTCGGCGTCCTCGGCAGCGACGTGCCGCCGCACGCGCGCGCGCAGCTTGCGATGGCGGACCGATGCAGGCTCGTCGTCGACGACACCGGCGGCGCGGCGCAACGCCTGCGCGAGCATCGCGAACGGCGTGCCGGCGCTCATCGGATCGCCGCGCCCGATCCACAGCTCGAACGGCCGCCCGCTCTGCGCGATGCGCTGGATCAGCTCGTAGCGTACGCGCGACTTGCCGATGCCCGCCGGTGCAGTCATCAGCACGACGTGCGCCATCGGCTCCGCGACACACTCCTCGAATGTGGCCAGCAGCATCGCGAGCTCGCGATCGCGGCCGACGCAACTCGTCGGCTTGCCGAGCAGCGTGCGCGCGGCGACCGCGACGTCGCGTTCGCGCGACAGGAACAGCCCGTGCGCGTCGCCCTCGATCGCGAACCGCAGATCGAGCAGCGCCGCGGTCACGTCGTCGAGGTAGATCGGGAACATGCCTTGCCGCACCGAGGCCGGCGGTGGCCGCGCGAGCACCGCAGTCGCGCGATCGATGAGCTCGCCAAGCGGCACGCGATCGATCACCGTCGTGCGGCCGACCGCGAGCGCCATCGCCGTGTTCGGGAAGATCGTACGCAGCGCGAGCGCGCACCGTGCGGCACTCGCGGCCTGATCGGTCGCCGCGCTCCGCGCGAACAGCGTCACGACGACCGAACCGTCCTTCATCACTTCGGCGCGGCCCTGATGCTCGGCGACGATGGTTTCGAGCCTGCGCACGACCTCGTAGGTCGGCCGCGCGGGGCGTCGCGGGTCGAGGCTCTCGGTCTCGACATCGGCCGGAGGGGCGCGCACGGTGTCGACCGGCCAGTCCAAGCTCGTCGATGGTGTGCGCGGCGTCGAGTCGAACCCCGGCGTTACTTCGAGCGCCGTCTCGGCGAACACCACGCACACGAGCCGTTGCTCGCCGGTCGTTACCGCGGCGTCACGTGGACCGAACGGTCGCCCCGCAGTCGTGCCGATGTCGCCGATCACGGCGAGCTCGGCGGCGACGGCACGACCATCGCGCGGTCGATCCTCGCGGTGCTTCGCGAGCATGCGAGCGAGCAGTCGCTCGAGCGAGTCCGGCAAGTCGTCGCGCACCGTGCTCAGGCGCGGCGCATCCTCGAGCAAGATCTTGGCGAGCACCGCGCCCTGATTCGCGCCGGTGAACGCGGGCCGCCCGGCGAGGCACTCGAACAACACGCAACCGAGCGCGAACACATCCGCGCGAATGTCGACGTCGCGGCTGCCGCGCGCTTGTTCGGGCGCCATGTAGCGCGGCGTGCCGACGGCAGCGCCGGTACGCGTCACGCCGTCGTCTGCCATCTCGAACCGTGCGACGCCGAAGTCGAGGACCTTGACGCGCGACGGATCGCCATCGACGAGGAACAGGTTGCCCGGCTTGATGTCGCGGTGAACGATGCCGCGTTCGTGCGCGGCGCCGATCGCCTCGGCCACGCGCGTCGCGAGCACGACCGCATCGCGCGCTTCGAGACCGTCGCCGCGCAACCGCAGCGACAGATCCTCGCCATCGAGCCACTCCATCGCCATGTACGGCCAGCCGTTGTCGGTCGCGCCGTATCCCAGGTACCGCACGATCGACGGATGCTGCAGCTCGGCGAGCAGCCGCGCCTCGCGGATCAGGCGCTCGCGATGGTCGTTGGGCGATTCCTCGTGCACGACCTTGAGCGCGGCGACCCCGCCCGTGTGCCTGTCGATCGCGCGATAGACGGCGCCCATCCCGCCCTTGCCAGCGAGGTGCTCGATCTCGAACCGACCGCCGACGAGCGTGCCTGGCCGCAGCACGCATCCATCGTACAGCGGTTACGCAGCGCGCAGCGTAAGCAGTGCGACCTCTGCGTCGGTGCCTTCGCCGTGCCGGCGCGTGACTCCCGAGAAGCCGACGCCCGGCGTCACGTACAGCGTCGTCTTGCCGAACGCGAAGTGGCCGCGCCGGTAGTGCAAGCCGACCTTCTTCATGAGCCGATCGGTAATTCCCTTGATGTAGATCTGGCCGCCGTGCGTGTGACCGGAGAGCACGAGGTCGGCGCCGCGCTCGGCGAGCCGCGGTGCGCGATCGGGCGCGTGGCAGAGCACGACCTTCGTACGCCTGGCGTGCGTGCCCTTGAACGCGGCATCTAGATCGTCGTGCCGCGTCACCGGATCGTCGATGCCGACCAGCTCGAGCGGCGCGCCGTTGAGCTCGGCGACCGTGTGCTGGTTGCGCAGCACTTCGTAGCCGTTGCGCTCGAGCGCGGCGGAGACACCGCGGCCCCACGTGAAGTAGTCGTGGTTGCCGAGCACGGCGAGCACGCGGTGCGCGCGCAAGCCGGCGAGCTGCTCGCCCGCCATCGCGGCTTCGTGGCGGCGCCAGCACACGTAGTCGCCGGTAAGCAGGATCAAGTCCGGCTTCGCCGCGTTCGCGGCCTCGACCGCGGCACGCACGTGCGAGGCCGGGGTCATGTTGCCGACATGAATGTCGGAAAGCTGAGCGATCCGCACGCCATCGTGCCGTGGATCGAGGTCTTTGACGCGAACCTCGTGCTCGGTCACCCTCGGCGGCGGTGGAGGCATTGGGGCACTGTGATGCCGAACCGGGAGCTTGGCAATGTCGGCGGAATAGCTGACGCCGCGTCGGTTGTTTCGCCCTGACAAACCCGATTGCAGGAGGGTGGCAAGGATGACAGCATTGGCTCAGATGGCTGCGGCACGCCCTCCTGGTATCGCAGACGCGCGCGTGCCCTGCCCGCTCTGCGGCGGGCTCATCCACCCCGTCGCCGGTCGTTGCAAGCACTGCAAAGAGG
>DATDCH010000220.1:0-6601 GCA_036524455.1 Kofleriaceae bacterium | reverse complement strand
CGTCGGCCGCGACGTTTGGTAGAGAGCGAGTCGGTCGCGGCATCGACGGCCGCGACGTTTGGAGAGAGCGAGTCGGTCGCGGCATCGCCGACCGCGACGTTTGGTAGAGAGCGAGTCGGTCGCGGCATCGCCGACCTCGACGTTTGGTAGAGAGCGAGTCGGTCGCGGCATCGACGACCGCGACGTTTGGTAGAGAGCGAGTCGGTCGCGGCATCGCCGACCGCGACGTTTGGTGGAGAACGACTCGCGCATCGACGAGCGCGGCGTCGAGGGGCCGCGCTATCGACGACGCGGCAGCGAACCTCGAATCGATTGGTCGAGAGCGAGCGGCGTTCGCGGTCGCGATTGACGTAACGTCCGCGCGTGGCCCAATTCGATCGCGCACCCAGCTTCGCCGAAGACGTGACTCCTGCGCTGCCCGACTGGATCGAAGCGCAGCTGCCATCGGGCGTGCGGCGGCGGATGATCGACGCCGGCGGCGAGACGATGCACGTCATGGAGTGGGGACCACCCGACGGGCGCGTCGTGCTGCTCCTGCACGGCAATCCGACGTGGGGCTTTCTGTGGCGCAAGGTGATCGCCGCAATTCGTGCGCGGGCCGGCGGCGACAAGCTGCGGCTCGTCGTGCCCGATCTCGTCGGGCTCGGGCTGTCGTCGAAGCCGCGCCGCGGTGACGCGCACACACTCGAGCACCACGCCGCGTGGCTCGGTACCGTGGTCGACAAGGTCTCGCCCGGACCGCTCGTGCTCGTCGCGCAGGACTGGGGTGGACCGATCGGCATGCTCGCGATGCTGTCGCGCCGTGCGAGGCTGCGCGGCATCGTGCTTGGCAACACGGCGGTGAGCCCGCCGGCGGCGGGGTTCAAACCGACGCTGTTCCATCGGCTCGCGCGACTGCCCGTCGTCAGCGACGTGCTGTTCAAGCGGCTCGGCTTTCCGCTCGGCGCGCTACATCTGTCGCAAGGCGATCGCAGCAGCATTCGCGGCGAGGTCGCGCGTGCGTATCGCTGGCCGCTCGCGAAGCGCGAGGATCGCGAGGCGCCGCTCGCGCTCGCGCGCATGGTGCCGAATCACGTCGAGCGTCATCCGTCGATTGCGGCGTTCCGTCAGATCGACGCGCTGTTTCGCGAGATCGAGGTTCCGATCCGCATCGTGTGGGGCAAGCGTGACCAAGTGCTCGGCCGCGTGATCAATCACCTCGAGCGGCTCCGTCCCGACGCGGCGATCGAGCGCACGGGCGCCGGTCACTTTCTGCAGGAAGAAGTTCCCGAGCCGCTCGCCGACGCCGTGCTCGATGTCGTCGCGCGCGCGAGCTGGACGTGAGCACGAAGACCACGTTCGAGGTCGCGCCCGACGACGAGGGGCTCAGGCTCGATCAGGTGATCCCGAAGCACGTGCCGGGCTTGTCGCGACGCAAGGCGCGTGCAGTGATCGATCTCGGCGGCGTGTTCGTCGACAAGGCGCGCGTGAAGGTCGCCAGTCGGCCGGTCAAGCCGGGGCAGGTGATCGAGGTCAACGTCGGTGGCGCGCTCGAGCGCGCGAAAGATGCAAGCGAGTCGCTCGCGCCGCGGATCGTGCACAGCGACGACCACCTCATCGTCGTCGACAAGCCGGCGGGGCTCGTCACCGCGCCGACGCCGGAGTCGGATCGCGGCGACGTGCTCGATCAGTTGAAGCAGCAGTTCGGCGAGGTCTACCTCGTGCACCGCCTCGACCTGCCGACGAGCGGCCTGCTCGTGTTCGCGCGCACGCGCGAGGCCAACCACGCGCTCGGCGAGCGATTCAAGACGCACGACGTCGAGCGCGAGTACCGCGCGGTCGCGGTCGGTGCAGTCGCCGCGCAGACGATCGATCGCGAGATCGACCAGCGGCGCGCGGTCACGCACGTCGCGCCGGTCGAGACGCTGCCGACCGCTACATTATTGAGTGTGCGGCTCGAGACCGGGCGCACGCACCAGATCCGCATCCACCTCGCGGGCGTTGGCCATCCGGTGTGCGGCGATCGCACGCACGGCGGCGAGGTCGAGCGCGCGTTCTTGCCGCGGCCGCCGCGACTCGCGCTGCACGCGATGGCGCTGGGCTTCGTGCATCCGGCGACCGGCGAGCGCGTACGCTGGGACAGCCCGCTGCCCGACGAGCTGGCTACGTGGATCGATCGATTGCGACCGCCTCGAACGTCCACGCCTTGACGACCGCGGCACGCGCCGCGAGGTCATCGAACACGCCGACCATCGCGGGCAGCTGCGCGAGCGCGCTCCACGCCTCGAGCGACGCAGCCGTGATCACGATCGATAGATCCCAGCGCGCAGCGCTGTCATCGGCGGGCAGGCCGACCACCGCATCCGCGCCGGCATCGGCGAGCTGCGCGTGCACCTTGTCGGCGAGCTCGGCGCGCGACGCCACCTCGTCGTCGAGCAGCTTGACGAAACAGAACCGCTGGATCACGGCCACAGCTTATCGAGCAGCCAATTCGGCGCAACCACCGACTCGGGATCGCTTGCGTGCTCGTCGCGCCAGCGCGACACGCCGGCGAGCAGCGCCGCGTCGCAGCCGGCGGCACGCGCGCCAGCGACGTCGGTCTCGAGCTGATCGCCGATCATCACGAGCTGGCCGGGCGCGATGCCGAGCAGCTGCGCGGCGCGCACGAACAGGTGCGGCTCCGGCTTGCCGAGTCGATCGAACATGAACCGCTCGCCGGGGAAGCGTCGCGCGAGTGCCGCTTCGATCACGAGTGCCATCGAACCCGCCGTGAAGCCGAGCTCGCCGGCGCTCTTCGGATAGACGAGATCGGGATTCGGCAGCACCAGCGTCGGCCGCCGCCCGGCTTCGATCGCGCGCACGAGCGCCGAGAACGCCCACTCCATGCCGGGCAAAAACTCGAAGCCCGCGTCGTCGCACACCGCGAGCACGTCGAGGTCGAGCCCGCGTTCGAGCAGGACCACCTCGCCCCCGGCGGCGCGCACCCAGTCCATCGAGTCCTCGGTGCCGAGCACGCAGACGCGCGCGCCGGCGAGCAAGTGTTCCGCGAAGTACCCGGGCAGCAGCGATCCGCTCGTCACGATGTGCTCGCCGGCAATCGCCAGGCCGAACCTGGCAAATCGGTGCACGTACGTCTCGATCGATCGCGACGCGTCGTTGGTGACGATCGCGTATGGCGTGCCGCGCTGGTTGAGCTCCGAGATCAGCTCTTTCGCGCCGGGCAGGGCGCCGCTGCCGTCGAGCAGGACGCCGTAGACGTCGAGCAGCACGCCGGCGTAACGGTCGAGCAGCTCCCTCGTGGTGGCAGCACTTGGCGCGTGATCTGTGGCAGCAGTCGGCACCAAACGGATGCTGACACACCTCTCACGTCGGGCGCGCTACTCTGGGGTCATGCGCGTCGTGTGGTTTGCGATATTCGTCCTCGCGTGCGGACATCCGCCGAACGAGTACATGCCGAAGCAGGCACCGCGTCCACGGATCGTCGCGCATCGCGGGGCCTCGTTCGAGGCGCCGGAGAACACGATCGCCGCGTTCAAGCGGGCGTGGACGCTCGGCGTCGAAGCGGTCGAGCTCGACGTTCACGTCACCGCGGATGGCGAAGTCGTCGTCATTCACGACCCGACCACGAAGCGGGTCGCCGGCGTCGATCGCAAGATCGCCGAGCACACGCTCGCCGAGCTCCGCGAGCTCGATGTCGGCGCGTGGAAGCACGTCAAGTACAAAGGCGAGCGCATCCCGACGCTCGCGCAGGCGCTCGCGACGATCCCCGCGGGACGCACGATGTTTGTCGAGATCAAGTCGCCGAAGACGACCGCACCGGCGATCGGCAAGGTGATCCACGACGCGCATCCGACTAGCGTCTCGATCGCGCTGCAGGGCTTCGATCCCGATGCGCTCGCCGCCCTGGCCGCCGCGGTTCCCGACGCGCCGGCATATTGGACCGTCGATCCGCCGCGCGACGCCAACGATCAGCCACTGCCGTACCCGCTGACCTTGATCGACGAGACCAAGCGCCACGGCTTCGCCGGCCTCGCGCTCGATTACCGCGGTGTCACCGACGAGCTGATTGCCGCCGCGAACAAGCAAGAGATCCTGCTCGACGTGTGGACGCTCAACGAAACCGCGCTGCTGGCCGACTGGGGCAAACGCGACGTGCGGTGGATCGAGACCGACCGACCCGAGCTTGCGCCGTAGGGTCAGAGCACAACTTGTACAACTTGTTCGGACGCGAGCTGTCCGGGCAAGTTGTGCAACTTGTGTCTGACCCCTCTGCTATACCGCGGTCATGCGTGCGTACCTGAGCTTGCTCCGCGACGTGCTCGAGCACGGCGAGCGCCGGACCGACCGCACGGGCACCGGCACGATCTCGATGTTCGGCGCGCAGACGCGCTACGACCTGCGCGAGGGCTTTCCGCTCGTCACCACGAAGAAGGTGTTGTTCCCGGCAGTCGTGCGCGAGCTGCTGTGGTTTCTGCGCGGCTCGACGAACATCAACGATGATCTCAAGCAGCACACGCCAATCTGGGATGCGTGGGCCGACGAGAGCGGTGAGCTCGGTCCGATCTATGGTTACCAGTGGCGGCACTGGGGAGCGACGCCAGAAACACCCGGCGGCATCGATCAGATCCAGATCGCGATCGACACGATCAAGAAGGATCCGACGTCGCGGCGGATCATCGTCAGCGCGTGGAACGTCGGCGACCTAGCAAAGATGCGGCTACCTCCGTGCCACGCGTTCTTTCAGTTTTACGTGCAGGACAGCTGGCTCGACTGCCAGCTCTATCAACGCAGCGCCGACCTCGCGCTCGGCGTGCCGTTCAACATCGCGAGCTACGCGCTGCTGATGGCGATGATCGCGCAGGAGTGCAACCTCAAGCCGCGCTACTTCGTGCACACGCTCGGCGACGCGCACATTTATCTCAATCACGTCGAAGGCGTGAAGATCCAGCTGGCGCGCGAGCCGCTGCCGCCGCCGCAGCTGCGCATCGCGAACAAGCCCACGCTCGAGCTCACGTTCGAAGACATCCAGCTCGACAACTACCAGCACCACCCGTTCATCAAGTTTCCGGTCGCGGTCTAAGGCGCGAGGCTGGCCAGCGCGGCATCGACCTGCGCGAGTTTCGCCGCGTCGCCGCCCTCGGCCGTCGCATAGGGTCCGCGTGCGGCCTCGAGCAGCTCGCGCGCGCGACGTTGCTGGCCGCCGATGGCGATCAGCGCGCGGGCGAGATTGAACTGCGCCTCCGCGAGCTCCGTCGGATCGTGCTCGCCTTCCTTGCGTGTCGCGATCGCACGCTCGAGGTGCGGGATCGCGCGCGCGGGCCGACCGGCGTCGAGGTTGATGGCGCCGAGCCCATTCTCTCCGTAATAGTGATCGCTCGGCGTCGGGTAGCGGCGACGCACTTCGAGCGACTCGGCGTAGGCGGCGATGGCATCGTCGTAGCGCTTCGCGCCCTGCAGCGTGCGGCCGAGACCCTCGAGCGCGATCGCGAGGTCGAGCGCGTCGGGGTTCGTCTTGCGCTGGATCGCGACCGCGCGCTCCTGGTCCGCGAGCGCGCGCTCGATGTGACCGAGGTCGGTGAGCACGTGCGCGCGCAGACCGAGCGCGTGGGCAATCCGGCCGCTGTCCGCACCCGCTGCACGCTCGTAGATCGGCAGCGCGCGGTCGAGCATCGCGAGTGCTTCCTCGCTCTGACCGGCCATGTTGAGCGCAGTACCGAGCACGAACGCGCTGTGGACGATCGGCGCCGCGTCCGCACCTGCCGATTGTTCGGCGAGCGCGTACGCGCGTCGCAAGTACGGAATGGCTTCGCTCGGGCGACCGGCGACGACTCGGCTCGTGCCGAGCATGTTCAGCGTGCTGATCAACGCCGGATGGTCCGGACCGAGCAAGCGTTCGCGTATCGCGAGCGAGCGACCAAGCGTGCGTTCGGCTTCCGCCACGGCGTCGTTCCCCCACTGGACGGTGCCGAGCCCGTCGAGCATCTCCGCGAGCAGCAGATCGTCGCGCGTGCCAACCGTCTTCTCGTGCTCGCGCACCGCTTCGGTCATGCGCGCGATCGCAGTCGGATGATCGTCGGCCCACATCGCGAGCAGGCCCTCGTTGTATACGAGCGCGACGCGCATGCTCGCATCGTCGAGCCGGGCGATCACGCCACGCGCCTGCGCGACCCAGCGCTCGGCGTCGGTGCGGCGGTCGAGCGTATTCTCGACCTGCGCGAGCTGGAGATAGAGCTCGGCGCGCAGGCGGTCGAGGCCCGCGGCTTCGCACGCGACCAACGCCTTCTGCCAGAAGTCGCGAGCGGCGATGTGGGTCTTGCCGTCACTGTGCGCATGGCCGACGAGCTGCCACGCGCCGGCTTCGATGGCCGGCAGTTGCGCAGCGTGCGCCGTGTTCGCGACCGAGGTGGCGGCCGCGATCGCATCGGCGTAGCGCCCGGCAGCGTGGTTCGCGCGCGCTGCATCGAGCTCGCGCCCGAGCTCGTCGAAACGCTTGCGCGCCGACGGCTCGGCCGGTGGCCGATACGGGGCGAGCAACGCCCGCGGTTGCGAGCACAGCTCGAGATCCGCCGCATCGCCGACGGCGGCCACCGCACGGCCGACCAGCTCCGGCGTCGGCTGCGCC
>DATDCH010000219.1:0-16280 GCA_036524455.1 Kofleriaceae bacterium | reverse complement strand
CAGGCGCAACAGCCCGACAACGAGAAGAAGAAGCCGGTGCCGGGCGCTCGCCACAAGACGGTCGCGCTCTCCGAGGAGGATCTCGAAGAAGTGCGCGCAGCGACGCAACCGGTGGTTGCGGCCGAGAAGAAGCTTCGCGGTGCCGATGCGAATCGCACGATGCCGCTGTCGGCACTCGACGTCGATGCCATCGACAGAGCAGCGGACAGCGACGAGCCGATGTCGGTGCCCGATATCGACATCCAGGAGCTCGCCGATCGCGCCGAGTCGTCGGGAGAGATCGAAGTCGACGTCGAAGAAGAAGACAAGGAAGAAGACAGGGTGATCGAGACGCAGGCGGAGCTACCGCCGGCCGCGATCGCCCGCTCGTCGACACCGTCGAATCCGCCGCAGAACAAACCGCGGCCGTCCGTGCCGTCCGTGCCGCCGATGCCCGCCGAAAGGAAGAGCGGCGCGATCGAAGCGCAGCACGCGCAGCATCCGGCCGGTGGTGCACACCCGCCAGGTGCCACAGGTCCTGGGGGCCATCACGCGCCGCCGCCGCCGCCGCCCGCCGCGGTCCAGCATCACAAGCCGCCGGCACCGCCGGCGAAGAAGCCGCTGCCGCAAGCCGCGGTCGCTGCCGTCGTCACCAAGGAGCCGAGCCGCCCGACCAGCAGCGGCCGTGCGCGGCCGTGGTTCAACGATCTCTTCGACGAGGATTACCTACGCACGCTGCCGTTCCTCACGCCGCAGGCGACGCAGGCGGAAGCCGAGTTCGTGATCAACGCGATGAACCTCGCGCCGGGCGCGCAGGTGCTCGACATGGGTTGCGGCTACGGCCGCCACGCGATGGAGCTCGCCGCGCGCGGCTTCCACGTCGTCGGCTTGGACCTATCGACGCCGCTGCTCGTGCGCGGTGGCGAGGAGGCGCATCGCCGTGGCCTCACGATCAACTTCGTGCGCGGCGATATGCGTGAGCTGGACTTCGAAAACCAGTTCGACGGTGTCTACTGCCTGTTCTCGACGTTTGGCTACTTCGACGACGAGACGAACAAGAAGACGCTGCAGAACGTGGCACGGGCCCTCAAGCCCAACGGCAAGGTTCTCGTCGAGATTCTGAATCGCGACTACGTGATCGCGGACTTGCCGACCCGAGTGTGGTGGGAAGGTGACGGTTGTGTCGTTCTCGAGGAAGTCGAGCTCAACTACTTCTCCTCGCGCATTCAAGTGAATCGTTCCGTCGTGTTCGACGACGGTCGCCAGCTCGAGCAGGAGATCTCGGTCCGGGCATACTCACTGCATGAGGTGGGTAAGCTCATGCATGCGGCAGGCTTCCGCGTGCTCGAAGTCTCGGGCGGTTATCAAATGAGGGGCCGATTTTTCGGCAACCAATCGCGCCATATCATCGTCCTAGCGGAACGGAAGGAAACTTCAGGCAGTTAGGCCGGACCGGGTCGGAATCAAGTCCGGCTCCCGGCTGTTCACCTTCCGTGCCGCGCATGCTGGCCAAAACATTTGGTCCTCTCGCGCGTCTTAGGCAGTAAGCGCCCGCGCGCAGGGAAGGACCGTAATGGCCGCCATCGTCTCGAAGTTACCGCAGGCTGCTCCGCAGACCGCACGCAAGTCGCGTGTCGCGCGGGTCACCGCGAAGCGTCCCAAGCGCCCCAAGGATAAAGAAGAGCGCGATCCAGAGGTCGAGGTCGACGGCGAAGAAGAAGTCGAGGTCGCCGAGAAACCTGCGCGGCCCGACAACGGCACGTACCTGTCGATGTACTTCCGCGACATGGCCGAGCTCGACGTGCTCCGGCCCGAAGAGGAATTCACGAGCGCGCGAGAGATCGAGGCGCTCGAGATCATGCTGTGGGAAGCCGTGCTCTCGCATCCGCATGCGATCGAGCGCGTACTCGAGGCGGTCGCGACCGTGCCTGATTTCGAGATGCCGGTCGAAGCCAAGACGCTGCGCCGGATGGCGAGCGAGCGCGATGCGAAGGCGTTCGCGCGCGCGGCGGCACGTGCAGCACGCAAGCTGCGCGCATCGGATAACGATCACTTGTTCATCGAAGCCGCGCTCGGTGCGATCGATCGGATGACGCTCGGCATCGGCGTGCGCGGCACGACGGTCGGCTCGCTCGGTCACCGCACGCGCGTCTCCGACTGGATGCGTCGCGTGCAGCAAGCGAATCGCGCGGCGGCGGATGCGCGCAACGACTTCGTCAAAGCGAACCTGCGCCTCGTCGTGTCGATCGCGCGTCGCTTCAACCACGGTCGCATGGCGCTCGCCGATCTGATCCAGGAAGGTAACCTCGGCCTGATGAAGGCCGTCGAGCGCTACGACTATCGCCGCGGCTTCCGGTTCTCGACGTACGCGAGCTGGTGGATTCGCCACGCGATCAGTCGCGCGCTCGCCGACAAGGGCCGCGAAGTGCGCCTGCCCGTGCACATGATCGATGCGCAGCACCGGCTGACCAAGGCGCGGCGCCAGCTCACCGGCAAGCTCGGCCGTCAGCCGACGACCGAGGAGCTCGCCGAGGCGACGAACATGCCGCTCGACAAGGTCGAGAAGATGCGCAGCTGGCTGCTCGAGCAATCGATCTCGATCGACAAGCCGGTCGGCGACGACGAGGGCCGCGTGCTCGGCGAGGTGCTCGAGGACCCCGATCGCGAGGTTGGCTCGCCGACCGACGACCTCGAGTGGACCGCGCTGACGACCGAGGTCCAGGAGCTATTGCGCGAGTTGCGGCCGATCGAAGCTGACATCCTGCGCCAGCGATTTGGCCTGGGGACCGAGCAGGAGCTGACGCTCAAGGAGATTGGCGACAAGTACAACCTGTCGCGCGAGCGAATTCGTCAGCTCCAGGAGCAGGCGCTGGCCAAGATGCGTCGGGCGTTGGCACGGCGTGACCTGCTGTAATTCATCATCGAGAGCATACGAATTCCTCGGGAGTTGCCCGTCGGTGGCGAAGTTAGGTAACGTTTCAGCCATGACCAGGCGCCTCCCGCTCTTGCCGCTCTTTTTGATGCTCGGGCTTGCTGCATGCGGCGGTGAGGACACCAAGCTCAAGGTCACCGGCATCGAGCCCGAAAAGGGCGATGTCGACGGCGGCACCTACGTCCGCATCAAGGGCAATCGCTTCATCGCCGATGGTGCGCGCAACGCGAAGGTCTACTTCGGCTCGCGCCAAGGCACGGTGATTCGCTTCGCGAGCGACAAGGAGCTCATCGTCGAAGCACCGGGCGGCAAGCAAGGCGAGAAGGTCGACGTGCTGATCATCTTCGAGCCGGGTGGCGAGCTGAAGATCTCGAAGGGCTTCGAGTTCATCGACAAGGATGAAACCGGCCCGTCGATGGATGATCTCGATACCAGCAAAGTTAAGAAGTAGTCACTCGACGATCGCGAGCACGACGAGCCACGCCGAGAGGCCGGCGATCACCGTTCCGCAGAACCGAACCGTGACCGGGTGAAACGTTGTCGGCTTCGTGCGGAAGATCGTGAGCACGTTCAGCCACGGTCGGTTCGGCGAGCCCGCGGTGAACTTGCCGGTCCACAGCAAGTTGCCGCCGAGCATGACACCGAGCAATCCGAGCGCGAGAGCCAGGATGCGTTCGGCGGGCACGCTACGAGAAGTTCAGCCGGAACAGCTGCTGGCCGAGGAGCACGAACGATTCGTTGCCGACGCCGCGCTCGCCGTTGACCTTGATGAACGTACCGTTCGAGCTACCGAGGTCGGCGAGGAACACACGACCATCGCGCAGCGAGATGCGCGCGTGCAGGCCAGAGACGTAACCGTCGTCGGGGAAGTTGATCTCGCCGCGCTCGCGGCCGAGCGTCACGCTCTCGCCGAGTAGCGGGAACGCAGCACCGGTGACGTCGCGACCGATGATCACGGTCAGCTTGCCCCAGTAGCCGGGATTCGGGCTGCCCATCAGCTCGGTGCCATCGGCGGTGGGCTCGGGCGTCGGAATGATCTCGAAGCGCAGCAGCTCCTGGCCGATGCGGAGGATCTGGCCCGACTGCAGCTCCTCTTCTTGCGTCATCTTGACGAACACGCCGTTGAGCGAGTCGAGGTCGCGCACGACGCCCTGCACGCCGCGGATGTCGAGCAGCGCATGCACCGGCGATAGGTAGCCGTCGTTTTCGAACACCGGGCCGAAGCTGCGGCCGAGCTTGTTCTCGCCGGGGCGCAGATCGTGGGTGCCGCCTTCGGTGCCGTCGGGACGGATCAGCGTCATCGACAGGCGCGCGCGCTGCGCCTGCGCGAACGGTGCACCGCCGCCCATCGGCGGTTGTGGCATCGGCGACGGCGCCGACTGCTCGTCCATGCGGAAGCCGCACGTGCCGCAGAACCGAAACGTCGGCGGCACATCGCTGCCGCACGACGGGCAGCGACGCATGCCGCCTGCCATCGCGGGCGCACCGCCCGGCGGAGGGAAACCTTGATATGCGGGCACGCCGGGCGGCGGGCCCATCGGCGGTGCCATCGGAGGTGGTGCCATCGGCGAGCCACCACCCAGCGGGCCCGACGGAGGCATGCCCGGCATCCCCGACGGCGGGCGGCCACCCATCGGCGGCTGACCCGGCATTCCGCCGCTAGGACCGCGCGGACCACCGCCCATCGGTGCGCCGGCCATCGGCGATTGCTGACCGGGCTCCTGCATCATCGTTTTCATCATGCCCATGTCGCCACCACCGGCCGGCTTCGGCGCAGTCAGCTCCGCCCCGCATCCGAGGCAGAACTTGTAGTGGTCCTGATTTTCTTTGCCGCATCGATTGCAGACGGTCATGGGTGGTCCTTTGGAGCCTCAGACGATTTCGACACGAAGTAGCTGCTGACCCAGAAACACGTAATCGCCGTGCTTGAGCACGTGCTCGCCGGTGACCCGAACGAATGTGCCGTTACGCGACCCAAGATCCGTAACTGTTAACACACCGCCGGTCAGTTGCAGCTGTGCGTGGCGGCCCGAGATGAATGGGTCGTCGGGGAAGTTGATTTCGTTGCCTTCGCGGCCGAGCGAGACCATCTCGGTATCGGGGCGAAACACCCAGCCACTCGCGCCGCCGCGCATTTGCTGCACGATCTCGATCGTCGCGGGGCGCATCATGCTCGCCGAGTAATACGTGCCTTCGGCGTCAGGCAGATCGTCGAAGCCTTTTGCCGGCGAGACCGAGAGCACTTGTTCACCGACGAGCACGGTGCTGCCGGCCTCGATGCGCACCGAGCCGGTGATGCGCACGAACACGCCGTTGAGCGAACCTTCGTCGCGCACGACGAGCTGGTTCTTCGCGTAGCGGAAGTTGCAGTGAATCGGCGAGAGATACGGATCGTCGGGAAACGCGATCGGACATTCGCCGCGGCCCGCGAGGTGATCGGTGCCGGCGAGCGTGAACGACACGCCGTCTTCTCCGTCGCCGCGAATCAGCGTGAGCTTCGCGCGCGCTGCTTGCGCCGCACCGCCGAAGAACAGCGTCGAGCGGCCAGCTTTCTGCGGATCGGTCCCGGTTTGTCGCGGGCCGACTTTTGTCTCGATGTTGAAGTCCTGCGCGATGACGACGCGCGTGCCGCAGATCTGGCAGAACTTGAAGTTCGGCGGCACCGTGGTGCCGCACTTGGTGCACGTTGCGCCCGCGGTTTGCGTCGCCGTTGCTTGCGCTTGTGCGCCGCCGTTTGGTCCGGATGGCTTGCTCGCGCGACGCGGACGCGGATCGAGGGCGACCGGCTGCCCGCAACGCGCACATTGCGGCACTCCGATTGGAGTCAACGCGCTACACGCGTCGCACACCAAGCCGACGTCCATCGCGTGTGATTCTACCCCCTTGCGAAATGGTGCGTCAAAGAACGGGGCGCTGTCTCTTCGTCTAGGACTAGCGTTTTAGCGACGAGAGCGCGCGCGACGCCGCTTCGCGTACCTGTACGACGTCGTCTTTGGCGAGCATTTGAAGGGTCTCGACCACCTGGGAGCCGCCGATTTGGCCTAGCGCGATGGCGACGGCCTCGCGGACGAAGCTGGACGCGTCTTTGGCGGCCCTGATCAGCGCCTGTGCGTCGGCGGCGGTGCCGAGCTTGCCGAGGGAGAGCGCGGCGACCCGGCGGTCGCTCCACGAGGGCGATCCCAGCGTCTTGGTCAGGGCTGTCACCAGGGTCGGCGAGGCCGAACCGCGTCGTTTGGCCAGTACCGCGACCGACTGCATGGCGGAGGCGCGGACCTGGTCGGAGGGATCGGTCATCGCCTTGCCAATGGCGGTTTCGGCCTTGCTGCCCTTGCCGGTATCGAGCTTGGCGGTGACCGAGACCGCGAGCGCCCGGACCTTGGGGTCCTCGGACTCGAGCTGCTTGGTCACCTGCGGGTCGATCGCGGCGGCGATCGCGGCGATCGCGGCGGTCGTCTTGGCGTCGCTGCCGGTCGGCGTCAGCGCGCCGAGCGCGAGCCGGTCGGGCGCGGCATCGAGATCGGCGAGCACCGACACCACGACGTCGCGATGTTCGGCGAGCGCCTGCGTGAGGCCGGCCGAGATGTCATTGACGTGCTCGGTGACGAGCTTCGCCGCCGGGGTTGGGCGGGGCAGCGCGCCGGGCAGCCCGCGCAGCGCCTCGAAGTGGTTGTACTTGCCGCCGCGAATCGGGTACTCGCCGAAGTTGTCGAGCGACGCGCCGGCGAGGTTGCCGCCGCTGACGCGACCGATCGCCCACACGAGCTCGCTGGCCTCTTGGCCGGCGCGCGCGAAGTACGCGCGGATCAGGGGACCGAGCGCCTTCTGCTCGCCGAGCTGACCGAGCGCCCACGCTGCGAGTCGCTGGGTCTCGCCGCGGTTGTCGTCGAGCGCGGCGAGGAGGGCAGGTGTGCCGGCGGCGATCTTGCGCGCACCGATCGCGTACGCGCAGGCGGCTCGCACGGCGTCGACCTTCGACGCGTCTTTGAGCGCACCGATCAACGCCGGGCCGACGCGGCCGTCGTCGATCTGCGCGAGGCCGAGACAGGCGAGCACCTGCTCGCGCTCCTTGCGATCGGCGAGCGCCTTGAGCAGCGCGGGCACCGCACGCTTGTCGCCCGAGCGGCCGAGCGTGAACGTCGCCGCTTCGCGCATCGCGCTCTCCTGGTGATCCATGAGAGGCAACACGTCGTCGATCACCTTCGCATCGCCGAGTCGACCCGCCGCGACGAGCGCATCGACACGCACTTCGCGATCGAGGCTCTCGGGCAGCGTGCCGATGTGACGTTGATCCTTCGGCGGCTCCTGCCGCGCCATGTGCACGAGCGGCGCGGCTGCGCCCTTGTTACCGAGGTGACCGAGCACCTGCACCGCGATGCGCTGCTGGCCGGAATCTTTTTGATCGCGCAGTGCTTCGAGCAGCGGACGCAGACCGCGTGTACCGACGCGATCGAGCTCGACGCGCGCCGCCTTGCGCACCTCGTCGGTGCCGTGCCGCGCGCGCTCGACGAGCCGGGGCACGTGCCGCAGGTAGAGCTTGACGAGCACGCGCCGGTATACCGGCTTGTGCGCCATCATGAACGACAGCGGCGACACGACCTTCTCGAGCTCGCCGAGCGTGTCGGTCATCTCCTCGAGATCGATCGCCTGATTGCCTGCGCGATCGACGACGTCGTCATCGCTCGTCGTACGCAGTACGTTGCGCAGCAGCTCCGCCGCCTTCATCGGCGTGCCGCTCTGCACGTAGAGCTGGGACAGCGCGAACGCCGCCTTGCTGTTGCGCGCGTCGAGCTGCACCGTCTTTTCGTACGCGGCGATCGCATCGGCGAACCGCTGCATCTCGACGTAGCGCTCGCCGAGCCGCTCGTACGCGCCCGGATCGGTCGGGTTCTTCGCGAGCGCTTTTTGCGCCCACTCGATCGCTTCGTCGTCTTTGCGCGCCTCGGTCTTGATCTCGCTGATCTGCTGGTAGACCTGGCGCTCCTGCGACGGTTGCTTCTTCGCGAGCTCGAGCAGCAGCGCGACCGCCTCGTCGTACTTGCGCAGCTTGCGGTAGACCTTGACGAGATCGAGCAATAGCTCGTTGTCGTCGGGAACGGTCGTCATCAGCTTCTCGAGCGTCGCGCGCAGCTCCTTGTCCTGGTTGCGGCGCGTGTAGTACTCGACGAGGAAGTAGCCGGCGTCGGCATCCGGCGGCGTCTTGCCAAACGCGGCGGTCCACTTCGCCAGGTACGTGTTCTGTTGGCTGATGAGCCCGCCGCGCGACAGGATTTGCACGATGTGGCGCGTGGCATCGCGGCGCGCGAGTCGGTCACTCGCCTTGCGCCCGATCAGGCCGAGCGCGGCCTCCCAATCCTTGAGCGCGAGGTCGTACTTCTTCGTGCTCTCGTAGAGCGTGGCGCGGCCTTTGTAGAACTCGGGGTTCTTGTCCTCGAGCTTGATCGCCTTGTCGTAGTTCGCCTGCGCCTCGGTGGTGTTGCCGTGCTCGGCCATCACCTCGGCGAGCTTCGCGTAGCCGCTCGCCTTGCCGCTGTTCGCCAGCCGCTTCCACGTCGCGGTCGCCTTCGCGCGATCGCCCTTTTGCCAGTACTGCTCGCCGAGCGTGACGAGGTGCGCTGGATCGTCGGGCTCGAGCTTCGCGAGCCGCTCGTACTGCGCGATCGCGAGGTCTTCCTTGCCCCACCGCGTGTAGAGGTCGGCGATCGCCGACAGCACGCCGGCGTCGTTCGGGAACCGGCCCTGTAGCCGCGTCAGCGAGTCGAGCGCCTGCTTCTCCTTGCCGCGGCGCCAATAGCGCTCTGCGAGCTCGATCTGGAAGCGCGCTTCGCCGGGCGCGGCGCGCACGACGGCTTCGTACTGGGCGAGTGCTTCGTCGTCGCGGCCCGAGTTCTCGAGCAGCTGGATCAGCCGGCGCTGCGTCTCGAGCTCGAACGGCGCCTTCGCGACCGCTTTCTTGAGCGCCGCGATCGCCTTGTCCTGCGAGCCGGTCTCTTCGTAGAGCCGGCCGAGCGTGTTCCACTCGAAGTGACCGCGCGAGCCTTCCGACCACTCCTTTTCGTACTGCGCGAGCAGCTGCGGCAACGCCTGCTTGTCACGATAGATCTCGATGATGCGCGCGGTGAGCTCGACCTCGAGGTAGTAGCCCTTCGGCGCGAGCTTGATCGCGCGGCGATACTCGGCGATCGCCTCGTCGAACTTGTTCATCGCCTGCAGCGCCTGGCCGCGCCGCGACACCACCTCGACGCGCTTTGCCGGATCGCTGCCGAGCAGCTTCTCGGCGGCCGCGTAGCTCTCGAGCGCGATGTCGCGCTTGCCCGCGGCGAGCATCGCGTCGCCACGTTCGAGCCACAGCTGCGCGTTGTTCGGATCGAGCTCGAGGAACTTCTTGAAGTAGTTATTCGCCGCTTCGGTGTCGCCGGTCGCGAGCGCGAGGTCGGCGAGGGAACGCAGCGCTTTCTTGCGCATGTCCTTACCGGTCGCGTGCGAGAGCGCCTTGTCGTACGCGGCCCGCGCTTCTTTGTTCTTGCCGCCGGCCTTGTCGAGCTCGCCGATCAGGATCCAGCTCTGCGCGTCGCTGTCCTTGGTGCCGACCGCTTTCGTCAAGAACTCGCGGGCGCGGATGTCGTCGCCGATCGTGCGGTGCAGGCGGCCCATCACGACGAGCACGGCCCAATTGTTCGCGTCCTTGTCGAGCGTCTTTTGGTACTCGTCCTTGAGCAGATCGACGGTCTTGTACCGGCGATACATCTCGAGCAGCTTCGCGAGCGCGGACCCGTCGTGCGGGTTCTTCGCGAGGATCGCCTTGTAACGAGCGACGACCGTCTTGTCGAATGGGTCGCGAGTAACGCCCCAGTCACCGGGTTGGGCGAGCGCGGGCGTGGTGGCCGACGCGCTCGCAAGCGCGAGGGCGAGGAACAGACGGAGGCGCCTCATACCTTCCGTCGATCATAGCCTTTGGGTGGGGCGAGTGCCCGTCGGATTTCCCGCTGAATCCCCGGATAACGGCTCGGGACTACACGGACGATCTTGGGTTACATCTCCCGTCGATGCCGAGCCAAACGCTTCGCGTAGCGGCCGTCCAGGTGGAGAGCCACGATGGCGCCGTCGCCGCAAACCTCGCCCGCGCTGAAACCCTCGTCGCCGATGCTGCGGCGGCCGGTGCCCAGCTCGTGTTGTGCCCGGAGTTTCTCGCGGCCGGCTACACCTACGACGAGTCGATCTGGAAGTCGGGCGAGCCGCGCGGCGGAGCGACCGAGCAATGGCTCGTGCGGCTCGCCGCTGCCCATCGCATCTACCTCGGTGCGACGTACCTCGAAGCCGACGGCGATGACTTCTACAACACGTTCGCGCTCGCCGCGCCCGACGGCACGATCGCAGGCCGCGTGCGCAAGCAGTCCCTGCCGTTCTTCGAGGGCTGGTTCTTCAAGGACTGCCCGTTGCCCAAGCTGATCGACACCGCGATCGGCAGGATCGCCGTCGGCATCTGCATGGACACCCATACGACGCGATTCATGCGCGGCATCGCCGACGCATCACCGGATCTGATCCTGTTGCCGCACTCGGCGCCGTGCACGCCGATGGCGAGGTCGTTGCTGCGCGACCTGGTGAGTGGCGCGGCAGAGCTCTACGCGCGCGGGTTTGGCGTGCCGGTCGTGCTCGTCAACAAGGCGCGCACGCGGACGCGTACACCGCTTCCCGGCCTGCCGTTCATCCGCATGCCGATGGCGTTCCCTGGGTTGTCGACGATCACGGACGGAGATGGACGCGTCGTGACCCAGCTGCGCTCGGCCGAGGGCGTCGCGATCGGCGACGTCGTGCTCGATCCTGCACGCAAGCGGCGGCCCGATGTCCCGCGTGGGTTCTGGTCGCGGCGCCCGCGGCGGATTTCGCGCATCGCGGCCGCGTTCTTCATGCTGATGGAGCGACGCGGAAAGCGCGCGTATGCCCAAAACCCTGCGCGTCCGGTGGCGGCGCGCGCGGCGGTCGGCGCATCGACCGTAGTAACGCCCGGCGCCGCACGTCTACACGGCGAGCGCGTGCAATCCGGTTAAGAGCTACGCGCGAATGCGCGCCAGGATCGAGCCCAGGTTCTTGCGCCGCATCTCGATACAGAAATCACGCACGATGCGCGCGTGACTCTTCGCCATCGCGACGAACCGCACGCCCAACCCGGAGGCGAGCCGGTCGTCCTGGCGATAGCAGATCCGACCCGACGCCCAGATCGACTCGTCCATGCCAGGAATGTCGAGCTCGAGCCCGACGACGAGCCCTGGCGGCGGCGCGACCATCGAGATCGCCGACATGTTGAGGCCGCTATCGGAGAGATTCGTCGCCAGCCCTCGAATGGGACGATCGTGGACGTACGAAGTGACCATCGACTCGAACGGGATCCGGTAGCCTAAACGGCGCTCGTGCATTGCGGCTCACCTCTTGTGGGCGGATGTAGGATAAAATCGTACCAGCTTGGTCATGGCGCCCAACTTTTCGGCGTATCCGTTCCAGCGCCTGCGCAAGCTGAGCCGCTCGCAGGCGCTGCTCGAGTCGACGCTCGCGCGCTGGATCGCCGCGCGTCCTGGTGGTGCCCGGGTGGCCAAGCTCGTCGCCGCGCATGGTCGACATCGCGACGGTGCTGCGCCGGTAAGCGACGCGTCGGTGCATGTCGAGGTCGTAGCGCCGAGCGCGTTCGATCCATTTGCCGCGCGGTGCGAGGTTCGCGTCGCTGGCGCCGCGATCGAAGCTCGTGGCTCGAGCGTGGCGGTGCGCGCGATCACGCAGCGCTTGCTCGGCGGTGCCGACGAGCTCGCGGCACCGCGCCCGCTGACGATCGCCGAACGATCGATCTGGTCGCTCGTCGTCGCGACGGCACTCGAGGATCTCGGCGTCGCGGGCGAGGTGTGGCCGCTGCTCGACGACGACGAGCGAGTATCGTCCTCGAGCGAAGCGCCGACGCGCGTCGGTAAGCCGAGCAAAGGGCGCACTCGCCGTGGCCAGCGTGACGATGAGCGCGACGCACGAAACGACAAGCGCGAGGTCGACAAGCGCGACGTCGACAAGCGCGAGGTCGACAAGGGCGAGGTCGACAAGCGCTTCGACAAGGGCGAGGTCGACAAGCGCAGCGGCGGCAGAGACGATATGCGGATCGTCGAGCTCGTGGTCACGGTTCGCGATCACGCGCGGGGTGATCTCTCGCTCGGCGTTCAGATCTACGTGCCGGCCGATCTGGCGTTGCGCGCTTCGCCGAGCCGCGCGCTGCCGGCATGGTTCGAGACCACGCAGCTCGACGTGCCGATCGTGCTCGGTCGCTGCGCGCTCGATGCCGGCGCGCTCGACCGCCTGGTGGTGCGCAGTGTGATCACGCTCGATCGGCCGGGGCACGCAAATGTCGTACACCTCGTCGCCGACCCGCGTGCCACCGACGGACGTGCCGCCGATGGACGTGGCGCCGACCGGCGTTTCGCCGAGCTCGATCTGCTCGGTGGCAGCCTTGGCGTGCGCGCGACCGCCGGGACGCTAGAGGCCGAGGTCGTGACCGGGTATGTTCCGCGCGATATGGCGCTGCCCGATGACGCTCACGTCGAGCTAACCGTTGCGTTGGGCACGACCAAGCTGTCGTTGCGCCAGATCAGCGAATTGGCGATCGGCCAGATCGTCCAGCTCGGCCGCCCACTTGCCGGTCCGTTCGAGCTACGCGCCGCGGGACGTGTGCTTGGGCGTGGAGAATTGGTAGATGTTGACGGCGAGCTTGCCGTGCGCATCGTGAGCCTCGGCGACTAGGAGCAGTACATGCCGATTTACGAGTATCAGTGCAAAGCCTGTGGTCGCGAGTTCGAATATCAGCAGCGGATGAGCGATCCGGACAAGACCGACTGCGAAGCGTGCGGCAAGAGCGCGCTCGAGCGGATCATCTCGCGCACCGCGTTCCAGCTCAAAGGCAGCGGTTGGTACAAGGATCTCTATTCGTCGTCGAAGCCCGAGTCGAAACCCGCGGACGGCGCGAAGACCGAGGGTGCAGCGAAGAGCGATGGCGCCGCGAAGTCCGACACCGGCAGCGCGAGCCCGGCGAGCAGTGATTCGAGTAGCTCGAGCAGCACGGGTAGCTCGAGCGGCGGCGGCTCGAGCAGCGGCGGTGGCTCGGGCGGCGGCGGCTCGAGCGGTGGCGGCTCCGGAACGGGCTCCGGCGGCGGCACCAGCGGCACGAGCGGCGGCAGTGGCTCGAAGGCCGCGGCACGCGCGTCGTAACTCGCGTGCCGCGTCGTCACGCGCGGGCACCGCACTGCAAATCGATCGGGTAGAGTCGCGCCGTGAGCGCGCACGTGATCGATGGCAAAGCAGTCGCAGCGAAGCTGCGCGGTGAAGTTGCAACCGCTGCCGCGGCACTCAAGACCCGCGGCATCCAGCCGACGCTGGCGGTCGTGCTCGTCGGCGACGATCCGGCATCGGCCGTCTACGTGCGCAGCAAGACGAAGGCGGCGCGCGAGGCCGGTGTCGAGCCGCGGGATCACAAGCTGCCCGCGACCACGACACAGGCCGAGTTGCTCGCGCTCGTCGAGCAGCTCAACGCAGATCGCGACGTCGACGGCATCCTCGTCCAGATGCCGCTGCCGGCGCACATCGATAGCGATGCGATCATTCGCGCGCTCGATCCTGCAAAGGACGTCGACGGCCTGACCGCCACGAGCCTCGGCTTCCTCGCGCAGGGCAAGCCCGTGTTCGTGCCGTGCACGCCGAAGGGCTGCATGCGGCTGTTGCGCGAGGTCAACGTCGACGCTGCGGGTATGCGCGCGGTCGTGCTCGGTCGCAGCTTGCTCGTCGGCAAACCGATCTCGCTGCTGCTGCAAAACGCGAACGCGACGGTCACGATGTGTCACTCGCGGACGCGCGACCTCGCCGACGAGGTGCGCCGCGCCGATATCGTGGTCGCTGCGATCGGCAAACCAGAGATGGTGCGCGGCGACTGGATTCGCGATGGCGCGGTCGTGCTCGACGTTGGCATCAATCGCACGCCCGACGGCAAGCTCGTCGGCGATGTCGAGTTCGCGGCCGCGGCGCAGCGCGCGCGCGCGATCACGCCCGTGCCCGGCGGTGTCGGGCCGATGACGATCGCGTGCTTGCTCGAGAACACCGTCGAGGCGGCGAAGCGCCGCCGCGGTTCGTGACTCAGCCGACGCACCGCGCGGCTACTGCTGCGCCAGAAGTAGGCGGTCGACCAGAGATCACCGCCACGACGCCGCCGACGCCAAGCTCAGAGACTGGGGGTTCGGACTCGCTGCGCGACCGGCCATGCTCCGTGCTCGCTCGACCGCGCGCGCGTGCGGGAGGCGCGCCGAAAAAGATCCTCCGGCCTTGGCGTCCGCCGGGGCCTTGGCGGTTGATCCGGCGCTTGCGAGCTTCTGATCCGGACCGTTAGCCGATATCGACGTCGACAGCGCCGCTCTGCTGCAAATGACGAATCGCGATCGGCTTGCCGAGCGCCCGCAGCAGCACGACCTGCAGCTCCGCAAACGGCGGTGGGTTCGCGAGCAGCTCGTCGGCGCCGGCGGCGACCATTTGCTCGCGACTGTCGGTCTTCGATGCGAGTGCGATCGTCGGGACCGGCGGGTTCTGCGCCTTCGCCTTGCGGATGATCGCGATGCCGCCCTCGAGATCGTGATCGGCGTCGATGATCGCGACATCGATCTCGTGCGTGAGCACCGTCGACGCCACATTCGCGTCGGCGGCTTGCGTGATCTCGGCGGTGGAGATGATCGACTTGATGCTGCGCGCGAGCGTGGTGCGGTCTTGGCGATCGCCCGAGACGATCAGGATCTGCACGCCGCGGAACGTCGACACGAGCTTGTCGATCAGCGCACCGAGTTGGGGCGCGACGTCTTGGAACTCGACGCCGATACCATGCGGACCTTCGTTGTCGTTGCCGCGCCGCCAGGCGACCACGCCGTTGAGCGACGTGGTGCCGGAGCCAGGCACCGAGAAGTCGAGCGTCATCAGCGCGCCGGTTGGGATGTCCGCATCGGTCTCGAGGAACAGACCGCCTCGCGACAGATTTACCGAGTACGCGACGAGAAACGACGATGGCGTTCGAAACTCCACCTGCACGGCGTACGGCATGCGTGGATGCTCGCGTTCCGACACGATACTGGCGAAGTATCACATGACCGAGCGCTGCTCAGACACGTGCGGCGGCAGGATCTGAGCGCAGCATTTCGCGGCGATGATCGTCGTTCAAACGACTTGATCTAACTGCATCGACCATGACGTGCGCATACGCTCGTGTTCGGACGATCAGAGCAGCTTGTCGAGCAGTCGATCGAGGTGGTCGAGGTCCATGTACTTGATCTCGATCCGACCGGCCTTGCCGGGCTCGTCCTCGGTGATCGTGACCGGACCGCCCAGTGCTTTGGTCAGCCGCTCCTCGAGGTCGCGCACCGACGCCGATTTCTGAAGCTGCGGGCGTGCCGGACTTCGGCCTTTGGCTGGGCTGCGCAGCTTCTTGATCAGCGCCTCGGTTGCGCGCACCGACAACGCCTTGTCGACCACGGCACGTGCCGTGCGCTCGATCTCCGCGACGTCGTCCAGGCCGAGGAGCGCGCGGGCGTGGCCCATCGACAGCCGGTCGTCCTCGACCATCTGCCGCACGTTGGGCGGCAGCTTGAGCAGACGGATCGCGTTCGAAACCGTGCTGCGATCCTTGCCGATGCGGGCGGAAATCTGATCGTGGGTCAGCCCGAACTCGTCGACGAGCCGCTGGAATGCGACCGCCTCTTCGATCGGGCCGAGGTCCGAGCGCTGCAAGTTCTCGACGAGCGCGCGCTCGAACGCGACCTGCGAGTCGACCTCTTGCACGACGACCGGTACCTCGTGGAGGCCGGCGCGTTGTGCCGCACGCCAGCGGCGCTCGCCCGCGATCAGGTAGTAGCCGCTATCGGGCCGGGGCCGCACCACGAGCGGCACGATCACGCCGTGCACCTTGATCGACTCGGCAAGCTCGACGAGCTCGGCGTCATCGAAGCTCGTGCGCGGCTGCTCGGGGCTGGGATAGACGTCCTCGATTTGCGCAGTGAAGTACGTCTTGCTCTTGTCCGACGTACGGATCGGCGAGGGCGCCGCTGCCGTCGGTAGCAATGCCGACAGCCCGCGGCCTAGCCCGCGCTTCTTGAGATCCGAGGTCATCATGCGGCAGGTTGCCCTTTCGCTGCGGGCCTGATCAACGTGCGATCGATAAACTCGTCGGCGACCGCGAGGTAACTCTTCGTACCCGGGCAGCGCAAGTCGTACAGCAGCACCGGTTTGCCGTGGCTCGGCGCCTCGGACAGCCGCACGTTGCGCGGCACCGTGGTGTCGAGGACTTTGTCGCCGAAGTGCTTCGCGACTTCCG
>DATDCH010000218.1:0-46438 GCA_036524455.1 Kofleriaceae bacterium | reverse complement strand
CGTCACTGCGCCACAGCGTCATCTTGTTCGCCTGCTTGCCGGCCGATTGCTTACCGACGAGCCAGCGCGTCGTCTTGCCGGGATGGAAATGGTAGATGTAGCCGAGCGACACGGCATCGGCGTTCCACGTCTGCGCGCCGTCGGTCGAGCAGTTGAAGCTCTCGCCCGAGATCACGCAGACCTCGTTGGCGCCGAGCGCCCAGATTCCCTTCAGCACGTTGGGTGATTTCGGCGTGTCGGTCCACGTCTTGCCGCCGTCGGTCGTGCGCTTGATGCTGCCCGTCGCGATCGCGTAGCCGTTCGTCTCGTCGGCAAACGATATGCCGTAGAAGTCGCCCGTGGTCACGCGGCTCCACTTCTTGCCGCCATCGGTCGTCGCGTGCATGTACCCATCGCTCTTCTTGGTCAGGGCCCAGCCGTTCTGACCAGCGAGCACGACCTTGCTGAACATCACCGGCATCGAGCCGGTCATCAGCACCTGCTTCTGCACCTGCTTCCACTCGGCGCCTGGCTTGGGATCGATCGTCGCGGCCACCGCTTCGAGCTTGTCGACGGTGAGCTCCGGGACTGCCGGCGGCGGCGGCTCCGGCGGCTTCTCCGGCGCCTTGTCGACGGTCTTCGCCGGCTCCGCAGCCGGCTTGGCTTTGTCTTCGGATTTGCACGCGACCACCACCACCAACAAGGCGCAGACGAGCTTCATCCGTCGAGCGTCACCGAGAATACGCGAGCGATCAACGCTCGATCGCATCGAACCAGCCGCGTCCAAGCATCCACACGCACCGTGATACCGTGGCGCGCATGACCGGCGTCGCCTTCCTCGGCATTTGCGGCAGCCTGCGCAAAGCATCCCTCAACTACGCACTGCTGCGCACGATCGCTGAAGTGCTGCCCGAGGAGGCCACGCTCGAGCTCTACGAAGGACTCGATCAGCTGCCGATCTTCAACAGCGACCTCGCCGAACCGCCGGGTGTGCTCGCGCTCAAGGGCAAGATCGCGGCCTCCGATGGCGTGGTCTTCGCGGTGCCCGAGTACAACTACAGCGTCCCCGGCGGGCTCAAGAACGCACTCGACTGGGTGTCGCGGCCGCCCGCCACGTCGCCGATGCGCGGCAAACCGATCGGCCTCGTCGGCGCAGCGACCGGCATGAGCGGCACGATTCGCGCGCAAAACCACATGCGACAGATGCTCGTGTACAGCGATTCACCGACGATGAATCAACCCGAGGTGCTGATCCCGCGCGCCCACGAGCGGTTCACCGACGGCAAGCTCGCCGATCCGTCGACACGCGAGCTGGTCGCACGCTTCGCGACCGCGTTCGTCGCATTTGCGCGCCGCTACAAGAGCTGAACGTCAAGACGTGCCCCGCAGCCCGCGTCAGATAAACGAGTCGTGATACGCGGCGTCCTCGATCGCGAGCGCCGCGACCGTGGTGTGCAGCGGCAAGAACGTATCGATCATCACCGCGAGCTCGTTCGTTTCCTTCGTGCCGATCGAGCGCTCGTACGCGCCGGGATGCGGCCCGTGCGGCACGCCCATCGGATGATGCGAGATGCTGCCCGGCCCGACGCCCTTACGCGACGTGAAGTTGCCGTCGGCATAAAATAGAATTTCGTCGCAGTGCGTGGAGCTGTGCGGGTACGGGCACGGAATCGATTCGGGATGGAAGTCGACCGGGCGCGGCACGAAGCTGCAGATCAGCGCACCGCGCGCGGCGAACGTGCCGTGCCACGTCGGCGGTAGGTGCACGCTCGACACGCGCGGTTGGAACGCGAGGATCGGAAACGCCCACGGGTACACCGAGCCATCCCAGCCGATGACATCGAACGGCGAGTGCTCGAGTGTGAAGCCGTGGGAGATGCCATCGCGGCGCACGACCATGCCGCGGATATTCTCGTCGAATGGCTTCTGCAGCTGCGGCCGCTTGAAGTCGCGTTCGCAGTACGGCGCGTCCATGCGGAGCTGACCGACTTCGTTGCGCCACTGCTTCGGCAGGTGCAGGCCGCCGTTCAGCGAGAACCAGAACCAGTGCTGGGCTTCGTCCGAATTCGGAATGAACCGATGGAGCAATCCGCGCGGCACGAACACGTAGTCGCCCTGCACGAACTTTACATCGCCGAGCAGCGAGCGCAGCGTGCCGCCGCCTTTGTGGACATAGACGAGCTCGTCGGCATCGCCGTTGACGACGTAGACCGGATCCTCGGCGGTCGGGAACGCGACACCACACGTGACGTCGTTGTTGAAGACGAGCGGGACGCGGCAGTCGATTTGCGCGCCGTTCTGCTTCGCGAGCTCGCCGGTCTTGTAGTGACGCTTCGCGAGCGCGCGCGGTGCGACCGCGACCGGCGCGGGCCACCCGTGCTCGGAGGCGGAGACGCGCTGCGTGTGCGGCCGCCGCAGGTGATACATGATCGTGTACGGGCCGTCGAAGCCGTCGCGCGTGAAGCACTCCTCGAAGCGCAGCTCGCCGTCCGAGCCGCGCAGCTGGATGTGGTGCTTGCGGGCGACCTCGCCGACCTGCATGCGGTCGAGCATTAGACGATGCCTCGGTCGCGTTGCTCGCGCTCGATCGACTCGAACAGCGCGCGGAAGTTGCCGGCACCGAAGCCGCGGTCGCCCTTGCGCTGGATGATCTCGTAGAAGAACGGGCCGGCTTTGGGATCGCCGTAGAGACCCGATGCCTCCTTGAGGAAGATCTGCAGCATGTAGGCGTGGAAGTGATCGCCGTCGACGAGGATCTCGAGGTCGCGTAGGATCTTCAGATCCTCGTCGATTTGCTTGATGCCGCTCTGCGCGATGCGCTCGGGCAGCATGTCGTAGTACGTGCCGGGCGTCGGCATGAACGTGACGCCGTTACCGCGCAACGCACGCACCGCCGACACGATGTCCGCGACGGTGAGCGCGACGTGCTGTACGCCATCACCACGCAGCTCTTCGTTGAAGATGTTGATCTGCGAGCTCTTGAAGAACGGGCGCGCCGGCTCGTTGTTCGCGAACTTCGTGTTCGACTGCGGATCCCACATCACGATCGACTTGAGGCCCGAGCCGGTCTTGCGCTTCGGATCGACGTCGCTGGTGTGGAACTCGACTTCCCACATCTGCTCGAAGCCGAGTACGTGCTCGAGCCACAGCAGCATCGGCTTCATGGTCTGGAAGTTCGACGTGACGTGATCGATCTCCTGGAAGCCGAACTTGTTCTTGCCCCCGGAACCTGTGTCCGACTCGCCCGCGACCGCGCCGGGATACAGCGCCTTGTAGCCGCGACGTTCGCGGAACCGGAACGTGCAGTCGCCGAACGGCGTCGTGATCGAGAACTGGCGCAGCGTACCGCCGCTGTCGTCCTTGTACGTCTGGATGTCGTCGATCGGCGTGCCGCCGCGCTCTTCGAGCAGGCGGAATGTCTTGTCGGCGTCTTCGACTTCGAAGATCAGCGTGCCGACGCCGTCGGGGTGCTTGCGCAGGAACCGCGCGGCACGGCCGCCCTCTTCTGTCGGTGCCGAGCACAGCACGTTGATGTTGCCGGCGGAGAAACACGCGCTCTTTTGCCGTCCGGTCTTCTCGAGGTCGGGACTCGATCGCCACGTCTCGGCGAAGTCGAGCTTGCCGCAGTAGAACTGCCGCGACCGCTCGAGGTCGTGCACGTAGTAGTGGATACCTTCGAGCCGCTTGATTCCGAGTGATTCCAGCTTTGCCATGACAGCCTCACTTCACCGCGTCGGGTTGACGATCCGGTGCAGCATTTACAAACGCCGGCATGGCGAGGCAACGCTCCTCGATGCCGAGTAGTAGCGAGTGTTTCGTGATGTCGACGCCGAACCGCCGCGCCGATGCGAGCTGAGGGACGAGACAGCAGTCCGCGATCGACGGTGCATCGCCGACGCAGAACTTGCCTGCCGTGTCGGCGGCGACGCGCTCGAACGCGACCAGGCCATCGGCGATGAAGCTCTTCGGCCACACGACTTCGTCACCGCCGAATGCCTTGACCGCCTTCGTGGTGGTCAGGTTTTGCAGCGGCTGAATGCCGGAGTTCACGATCTCGGCCAGCTCGCGCGTGCGCGCTCGCAGGTATAGATCCTTCGGCATGATCGGCCGCTCGCCAAAGCGCTCGTCGAGATACTCGAGGATCGGCAGCGACTGCGCGATCGCGCGGACCGTACCGTCGTCCTCGGTGATCTCTAGCGTCGGCACTTGTGACATCGGATTGCGCGCGCGATACGCCTCGGCGTGCTGCTGCTTCGCCACGATGTTGACGACGACGTACTCGTACGCGAGCTGCTTGAGGCCGAGCCCGATGCGCACGCGATGACTCGCCGACGACCGCCAGTAATTGTGAAGCACGAGCTTCATCGCGAGCCTCCTGCGGCGACGACCCGTTGATCGATCTTGCCGAACGGGCTTGCGCCCGTGGGATCGAACGCTTCGATCTCGATTCGATCGCCGACGGACATAAAGGGCGTCAGCGGTTTGCCGCCTTCGATCGTCTCGATCATGCGGCGCTCGGCGAGGCACGAGATGCCGCGGCTGCGTTCCGCGTTCGAGACGGTGCCGCTGCCGAGGATCGTGCCCGCAGTGAACCGCCGCGTCTTCGTGATGAAGTGAATCAGATCGAAGAACGAGAAGTGCATCTCGGGACCGGCGTCGCAATCACCGACCTGGCTCTCGTTGTAGACGCTGCGCACGCGCACGTGCGCCTTGCCGCCGCGCCACGCTTCACCGAGCTCGTCGGGTGTGACCGCGAACGGGCTGAACGCGGTCGCCGGCTTGCTCTGAAAGAAACCGAAGTTCTTCGCGAGCTCCTCGGGCACCAGGTTGCGCAGCGTGCAGTCGTTCGCGAGCATCACGAGCCGCACGTAGTGCTGCGCGTCGGCGGCGGACGTTCCGATCGGCGTGTCGCCGAGCACGACGCAAACCTCGGACTCGAAGTCGAGTCCCCACGCCGGATCGTGCAGCTCGATCGGATCGCGCGGGCCGAGCATGTCGCCCGAGCCGCCTTGATAGACGAGTGGATCGGTCTCGAGCGTTTTGGGCGGCTCCGCGCCACGCGCCTTGCGCACCAAGATCACGTGATTGAGGAACGCCGAGCCGTCGACCCATTCGTACGCGCGCGGCAATGGGGCGCCGAGCCGATTCGCATCGATCGTCATGCCGTCGACCGCGCCGCGATCGAGCTGATCCGCGATCGCGCGCAGCGCGGGCTCTGCCGCGTTCCAATCGTCGAGCGCGCGTTGCAGCGTGGGCCAGGCATCAGGCGACGGCGCTCCCGCATCGCCATCACGCCGCACGACAAGCAGCCGGCCATCTCTCGAGCCATCGCGCAGGGTCGCAAGCTTCATCGTCGACGGCACCTTATCCGAAGGACCCGCCCAAACCAAGAGACCCCAGAAATCACGTCGGAATTCGGTTCGCCATGAGAAAGTAGGACGGTGCGGTGGGTGCTCCTCCTCGGTTTGCTGGTTGGATGCCGGTTCGGGTTCGACCCGCCGCCGACGCAGACTGACGCACTAACCGGTGACGCCCGCGTGCCCTCGCGCGATGCAGGTACCTGCAGCGACACCGCGTGCGTGGCGGCCGGCGGCGACTGCGTCGACAACGTCTGCACGATCATCTCGAGCTCCGAGGACCCCGTGGTGTGCCCGGTCGGCATGCCGTGCCGGCTGATCTGCAGCGGCTATCGGACCTGCCGCGACGGCGCGAGCTGCGGCGGCGCGACCTGGTGTGACGTCGCGTGCCTCGGCTATCGCACGTGTCAGTACGGCGTCGACTGTGCGGGCGCCGAATGCTTCGTGACCTGCAACGGCGAGGAAGCCTGCGAGGACGGCATCAGGGTCGGCGCCGGTGGCACGTGCACCAGTCATTGCTGCGGCACCGAGGCGTGTCTCGCGGGCACCGCGAGCTGCGCCAATGACAACACGTGCAGCTAAGGCAACTCACTTCACGTTGCGATACAGCCACGCGACCAGCGGCGCGGTCGCTTTCGCATGTTCGACGAGCCAGTCGGCGAGCTGTGGCTTGTGCAACAGGCCCTTCGGAATGGTCGGGAATCCGGCGGTCAGCCCGCGCATCTTGAGCAGCTCCGCGCGCGGGTGATCGGGTGCGAAGCCCTTCGGCACCTTCTTGTAGTCCTCGTGCCCGCCGACCGAGTAGCCGCGCTTGCGCAGCTTGGCGATGAGGCTTGCGATCTGTTTGCCGGTCTTGTCGGCGGCGACGAGCTTGCGCCAGCGCGGCAGCTGCGAGTCTTCGAAGTAGTAGGTGCCGACACCGACGAATTCCTCGTCGACGCCGATGTGCAGATACATCGCGGTCATGCCTTCGCGCAGCGGGATCGTGCCGGCAACGTGCGTCTTGTACGGCGCCTTGTCCTTCGAGAACCGCGTGTCGCGATAGATACGGAACAGCTTCGGCGGCTGCAGCTTGATCGGCGCGTAGGACTTGGCGATGCGGCCGGCGACTTCACCGAGGAGCGCGGTCAGCGGTAGGGCCCAGCGCGCCTGATAGCGAGCTTTGTTGGCCTCGAACCACTCGCGGTTCATCTCGAGCGTGAGCTCGTGGAGAAACTGCAGCGCGTCGCGATCAAAGCCGGCGAACTTCGCCAGCACGGCAGGCTTCGGCATGCGCCGAGACTAGCGCAGACGTGAAGCGTGATCAGGGCGTCGGCGGCGGCTCGGTCGGTGGCGGCGGCGGTGGCGCCATCGGTGCCGATGGAGTCGGTGCTGGCGTTGTGAGCTCGATCGATTTCATGAGCCTGCGACAACGACCGACGCGCGAGTAGCCAATAACTGCGCTGATCGCGGTGGCGAGGCCGGCGCCCCATAGCACAGCCGAGAGCGCGAGTTGCGGATCCTGAGTGCTGCGATCGCGAATCCACAGCTCGTAGATGAACGGTGTCGCGATGCTCGTCACAGCGATCGCGCCATCGACGACCGGGAACGTCATTTCGCGCGTGCACTCGACCTTGCCGGCGTTGATCGTTGGCTTGTCGACCAAGAGGATCGAGCAGCCGCTCGTCAAGAGTGCCGCCACCAAAACGAGTACCAACGCTAGTCGCATGGCGGCTACATAAGCACAGCTCACCGGGCCAACGCGACTCCACGCGGCTTCATCGCGCACAGAACCGCGGGGTGGAATGCGGGCCGCCTAGCCGGCGCCGAATCGGCGTTGCAGCGTGCCGGCGAGCCGGTTGAACGCGCGCGGCGCGACGCGCGTCAGTGCCGCGATCACCATCGCGTCGGCGCCGACCGGGCGAACTGCGGGGTTCGTGCGGACCGCGTCGAGGATTGCTTCGGCGACCTTGGACGGCGGGGCTCCGCGCTCCTTGAACGTCTCGACCATCTTCGCGCGGCGCGAGCCGATCTTGCCCGACATGCGGCCGTCGGCGACGATCGCCGTCGCGATCATGCCCGGGCAGATCGCGGTGACGCCGATGCGGTGCGGCGCGAGCTCGGCGCGCAGCGATTGCGAGAAACCGCGCACGGCAAACTTGCTCGCGACGTAGGCTGTGACGTTCGGCGCCGGATAGATGCCGAGGATCGAGGACACGTTGAAGACGTTACCGCCCGAGCCGCGCGTGACCATCTTCGGAATGAAGTAGTGGCAGCCGTGCACGACACCGCGCAGGTTGACGCCGAGCAGCCAGTCCCAATCGTCGAGCGTGGTCTCGAGGAACGGGCCACCGACGGCAACGCCTGCGTTGTTGACCACGATGTCGGCCGCCGGTGCGAGCTCGTGCACGGCATCGGCGAACAGCTTCATCGACAACCGGTCGGAGACATCGACGCGGCGCACGAGCAATTTGCGGTCGCCGAGCTCGACGGCGAGCGATTCGAGGCGCGCTTCGTCGACGTCGCACGCGGCAACCCGCGCACCTTCGTTAGCAAACGCGAGCGCGGTCGCACGCCCGATCCCACTACCTGCTCCGGTGACGACAACGACGCGATCGCGAAGGTTCATGCGGCCTCTGGCATTCTGAAGCCGTGCGCGGCGAACCACTCGGCGGCGAGCTGTTCGTTCGCGTTTTGGCTCGGGTGAAAGTCGCGGCGAATGTACTGGCGAATGCCCGCGATAAACACGCGGCGGATCACCGGATCGTCGTCACGCATCACGCGCAACTGGCGTAGCAGCTCGCGGACGCCGAGCTTCTCTTGGCGGAGCAACATCGCAGTTCCCCACGCCCAGAACATGCCGAGCATCACGGTGGCGTAGGCGAGGCCGGCGATGCGCACCGCGTATGACGAATCGATCTGCTGAAGCACGTCGAACGCGACCGCCTTGTGCTCGATCTCTTCGGCTGCGTGCCAGGCGAGCAGCTGCTGGACCGTGGGGTGGAGTGCGTCGAGCACGCCGCGCGAAAATGCGCCGTCGGCGAGGATCGCCGTGAAGTGCTCGGCGGCGGCGGTGCCGGCGAGGTTGAGCTTGGCGGGCATGCGCGCCTCGACCCAGCGCGTGATGCGTTCGTAGCGGCCGAGGAAGCGGTCGATCTGAAAACCTTGCCGCCGTAACACGGCATTGAAGTCATCGTGCGCGCTGGCATGATGTCCTTCTTGCTTGAAGAACGCTTTGACCTGCGCGCGCAGCTCGGGATCCTTGATCTGCTCGAGGTAGTAATGGACGGAACGGACGAAGAAGCGTTCGCCGTGCGGAAACAGCAGGTTGATGCCGTTCGAAATCGCAGTCCCCACCGCGTTGCCGGCCAGCCAGTGGCGCGGAACGTTCGTGAGGTCGACGTCGAGCTTCCGAGGGACCGGGATCGACATAAACCGATGCTAGCCACTTATTGACCGATGGTCAATAGAGGTCGTGTATGATGGCGAAAGTGCCGGGCCGCAAACCTGTACGACGTCTGCTCCGCGCCGCTGCGACGGCCGCGCGGCCACGCCGTCGCATCCGGCTCGATAACGACGAACGGCGCGCGCAGCTCCTGCAGCTCGCGCGCAAAGCGTTCTCCGATCGCTCGTACGACGACGTGTCGATCGACGACCTCGCGCGCGAGGCGAAGATTTCGAAGGGCCTGCTCTATCACTACTTCCCGACAAAGCGCGATCTCTACGTCGCGGGCCTGACCGAGATCGCGGAAGAGCTCGTCGAGCGCTGCACGAACCTGCCGAAGGATCTGCCACCGATCGACCGCGTGCGCGCCGGTCTCGATGCGTACCTCGATCACATCACGCAGCACGCGCGGTCGTTCGTGTCGCTGATGCGCGGCGGCATTGGCTCGGATCCCGAAGTGGCGCAGGTGGTCGAAGGCACGCGCAAGCGGCTCGCCGACAACTTCCTCGAGCAGACGCCGTTCGCCGCGATGCTCGGCAAGGACGTGCGATTTCAGACCGCGGTGCGCGGCTGGATCGGGTTTGTCGAGGGCGCGTCGATCGATTGGTGCGCGAATCCGCGGATGTCACAAACCGAGCTGCGCGAGCTGCTGACGACGATCCTGTTCTCGATCATGACCGTTGTCGCGCCGCAGCTGCTCAAGCCGCAGCCGTAGTCACGGCAGATCGAACAGCAGGAGCTCGGCGTCGTCGACACCGGTGATCGGCAGCGCGCCCGGACCGCGGATCGCCGCGCCGTCGCCTGCCGTCAGCTTGGTGCCGGCGATATCGATCGAGCCGCGCGCGACCTGAACCCAAGCGAAGCGCGTTTTACCGAGCGTATGCTCGACGCGCTGGCCCGGTGACAGCAGCGCCGCGCTGATCGTCGCGTCTTGATGAATCGTGACCGAGCCATCGCGGCCATCCGACGACGCGACGAGGCGGAGCTGGTTGCGACGGTCGGCGTCGCTGAATGCCTTCTGCTCGTAGCTCGGCGGGTAGCCCTGCTTGTCGGGCAAGATCCAGATCTGCAGCAAGTGCACGCGCTGCGTCTTCGACGAGTTCTGCTCGCTGTGCGTGACGCCGGTGCCGGCGCTCATGCGCTGGACGTCGCCGGGCCGGATCACCGATCCGTTGCCCATGCTGTCGCGGTGACCGAGCTCGCCCTCGAGCACGTACGTCACGATCTCCATGTCGTGATGCGGATGCATACCGAAGCCGCGACCACCCGCGACGTAGTCTTCGTTGATCACGCGCAGCACGCGGAAGCCCATGTGGCGCGGATCGTAGTAGTCCGCGAACGAGAACGTGTGCGCCGTCTTGAGCCAGCCGTGGTCGTACTGCCCGCGTTCCTGCGCGCGGCGGAGCTGGATGTCCATCCAAGAACCTTAGCTACGCTCGAACACGATCGGCAGAGTTACATGGCTAGGAGCCCGCTGTTTTCCGAACCGCCAGCCCGCAACACTCTGTCTCATTCGGCGCACGAGCCGCGTGCGCCCGCGCTCGTCGACACGTGGCACGCGCGTCGTATCGGAGAGCACGCGAACGGCTTGCACAGAACCCCGGCGATCGACGGTAAACGCGAGCGCGACCACGCCGGCGAGCGGCATGTCGTCGAGCCACGCGCCCACCTGATCGGCTAGCTCGGCAACGCGCGAGCTCAGCGCGCGCACCGAGAGCGGTCCGCGCACGAACGGCCGCGGCTGCACGAACCAGCCATGGATCACGAGTCGGCCCTCGCGCGGATCGCGGGTGCCGGTCACGGGACGCACGCCGTGCGGAACGCGCGGGTCGAACACGGTGAGCCGATCGAAGCGCGGCTCGATCGCGCGCAGCAGCTCGCTCTCCTCGACGGCGCGCACCGAGCGGAAGTCGTGCCAGAAGTCGAGCACCTCGTCGCGCAACATCAGTGTCTCGCCACCGGCGAACTTGCGCGCACGCCAGTTCGTGAGCGAGTACACGAAGGCAAACGGTCCGTGTGGCAAGTCGCCGTGCAGCTCCTGGCGGCAGCCATCGATGTAGAGCGACAACCACGGCGGCGAGATGTCGTGACAACCGAGCGTCTCGCGTCCCCACGCGACGAGCCGGCGATGAAAGCTCTCGTAGATGCGGCGCGGGAAGTACGTCCACGCCGGCGTGCGCAGCGCGGTGTATTGGCCGGGCACGTGCCACCAGTCCCACACGAAGCGGTCGGCCCGCGTGCTGCGCGGTTCCGCGAACCGTTCGTCGAACGTGCTGCGCAACGCGCGCGCTTCCGGTGCGAAGCGATCGACGATCACGACCGTGCGCGACATCAGAAGCGATCCCAGACGTACGACAGCTCGACAACCGGATAACCGCCGAC
The DNA here is from genome assembly GCA_036524455.1 of Kofleriaceae bacterium. Taxonomy (GTDB): domain Bacteria; phylum Myxococcota_A; class Polyangia; order Haliangiales; family Haliangiaceae; genus JABFXX01. The sequence goes on along the minus strand of DATDCH010000218.1, from coordinate 35,296 downwards.
GCGCGACTGCAGCCGCGAGCCCTGTCGGCCGCCGAGCGCTTCATAGAACCGGCGCGCATGGTGGTTGTTCTCGAGCACCCACACGATCATCGATCGCATGTCTTGTGCCGCGAGCCACGCTTGCACGCGCTCCCACATGTCCTGGCCGAGGCCGTGACGCTTCGCGCGATGCGCGAGATAGATCGCGTAGACCTCACCGGCGTACGGCATGTGACGGCGGCTCGCGCCCGCGTCGCAGAACCCGACGATATCGCCGTGCGTGACGTCGTACGCGACCAGCTGAAACACCGAGCGGTCGCACAGGATCTTGCGCCGCGACTCCGCACGCTGACCGACGTCGATGCGATCGAGCACGGTGTCGGGCAGGATGCCGCGGTAGCTGGTCTGCCAACTATCGGTGTGCACGCGGGCGATGCCCTCGGCATCGTCGACCACTGCTTCGCGTACAGCAAACCGCGACATTATTCGTCTCCAACGCCCCAGCGTAGCAGCTTGCGGTAGAGCGTCTTGCGGTCGAGCCCGAGCATCTTCGCGGCGTCGGTGCGGTTGCCGTTGCACGCTTCGAGCACGCGCAGCACGTGGCGGCGCTCGACCTCTTCGAGCGTGAGTAGCTCCGGCAGATCGTGCCCCGACAGCGATGGCGCGCGCGACCGACTGCGGATCTTGTCGGGCAGGTCCTCGACCTGGATCTCCTCGAAGTGAGCAGCTGCAACCGCGCGCTCGAGACAGTTGCCGAGCTCGCGCACGTTGCCCGGCCACTCGTACGAGATCAGACGCTCGGCCGCGGCCGGCGACAGCCCGACGACCTTCTTGTTGAACACGACCGCGTAGTGGCGCAACAGGTGCTGCGCGAGCAACAGCACGTCGCCGCCCCGCGCGCGCAGCGGCGGTAGTGGAATGTGGATGACGTTGATGCGGTAGTAGAGGTCTTCGCGAAACCGCTTGTCCTCGACCATTTCTTCGAGGTCGTGGTTCGTCGCGGCGATGATGCGAGCGCCTTTGCGCTCCTGGATCGCGCGCAACAGCTTGGGTTGGAGCGCGACCGCGAGCTCACCGACTTCGGCGAGGAACAGCGTTCCGGTGCTCGCTTCCTGGCAGCGCGCGTCGAGCTCTTGCTCGGCCAACGCCTCGGGTATCGCCGCGCAGTTGAGCGCGACGAACGGACCCGCTTTGCGCCGGCTGCGCTCGTGCACCGTACGCGCGACGAGCTGCTTGCCGGTGCCGCTCTCGCCGGTAATCAGCACGGTCGCGTCGGTGGCCGATACTTGATCGACGAGGTCGTAGACCTGACGGATGACCGAGCTCGCGCCGACCAGGTCATGCCGTCCCTGTACGGTCTTGACCGCTTCCCGCAGGCGCTTGACCTCGCCGCGGAGCTGGCGATGCTCGCCCGCGCGCCGGATCGCGATCGCGAGTGCTTCGATCTCGACGGGCTTCGTCACGAAGTCGTACGCGCCCGCGCGGATCGCACCGACGGCGGTCTCGAAGCTGCCGAACGCAGTCAGCACGAGCACCGGAATGTCGGGACGGTCGGCGACCACGCGCTGGCACAGCTCGAGACCGGTCATGCCCTTCATGTTGAGATCGGTGACGACGACATCGACGTCATGCTCCGGCAACGCGGCGATCGCATCCGCGCCGCTGCCAAACGTGACGACGGTGAAGCCGCGCTTCTTGAGCCCGACGTGCACGAGCTCGGTCATCTCGCGTTCGTCGTCGACCACGAAGACCTTCACGCGGCACCTCGTGCCCAAATGGAGGAGGGCGGATTCACTCCGCCCTCCGGGGTAACCACACCGTGAACGTCGAGCCCGCGCCGGGCTCCGACTGCACCTCGATCCAGCCGCCGTGCTCGCGCACGATGCCCCACGACACGCTGAGCCCGAGGCCGGTGCCGTCGCCGACCTCTTTCGTGGTGAAGAACGGCTCGAAGATCCGCTCGCGCGTGGCCGCATCCATGCCGGTGCCGGCGTCGCGGACGTCGATCGCGATCCAGCTCGCCGCACGCGCTTCCACGTAGGGCGGCGGCGTTGCATCAGCGCGGCGAGTCACGATCTCGACGGTACCCCCGCCTGGCATCGCGTGGATGGCGTTGATCGCGAGGTTTGTCAGCACCTGATGCAGCTGGCCTTCGTCGGCGTCGACGCGAAGTGTATCGTCTTGCGACGTTGCGTCGAGCTTGACGTTCACCTTGCGCGCGATCGTACCGACGAGCTCGCACACGCGCTGCACGAGGCCGCTGAGACTGAGCGACGTCTTGTGCAGCACGCGCGGCCGCGCGAAATCGAGCAGCTGCCGGATCAGCGCGGTCATGCGCTCGGCCTGCTCGAGCACGATGCCCGCAGACTCGATCGCCTCGTCGCCCTCGACTTCCTTGTCGCGGATGAGGCGCGCCCTGCCCTGCACGACGTTGAGCGGCGTACCGAGCTCGTGCGCGATGCCCGACGCGAGCTTGCCGACCGTGGTGAGCCGGTCGGCGTGACGCAACTGTTCGGTCGCGGACTCGCGTGCGCTGCGCTCGGCGGCGAGTCGCTCGCACATGAGATTGATCTCGGTCGCGAGCTGCCCGAGCTCGTCGCGCTGTGACAGGTGGAGCGGGCCCGATAGATCGCCGGTACCGACGCGGCGCGCTTTCTCGGCGAGCCGCGAGATCGGACGGCCGATGAACAAGAAACCAAGTGCGAGCGCGAGCAATCCCGCGATCGCGACCGCGCTCGCCGACGCGATGATGCCGTTGCGCAGCGAGTCGCTCGTGAACTTGTAGAGCAGCTCGAGCGGCTGCGCGATCTCGAGGCCACCGTCGCGCGCCTCTGGAACCTTGACCGGGATGTACGTGAGCAGAAGGCCCTGATCCTTGATCGTGACGACCTGGCCCTCGAACAACGGCACGAGCTCGTCGCGTGACACACGCGGAGCGTCGCGGCTCGTCGCGTCGAGCCACACCCAGCGCGCCCGGATGTGCTCGCTGCGACTCGAGGCGGTGAGCAGAAACTGGCGCGCCGCCGCCTCGCCATCGCGTTCCCATACCTCGGCCATGCCGCGCGCGAGCGCGCGCCCGAGCGCCGTCGCCTCGGCACGCATCTGATTGTCGAACACGTCGCGCTCTCGTCGGTAATCGAAGAAACCCTGAATCATCGCAACCAGCGCAACGCTGATGACGAGCGCAGCGATGAACTTACGAGTCAGGCGCATGAACAACGCCACGTTAGCGCATCCTCTGACGCAGTTGGCCCGCTTCGTGAACCGCCTAGGGTTGTCATGCTGCCGAAACACATCCTCGTTCCTACCGACTTGAGCGAGGGAGCCGAAGAGGCGCTCGACTATGCGTGCGAGCTTGCACGCGAGTTCGGCGCGACGGTCCACCTGCTCCACGTAATCGGGATCCCCACGCTGGGTGTCCCCGAGCTCGGCGTCGCGCTGACCAGCACGGTGATCGACTCGATGGTCCGCGAGAACCAAATCGCGCTCGAACAGCTCGCCGATCGCAAGCGGCATCTCGGCACGTTCGGCCAGGTCCTGTTGCGCACCGGTGACGCGCGCGACGTGATCAACCGGACCGCCAAAGAGCTGGGGGCGGATCTGATCGTGATGGGCACGCACGGCCGCCGCGGCGTATCGCGTGCGCTGCTGGGCAGCGTCACCGAGACGGTTGTACGCAGCGCGCCCTGCCCCGTGCTGACGGTGCGGCCTCACACCGCCGATCACAAGGCCGCCGCGTAATCGCGACGCCTCGCGCGCCGTAGTAGCGTACCGGCATGGTGCGCTTCCTGATCGTGTGCGGTGCCGGCGGTGCCGGCTGCGGCGCACGCTACCTGATCGCGCTCGCGGTCGGCCCGCGATCGTTTCCGTACGCGACGCTGATCGTCAACCTGATCGGCTCGTTCTTGATCGCGCTGATCTTGGAAGCCTCGCTCCGCGGTGCGGCCATGTCGCCAAATTTGCGCGCGGGGATTGCGACCGGATTCCTCGGCGGCATGACGACGTATTCGAGCTTCAACTACGAAACCACCGCGTTGGCCGCACAGCACGCGTGGTGGCGCGTCGGGCTCAATGTGGGAGTGACGCTGATCGGGTGTGCGCTAGCGGGGCTTGCAGGCCTGTGGTTGGCGCGCCGTCTCACGTAAGCCCACCGAGCCTAGCGTTGCCTCGCCCGGCAATCATGGCCATGCTCGGGATAAGGCGGGAGAATGAACGCGAAGGAGAAACGCGAGCGCATGGTGAGCGAGCAACTCCGGCGCCGCGACATCGTCGACCCTGCCGTGCTCGCCGCATTCACCGCGGTGCCGCGCGAGGAATTCGTCGATCCCGAGGTCGAGAGATGGGCCTACGAGGATTCACCGCTCTCTATCGGCTTTGGCCAAACCATCTCCCAGCCGTACGTCGTCGCGATGACCGTGCAGGCGCTTCGCCTCGAAGGTCACGAGCACGTGCTCGAGATCGGAACCGGGTCGGGCTACGCGGCGGCGATCCTCGGCAAGCTCGTGCGCGAGGTCCACACCGTCGAGCGCATCGCTGAGCTGGCGGCGATCGCCAAAGAGCGACTGCGGCGGCTCGAGTTCACGAACGTGCACGTCCATCACGGCGACGGCACGCTCGGCTGGCCCGCGGCCGCACCGTACGAAGCGATCGCAGTCGCGGCCGGCGCGCCCGCACCGCCTCCGACGCTGCTGCAGCAGCTGACGATCGGCGGTCGCATCGTGTTGCCGCACGGCGACGCCTCGAGCCAGCGGCTCGTCCGCATCACGCGCAAAGACGAGCTGCACTTCGTCGAAGAGAACCTCGGGGAAGTGCGGTTCGTGCCGCTGCTCGGCGCCGAAGGCTGGCCGATCCAGCACAGCTGAGCGTCACGCCGCCGCGGTCGCCGCTTTCTTCACCGCCTCGATCTCGAGCGTGATGTCGAGCTTGTCACCGACGAGGAAGCCACCGGCTTCGAGCGCCATGTTCCACGTCAGACCAAACTCCTTGCGGCTGATCGACGTCCGCGCCGAGAAGCCCGTGCGCGTGCCGCCCCACGGATCGGTGACGCGGTCGCCGCCTTCGACCTCGAGCGTGACCGGCTTCGTCACGCCGTGGATGGTGAGCTCGCCGCCGACCAGATAGCGGTCATCACCGCTGCGCGTGATCTGCGTGCTCTTGAACGTGATGGTCGGGTGCTTCTCGACCTCGAGGAAGTCGGCTGAGCGCAGGTGCGCGTCGCGCTTGTCTTCCTTCGTATCGATCGACTCGGCGTCGATCGTGACGTCGAGCTTCGACCGCGTCAGATCCTGCTCGTCGAGCTCGAGCGAGCCACTCCATTTGGCGAAGCGCCCATGCACCTTGGACACCATCAGGTGGCGTACGTGAAAGTTGATGCTGCTATGCGAAAGGTCGAAATCCCAGTGCGAAGTGGACATGAGAAACTCTCCTGACGGTTCTTGCTGTTGCCTTGGTTCTGTTTCGTAACCAAGTCATAGTTAGGAACCATATGAACCCTCCGCAAGCAGGCACATCCATGTCACCGAGGAACACCAAGCTGCATCGCAAGGAAGCGTGTCCTGCCGTACGGGAAGTTCTGCATCGCGTTGGCGACAAGTGGAGCGTGCAAATCGTGGCGCTGCTCGGCGACGGGCCGATGCGTTTCAGCGAGTTGCGGCGAGCGATCGAAGGCATCTCCCAGCGCATGCTGACGCTCACGTTGCGCGGGCTCGAGCGCGACGGTCTCGTCACGCGAACGGTGTTTCCCGAGATCCCGCCGCGCGTCGATTACGAGCTCACGCGACTGGGCAACACGTTGCTCGAGCCGATCTCCGCGCTCGCCGAGTGGGCCGAGGAGTACCGGACTTCGATCCAAGAGGCCCGCGCGAAGTACGACACCAAGAACACCAAAGTCGCGAAGCGCGCCTGACTTAGCGCGGTGTAGTCGGCATGTCGTCGCGTGCGAACGGCGGCGCCAGGCACGCTGTCCTCATGCGCACCCAGCCCGATCCCCGCGTTCCGTTCGGCGATTTCCGCGAGGCGCTAGCGCTTCCACTTGATCAGCAGGTCGAGCAGCTTGCGGTGCTTCCGGGTGTAGGGCGGGTAGAACTGATCGAGGATCGGCAGGCGCGGCGCCGTGAAGATCGGGCGCAGCTTCGAGAACTCGAGAAAACCTTCGTAGCCATGGTACTGGCCCATGCCGCTCGAACCGATGCCGCCAAATGGCAGGTCGTGCTGAGCGACATGCAGCATGCAGTTGTTGATCGTCACTCCGCCTGAGATCGTCGAGTAGAGGAGCTTGTCCTCGCGCGCTTTGTCGTTCGTGAACACGTAGAAGCCGAGCGGCCGGTCCTTGCCTCGCACGTACGCGATCACCTCGTCGAGCGTGTTGTACGTCTTGATCGGCAATAGCGGCCCGAAGATCTCGTTCTGCATCACGGTCATGTCGTCGGTGACACCGAGCAGCAGGTGCGGCGGAATCTTGCGCAGCTGATCATCGAAGCTCGCCGACGGGATCAGCGGCACGACCTCGGCACCCTTGCTGCGTGCGTCCTCGAGCCAGGCGCGCAGCCGCTTGTACGACTTGTCGTCGATCACCGAGGTGTATTGCGACGAGCTCGGATCGGGATAGCGCTTCGGCATGATGCGATGCGCTGCGGCGACGAACGCATCACGCTTGGATTCCGGAACGAGCACGTAGTCGGGCGCGAGGCAGGTCTGGCCGGCGTTGAGGAACTTCGCGTAGAGGATGCGAGATGCCGCTTCGTCGATGTCGAAGTCGTCGCAGATGATCGTCGGTGACTTGCCACCGAGCTCGAGCGTGACCGGCGTGAGGTTTTCGGCCGCTGCGCGCATCACCGTACGACCGGCGTCGGCCGAACCGGTGAAGATCAGATGATCGTAGGGCAGCGACGAGAAATCCTGCGCGCGCACACCTGGCAAAATCGCGACGGTGTCTTCGGGGATGAGGTCGCGCAGCTTGTCGGCGAGCAGCCGACACAAGTGCTGCGAGTTGGACGCCATCTTGATCATCGCGCGGTTACCTGCAGCGAGCACGCTGGTCAGCGGGCTGAGCGTCAGGAACAACGGGTAGTTCCACGGCGAGATGATGCCGACGACGCCCTTGGGCATCGGGATGACCCGGTTCTTACCGGTCGCGAACAGGATCGAAACACCGCGTTTTTGCGGGGCCATCCAGCGGTCGAGGCGCTTGGTCACGTCGCGAATCCCGTCGAGCGAGGTGAACACCTCGGCGGCGAGGGTCTCTTCCATCGCGCGGTGCCCGAAGTCGGCGCTGATCGCCTCGGCGATCGCTTGCGCGTTCTGGACCAGGAACCGGTCGAGCTTCTTGAGGTTTGTTAACCGCTCGTCGTAGCTGGGATATGGCTGACGCTCGTACGCCTCGCGCTGCAGCTTGAAGACGCGCTGCGCTTCGTTCTCGACGGTGTCGATACTGCGGGACTGCGCGGTTTGTGCCATGGCGATCCTCCGTGCGAGACCCTACCGCAGAGTGTTGCGCTCGTCCGGTATATGCACGTGCTCCCGAACAAAGGACTCGACTCATGTCGAGGATCGGGCCACCATGAAATTCGATGCGCAACCCGATCATGATCGCGTGCTTTGGGTGTTTGGTGGCAACGAGCGCGGCGGCAGGGCCGAAGCGCGATCCGCCGATGCAGCTCGAGGTCGGCTTCAACACGCGCCACTTCGCCGCCGCGGAGGCGGGCGATGACGTCGCGTTCCGCTCGGCCGACCCCGAGATGGATGCCGCGCTCGGCGAAGGCACCGCGATGACCGCGTCGCTGCGGTTCACCGGCAACGCACACCACAACACGTTCTTCGGCGTCGAGGCGGAGACCGGCAAGCTCGTCGGCGTGGATACGTCGAACATCGCGGGTGCGTACGGCGTCGCCGGCATTCGTCACGACCTCGGTCGCCTTCGCATTGGCGCCGAGCTCGTCGCCGGCCGGCGCTGGGTGCGCTACCGGTTGATCGGTAAGGAAGACGACTCGCTGATGATCGCCGAGCCGCGCGTGCGGGGCGACATCTGGCTATCGCAGCACTGGACGTTCGGCGGCGCCGTCGGCGCGACGATCGGCGACCGTTCGGTGTGGATGGCCGGTGTGTACTTCGGCCTCCACGCGTTCCCGTTCGATCGCCGCCCCAGAGATTAGAACAGCGACTGATACGCGCTGCCGTTACCGATATCCGGATCGGGCAGCGTCGCGAATTCGCTGTACGGCCTCGCCTGCGCGGTGGCCGTCGTCTGGTTCGTGATCAAGTCGATCACGTACGACGTCAGCGTCGTCTCGGCCGGCGGTGCGTCGACCATCGCATCGTCCATCGCATCGGGCTGCTCGGTGGCGCCGTCGACGAGCGTGTTCTTCGAACCCCCGCACGCGATCGCGAAGCTCACCAGGACGATCGCGATCCTCAAGGTGCACCCGAGACCGGCGTGTTGAGATACGGGAACCCGACGAGGAAGTCGCGCGCGTCGACGTACGCGCCATCGACGAGCGGTGCTCCACGGATCGGCGCGTGGTTCTGATCGAGCAGGAAGCCCATCGCGACGCGGAGCGCGATATCGACGGTGTCGTCGCCGGGCCGGCGGCCGTTCGGGAAACCCGCCGGGTCGCAACCGGTGCGCGCGAGGTTGAGCGTCGGTCCCACGTCGTTGGCCGCGGGCGGATCGAAGCACGTCGCTGCGCCGAGCGGATGCTGTGCGGCGCGCGCTGTCGCCGGCACCGCCGTGTTGAGCCGCACCGCCTCGAACAGCGTCGAGCTCAGCACGTTGACGCTCGGCACGCCGTTCAAGAACGCCGCAACGAGATCCGCACGCGGATAGGTGGTGGGCGCGAGCGCGCCGGTGGCACCGAACACGACCTCGACGAGGATCGGCAGCGACGGGTTCGTGACGTAGTCGGCGAACTGCGCATCGTTCTTCGGCTCGCTGCCGTTGAACCGGTCTTTGTCCTTGAGGCCGATCACGATCTCGTTGACGAGCACCATGCCGAGGCGCGAGACCTGCACCCACGGACCGCCTTCGCGCGCCGGTGTGCCGAAGCTCGCGGTCGGGTTGATCACGCGCGCTTGCCGCACGCTTGCCGTCGTCCAACCCGCGATGATCGGCGAGGCTGCGTCCTTCCTCAGACACGACGCCGGCACTTCGAGCGCGAGCGTCGTCACGTTCTTGTTGCCGACGATGTTCTTGGCCTGATCCGCCGCGCCGGTGAGGTCGGCCTGGTTGCCGGTCGGCGCCACGCCGAGTGCCGACACGCCGAAGTTCACGAGGTCGAAGATCTGACCGAGGTTGACCGCGAACCCTTCGCGGCGCTGACCGACGAACAGGCGAGCGTGCGTACCGGCTTGCACACCGGTCGGCGTACAACCCGGCAGGTCGAGCTCGTAGATGAATTGGTTCGCATAGGTCGTGTAGTTCGCGATCGTCTTGCTGCCCGCGTTGTCGTAGGGCTTGCGAAACGTCGTCGAGGAATCGGCGAGGTTCGTGAGCATCGTCGCTGGCATCGCGCGACGCGGACCGCGAATCAGACCGACCTTGTACGTCTCGATCATGTTCTGATCGGCGTCGGCCGGCGACGACAGCGAGCCCGCGACCGCGAGCGGGATGTTGATCATCTTGCCGCCGATCGGCAGCTCGACGCCGGTGTTGTTCGCGAGCTTTAGATCGAAGTCGAACTGAAACGTGAGGTCCTCGACGCCATCACCGGTGTTGTCGATGTGGATCTCGTAGATCGCATCGGGGTCGAGCGTGAAGTAGTTCGGGCCGCCATACGAGTCCTGCAGCGGCAGGTAGTTCGCGAGCAACGTGACGTAGCCGTTGCGCGCGGTGCCTTCGTAGCTGTTGAACAAGTAGAAGTCCGTGCCATCGACCTTGGGATTCTTGGTGATGAACGGCGCTTCGCGGTGGCTCGACGCAAAACTGGCGTACGGCACCAGCGCCGTGGCAGCCGCAAGCGCGCCGCCGAGTAATCTGTTTCTCAGAGTCATAGACAGTCCCCTCTTGGTTGGTTAGAGCGATCGAAATGTGTCGAGCACCTGATCCCGGCGAGCCGGAGTCTTGGTGGCGTTGGCGACGGTGACGAGCGTGTTGCCGTTCAACACGCGCACCGCATCGGGCACGAGCTTCGCGTAGCGCGTGTCGAGCAGCCGCTTGCCGGCGCGCGCCGCGGCTTGCGACTCGTACTCGCAGACGGCGATCGCGATGCTGTCGTCGGTGACGCCGAGCGCGCAATACGCAGCCTGCGCGGTCGCCGCGAGCACTTGCTGCCGCCGCGCGATCACGATGCCGCGGTCGGCGAGCGCGTCGAACAGCGCTTCCGCCGTGACCTCGACGCGCGGACGCGCCGACGACTCTTCGCGCATGCGCGCGGTCACGCCCGCGAGTGGCGCGAGGTTCTGCGAGCCCGGCGCACCGGGCGTCGTGGCTTGCACGGGCTCGACCGGCGACGGCGGCGGTGGCGGTGGCGCCGGTAGCGGCGGGTGATTCGGCTCGCTCTTGCACGCAGCAAGAGCCATCACGAAGCAAATCGTGTGCAGGGTACGCATAGATGTCCTCGGCAAAGTCAGGTGACGAAGCGCTGGTACGTCCAGAGCGACGCGATGACCGCGACCGCACCGGAGCCAGCGAACAACAGGACGCGATACGCGAGCGTCGAACGGATGAGATAGAGGAGCGGCAGCAACCCGACGACGATCGCCGCCTGGCCGAGCTCGACACCAAGGTTGAAGCCGAGCAGCGCGCCGATCAGCTCGCGCGACGGCAAGCCGAGATCGATGAGCACGCTCGAGAAGCCGAAGCCGTGCAACAAGCCTAGCGCGAACGCGACCGCCCACCGCGCATCGACGACGCGAACGATATTGTTGAGCGCGGCGGCGACGACCGACAGCGCGATCGCGGTCTCGACGAGGCGCGACGGCAGGGTGAACAAGCCGACCGCCGAGATCACGAGCGTGATCGAGTGCGCGAGCGTGAACGCGGTCACGATCTCGAACACCTCGATGCACACCTCGCGCAGTGACTTGCGCCGGTGGCCGCTGGTCCACACCGCCGGCAGCAGCAGGCAGACGAGGAACAGGATGTGATCGATGCCGATCCAGATGTGCCATACGCCCTCGCGCACGAACGTGCCGAGCACGGTCCCGCCGGCGAGCTCCACGCTGACCGGCTGTGCATCGCGGACGATCAGCGTCTGGCTGCCGATGTGCACGAGCCCTCGGTGCTGAGCGTCGACGTCGAACAGTAGCGAGTACGTGATCGGGAGCGTGCGCGGCGCGCAATGCACGGTGAGCGGCGTCGACCAGTACGCACCGTCCGACAGATCGACGAGCGCGCCGTCGCCGAGAGTCGTGGCGCAGCCGAAACCGAGCCGGCCCGCGATGTACTGGGCAATCCGCGGCCGCGCGGCATCGAGCTCGCCCCAGGTAAGCTCGCTGTCGCCGTCGTCGAGCGACAGCGCGGCGTCGAGATCACGTACGGCCACGTCGAGCCGACCGACGAGCTGATCGCCGTCGACGTCGAGGCGCAGGTGCGCATCGCTCGGCTTGTGCGCGAACGCCGGCGCGGCGGTTGCGATCAGGATTCCGATGACGAGCGCGCGCGTCATCGCCCACCTCCGATCGGGCCGTGGCACGGCAAGCGCGGGCTTGGGCGATGCGGTCGGCTTCGCGCCGACGCGCGTAGCCCCGCCGTGCGCGCGACACGTGCGCACATCGCGGCCGCGAGGACCGGCGGAACGAAGCCTCGAGGGCTAAAGAGATCGTCAGGCGCCTCCGGCGCCGTAATGACGTGCTCCAGAGCTAACGCCAAGGCGCCACAGAGCCAAGCACGCCACCGGAGATCGGGGTCGGGCCCGCGCCGTCCAAGCGCGAGCGCACTCCCCGCCCGCTTTTCTGCCGGCGTTCTTGGCTCCCCGGCGTCTTGGCGTTCCATCTGAGAGGCGCGGACGCCGCGCGCCAGCGTATTTGCCGCGGTTGGAGTACTCATTTCGCACGGTGTCTTCATCGCCGACCTCCGATCGGGCCGTGGCACACGGCGAGCGCGGGCTCCGTGGGTGCCGTGGAGCTGACGCCGGTGCGCAACCCGCTCTGCGCGACGCCCGCACGCATGGCAGCGACCTCGGGCCGCACGGCCACTGTGAACTGCACCTCGCACACGACGCCAGCCGCGGCGAGTCGGCGGCGCGTGCGGTCGATGGCGCGCATCAGCAGATCGACAGCCGTCATGAAGCGCATCATCTCGAACGGCGTCTTCATCGCTGTCCTCCGATCCGACCGAGCCAGCGCGTGAGCAACGCATCGCGCACGCCAGTCGCGCGTGCCCACTCGATGACCGGCGCGGCCGCCTCGCGCTTGCGCGCTTCCACGGCAGCCTCGACGAGCAGCCGCGCGTCGGCGAGCTCTTTCTGCACATCCCAGTTGCGGCGCGCCAGCTCGACCGCGCGATCTGGATCGGTGTCGACCGCGAGCACGAACCTCGCCTCCTCGCGCAGGTGCGTCTGGTCGTCGCGCTGCGCGGCAGCGGCGAACCGCTCGCGCATCTGGCGCGCGAGCTGCGCGGCCTCCGGGCCACGGCTTTTCCCCTCGGCGATCGCGCGGCGCACGAGCAGCGTGTCGATCGCTTCGTAACCGGCGAGTAGTGCCGACGCCTGTGCAGGCGCATGCGGCAGCAGTAGATCGGCGAGTGCCGCGCGCGCATACGCATCGTCGGGATCGAGCCTGAGCACGCTGCGCAGGTGCGCCTCGGCGAGCGGCTCATCACCCGATTGGATCGCGAGCTCGGCCAGCGTGGTCAGCGCCCACGCGCGCAGCTCGGCGGGCGTTCGCGTATCGATCGCCGCCGCGAGCCGGCGGTACGCGCCGTCGCTGTCACCGGCGAGCGCATCGAGCGGCGCCTGGCAGGTCAGCGCGAGCAGCGGCGACGCCATCCGCGCGAGCGCCGTGCAGCTCTCGCGCGCCGCCGCATAATCGGCGGTCACCGTCGCGACCACCGCGCGGGTCAGGTGTGCCTGCACGTCGTCGGGACGCAGCGCGATCAGCCGATCGAGGTCGGTGCGCGCGGCCGCGAACTGGTGCAGCGACTGCTGGATCGTCGCGCGGAGCAGCAGCACGTCGGCGGGCGGATCGGCCAATCGCCACCAGCGCGACAGCGTCGCCTGTGCGCGGCCCAGATAGCGCGGGTCCGAGGTCTTGCGCGCGCGCTCGATGTCCTTGCGCGCGAGCTCGACCGCGACCTCGACTCGTTCGGGCGCCGCCGCGAGCGCTTGGCGCTCTGCGACTTCACGCGCATCGCGCGGTGGTACGTGCGCGACGATCGTTGCCGCGTCGCGCGGCACGTACGGTTGCGCGGCGGCGGCCGCCCGATTCGGTGCCACGAGCGCTGCAGCGGTCAGCGCTACGGCCAAGCCGACGGCACCCGACGCCATGACCCACGCTTTGCGGCTCCTCATCGCCCACAACTACGAGCGGCGCCGACAAGTGGATCGTATAGTGGCGGCGATGGCCGAAACCCCTACTGCGAATCATGACTTCGACTATGTCGTCGTCGGGTCGGGTTTTGGCGGCTCGGTCTCGGCCTGCCGGCTCGCCGAGAAGGGCTACTCGGTCGCCGTGCTCGAGATGGGCAAGCGGTGGACCGAAGCGGACTTCCCGAAAACGACCTGGAACCTGCGGCGCTGGATCTGGCGGCCCGGCCTCAAGCTGTTCGGCTTCTACGACATGCGGCCGTTCAAGCACGTGATGATCCTGTGCGGCAACGCGGTCGGCGGTGGCTCGATCACGTACGCGAACACGATGCTCGTGCCACCCGACATCGTGTGGGGCGAGGGCTCGTGGAAAGGCCTCGCCGACTGGCAGCGCGAGATGCCGCAGCACTACGCGACGGCGCGGCGCATGCTCGGCGTCAACGAGAACCGCATCCTCGGCGACGCCGATCACATGCTGAAGAAGATGGCGGACGATCAGGGCGTCGGCGCGACGTTCTATCGCACCGACGTCGCGGTCTACTTCGGGGACAAGCCCGGCGAGCCGCACGCCGATCCGTACTTCAATGGCGAAGGTCCACCGCGCTCGAGCTGTATCGGCTGCGGCGGTTGCATGGTCGGGTGCCGATTCAACGCGAAGAACACGCTCGACAAGAACTACCTCTACTTCGCCGAGAAGCGCGGCGCGCGGGTATTCGCCGAGACGCGCGTCATCGACATCAAGCCGCTCGGCACAGGCGATGGCAGCGACGGTTACGCGATCACGACCGAGCGCTCGACGGCGTGGTTCGCGAAGCAGCGCAAGACCATCACCGCGCGCGCGGTCGTGCTGTCCGCGTCTGCGCTCGGCACCATGGATCTGCTGATGCGGCTCAAGGAGCGCGGCTCGCTGCCGGCGGTCTCCGCCAAGCTCGGCTACGATGTGCGCACGAACTCCGAATCGATCGTCGGCGTGCGGTTCCCCGGCACGAACCTCGACATGTCGAAGGGCATCGCGATTGGCTCCGGCATTCACATCGACCGCTTCACGCACATCGAGGCAACGCGCTACCCGCGCGGCTCCGATGTGCTCGGCCTGCTCGGCACGCTACTCGTCAACGGCAAAGGCCCCACGCGCATCCTCAAGTGGATCGGCTCGGCGTTTCGTCACCCGATCAAGTTCGCGCGCGCGGCGTGGCCGTTCGGGTTCGCGCGCCAGACGCTGATCTTCCTGGTCATGCAGACGATCGACGCCACCCTACGCATGCGACTGCGCCGGCGCTGGTGGTGGCCGTTCACGCGCTTGCTCACGACCGAGGGCAACCGGATCCCGACAAACATCCCGCAAGCGAACGCATTCGCCGAGACGGCGGCGGCGAAGTTCGGCGGCATCGCGATCACTTCGTCGTCGGAGATCTTGTTCAACATGCCGATGACCGCGCACTGCATCGGCGGCTGCGTGATGGGCGAGGATGCCTCGCAGGGCGTAATCGACTCGCAGCATCGCGTGTTCGGCTATCACAACCTGCTCGTCGTCGACGGCTCGGCCGTCGGCGCGAACCTCGGCGTCAACCCGAGCCTGACGATCACGGCACTCGCCGAGCGCGCGATGTCGTTCGTGCCGGCGAAGCCAGCTAGTGAATCAGCTCGTTGACCAGGTGCCGCAGCGTCTTGAGGTCGAATGGCTTCTCGATGCGTTGGTTCGCGGTGTTCTCGAAGAACATGCGCGCTGATTCGGTGAACGCGCCGCCGGTGACGAACACGATCTTGCCGGCCTGCGCCGGATCGAGCTTCACGACCGTGTCGTGGACTTCCATGCCGGTGATCTGCGGCATCATCAAGTCGCACAAGATCACGTCGTAGCGCGCGCCGCCGGCGAGTAGATCGAGCGCAACGCGCGCCGACGTCACCGCCTCGACGTCATGGTCTTGCGACAGGTAGCGGCGAATTGCTTGGCCAAGCGATTCCTCGTCGTCGATCACGAGCACGCGACCGCGCCGGGTTGCGACCGAGGTCACCGGAAGCTTGTGCGTGATCGGCTGCACCGTCGGACCGGCGATCGGCAACGAGATCTTGAACTCGGTGCCCTTTCCCAGCTCCGTGTCGAACGTGATCGTCCCGCTCATGCCGGTGACGATGCGGTGCGAGATCGCGAGACCAAGGCCGGTGCCCACGCCGACCGGCTTCGTCGTGAAGAACGGCGTGAACAGCCGGCGCTGCACGTCGAGCGGAATGCCGCTGCCGGTGTCGCGGATGCCGATCACGACGTTGTCGCCGTCGACCCACGTCTTCACGCGGATCTCGTTATTGAGGTAGTTGCCCTCGGGGATCGCTTGGACGGCGTTGACGAGCAGGTTGAGCAGCACCTGGCCGAGTCGCGATTCGTTCGCCGTCACGCGCGGCACCGAGCCGTACTCCTTGACGACCTTCGCGCGGTGGCGCACTTCGTTCCACGCCATGCGCAGCGTCGACTCGAGCACCTTCTCGACGTTGACCGCGCCGTAGCGCTCCTCTTGTGTGCGCGAGAACAGCTTGAGGTCGCGCACGATCTCGCGCACGCGATCGGCCGACAGCTGGGCATCGCGCAGCTCGTCGACGAGATCGGCCGGCAGCTCGACACGCTGTTCGAGCTTCATGACGTCTTGCACCGCCATGTCGAGGTTGGCGATCACCGCGGCGAGCGGGTTGTTGATCTCGTGCGCGACACCGGCGGCGAGCGTGCCGACTGACGCCATCCGATCCGCGAGCATCAGCTGCATCTCGGTCTGCTTCTTCTCGGTGATGTCGCGCGCGATCATCACAGCGCCGGTGATCGCGCCCTTCGTCCGGATCGGCCCGATGCGAGCCTGGAACCAGCTATTCGTGCCCGGGCTGCGCGGCGCCTGGATCTCGAGCTCCGCCGGGCTACCGGCGAGAGCCATGCTGAACGCGACCCGTGCCTTGGCACGCTGGTCATCGTCGGCGAGCAACTCGAACCAGTTCTTGCCGATCACTTCCGCGATGGTCCGCGGCGGATCGACGCGATTGATGAACCGAATGACGCCTTCGCGATCGAGCTGGATCACGTAATCGGGCGCGCTCTGCATGACCGCCTCGAGCACGGCTGCATGTTCGGCCGCCCGCCGTTCCGCAGCCTCGGCATCTGCGTACGCGCGCGCTAGCGTCAGCACCTGGCTGATCTGCGTGCCGACGCCGATCGCGAACTGGCGCCAGTCTTCTTCGTCGAGCTCGCGGCCGCGCGCCACCATGAGCAGCGCGCCGAGCGGACCGTTCGTGCTCGTCAGCGGGACCACGAGCAGTGCGAGCGCGTCGCATTGCTGCAGCAGACGCGTGCTGATGTCGCGTGGCAAATCAGGCGATGGCACGTAGAGCGGCTTGCCGGTAAACATCACCGAGCGCAGTAGCGTCTCGTTGTCGAAGAACGTCTCGAGGCCATGCCCCGCGCTCCACGGCCCGTCGCCTGCGCCGAGCGTGCGCACGCGCAGGCCGCCGACGTCGTCGAGTAGATAGAGCGCACCGACCGATACGCCGCCGGCGTCGAAGCAAGCAGCCAACGCCTCGTCGAGTGCCGCATCGATATCGCGATGCTTGAGCACGGCCTCGGAGATGCCGGTCAGCACGGTGAGCTCCGACGCGAGCGCCGAGCAGCGCTTCGCGAGGCCCGTGTTGAGCATCACCTGCCGCTCGAGCTGGCGAAACACGCGACGGTTGCGCTCGCGCTCGAGCTCGTTGAGCTCGGTCGGCTCGATCGCGGTCGCGGCGGTCGACGATGTCAACGTGCGGCGCAGCAGCTCGATCAGCTCGCCGAGCTCGGGCGTCCGCACCACGAGCTCGTTTGCACCCGCTCGCTGCGCGAGCTCGCGATCCGACGGCTCGACGTAACTCGACGTCACGAGCACGAGCGGCAACGCTTTGAGCTCGGGATCCTGGCGCAACGCCATCGCGAGCCCGAAGCCATCGAGCTCCGGCATCATCACGTCAGACACGATCGCATCCGGCCGGCGACGCCGCACGGCAGCGAGTGCCGCGGCGCCGTCGGGCACGGTCTCGATCTCGAACCCGAGTCGGCCCAGCCGGAAGCTCGCGAGCTTGAGCTGGAGCGGATCGTCATCGGCAACGACGAGGCGTCGGCCCGCGCCGAACTTCTCCGCGGTCGGTAGCGGCGCCGGCATGTGCGCCTCGAGCAGCGGCAACAGCCGCGACGGCGCGATCGGCTTGGGGATGATGTCGTCGAAGCCAACCGACGAGATGCGCGCCTGATCGAGCTTCGACACGAACCCCGAGAACGCGAGGATCGCGACCTCGGGACCTGCGAGCTTGCGCAGCTCGCCCACGAGCGAGAACCCATCCGTATCGGGCAGTATCAAGTCTTGCAACACGATGCGCGGCCGATGCTTCGCCATCAGCTCGCGCGCGGTCGCGCCATCGGGCGCTTCGAGCACCTCGTAGCCTTGCTTCGCAAGCGCGTTCTTGACCATGCGTCGCGTCGCCGCGTTGTCGTCGATGACCATGA
This sequence comes from Kofleriaceae bacterium, assembly GCA_036524455.1. GTDB lineage: Bacteria > Myxococcota_A > Polyangia > Haliangiales > Haliangiaceae > JABFXX01. The sequence goes on along the minus strand of DATDCH010000218.1, from coordinate 17,350 downwards.
TCTTGTGCTCGCTCATGCGTTGGCTTTCGCATAGCGTGCGATCAATTCCGGCAGTGCTCGGGTATCGATGGGCTTGGTGACGTAGTCGTCACAACCAGCTTCGAACGCCTTCTCTTGATCACCTTTCATCGCATATGCGGTGACCGCGATGATGGTGATATCGCGAGTTGCGGGATCTGCCTTGAGCCTGCGCGTGAGCTCGAGGCCGTCGACACCCGGCAGCTGTAGGTCCATGAGGATAACGCGAGGCCGGTTGGCTGCGATTGCCGCAACCGCTGCGTCGGCGTCAGCCGCGGTATCGACCTCGTAGCCGTTCGCCTTCACGAGGTAGGCGACGAGCTTCAAGTTCGTCGGGTTGTCGTCGACGATCAGTACGCGCTCACCCATCACCCCGCCTCCGGCAACAACGCGCGCAGCTGCGCGACCACGTTCGACGGCGTATTTCCGTTCTTCGAGATGATGCCCTGCGCCGATTGCCGGAGCTGCTCCTGCTCGGCACCGGTCAGGTCCTTCAGCGTCCAGATCAACACCGGCGTGCGCTCGTGCTGAGGAATCCGCCGGAAGTGATCGAGAAACTCCACGCCGTCCATGCCGGGCATCACGAGGTCGAGCACGACCGCGGTCGGCTGTAGCTTCATCGCCGCCTCGAGTCCGGACGGGCCGCTCGATCGCGTGATCGCGGAGAAGCCGAACGATGCGAGCGTCGCGTCCATCAGTCGCAAGGCGCCCGGATCGTCGTCGACGACGAGAATGCCACCCGGCCGTTCCGCACGCACGCCTGCACGATCGAGTGCCGCGAGCAGCGCCTGCGGTTCGAGCGGTTTGCGCAGCACGTCGTTGACCGCGAACCCGGCGACGAGCTTCGCATCGGGGATCACGGTCACCACGACGACCGGCACGGTGCGCATGCGCGGCTCGCCACGCAACGTGCCGACAAGATCGAGCCCGCTCATGTCGGACAACATCAGATCGACCGTCACTGCGTCGAACGGTCGTTCGCGGCAGCGCGCGATCGCTTCGGCGCCGGTCGAGGCGGTCTCGGTAAGATAGCCCGCTTCGTTGAGCGTGCCGACGAGTACGTCGCGGTCGCGTTCTTGATGCTCGACGACGAGCACCGTGCGTGCACCGGGTTGCCGCCTCGTGCTCGTGCGCGGCAGCACCGGCGCTTCCCCGGCGTGTGTGATGCGCGGCAGCGTCGCGGTGAACACGCTGCCCTTGCCAGGCGTCGAGCGTACGCCAACCGCACCGCCCTGGGCCTCGACAAGCCGGCGCGTCAGCGCCAAGCCGAGGCCGGTGCCTTGATGGCGCTTCGCCGCGCCGCCGTCGAGCTGTTGGAACTCGACGAACAAGCGGCCAAGATCTGCGGACTCGATGCCGACACCGGTGTCCTCGACCTCGAGGCGAAAGTTGTCGGCGCCATCGGCGACCGTGCGAATCGTGACGCGGCCGCTATCGGGCGTGAACTTCAGCGCGTTCGAGACGTAGTTGTACGCGACCTGCTTGAAGCGATTCGGATCGAGCACGACAGCGCCGAGCGAGCTGTCGAGATTGGTCTCGACGGCGATCTTCTTCGCCGCTGCAGTCGTGCGTGTGATCGCGACGACCTCGGCGATCAGCTTGCCGAGCTCGACGGTCTCCGGCCGGAAGTCGAGCTTGCCCGCCTCGACCTTCGCGAGATCGAGCACGTCGTTGATCAGCTGCAGCAGGTGACGCCCGCTGGTCAGGATGTCGCCGAGGAACTCCGTGTGCTGCGGAGAGCTGGGATCGACCTGACCGTCGTGCAGCAGCTCCGCGAACCCGATGATCGCATTGAGCGGCGTGCGCAGCTCGTGCGACATGTTCGCGAGGAACTCGCTCTTGAGGCGGTTCGCCTCCTGGATGCGGCGATTCTGCAGCTCGAGCTCGATCGCGCGCCGGCGAATCTCTTCGAGGCGCAGCCGATAGCGCAGGTCGACGATGCTGACGCGCAGCAGCTGATGTCCCGACGAAGGCAGCAGCGCGAGCCGGGATTCCGTCGGGAACGTGTTGCCGTGCGCGTCTTGATTGACCCACTCGAACGCCGGGTTCTCGCCGCGCATCGCGCGCTCCAAGTACTCGGCGGCGGCCTCCGCCGACAGCCGGCCGTCGGGCTGGCGCTCCGGGCTGAGCCCGCCGAGCTTGATGCTACGAAACTGCTCCTTCGTGTACCCGAACAGCCGCAGCATGCTCGCGTTCGCATCGATGATGCGCCGCTCCTCGAGGTCGTACGTGATGATCGCTTCGGGCGCGAGCTCGAACGCAGAGCGATAGCGCTCCTCGGTCAAGCGCAGCTCGCGCTCGGCTGCCTGCAGTGCGCGACGTTCTGCTGACTCGCGCAGCGCACGCTCGATCGCGGGGACGACACGCAGCGGTTTGTCCTTCGACAAGAAGTCGAGCGCGCCTGCACGCAGCGCCTCGACCGCCGCTTCTTCGTTCGGCGTTCCGGAGATCACGATGCAGGGCAGCTGCGGCGCACGCTCCTTGATCATCTGCAGCGCCTGCAAGCCACCGAAGCCCGGCAACAGCCAATCGGTGCTCATCAGGTCCCACGGCGTGTCGAGCGCCGCGGCGAGCTCGCGCGCGCTCGTCACCCGCGTGCTCGTCAGCTGGTAGCCACCGCGCCGAATCTCACGCAGCAAGATCTCGTAGTCGTCGTCGGAATCTTCGACGACCAGCAGCCGCAACGGCTTATTCGATTCGTTTGACCCCATACCAATTGCGAGTTGTTCGACACCGCCTAGGTCGGCAGCGTGAAGTGGAAGCTCGCCCCCTGACCGGGTGTGCTCTCGGCCCAAATCCGCCCGCCATGGCGCTCGACGATGCGCTTGACCGTCGCCAACCCGATTCCGGTACCAGCGTATTCGCGCTCGCTGTGGAGGCGCTGGAACGGAGTGAACAAACGGTCGGCGTACTCCATGTCGAAGCCCGCGCCATTGTCGCGGACAAAGAAGATGGTCTCACCCTCGCGGCGCTCGGCGCCGATTTGTACGTGCGGGCTATCTGCCTTCGCAGTGAACTTCCACGCATTGCCGAGCAGGTTGTCGAACAGGATCCGCACCAAGCGACCGTCGGCCTCGGCGACGAGTCCGGGCTCGATCGTCGCGCCGAGCTTGCGGCTGACATCGCGCCTGCGCAGCTCGTCGACGACCGCCACCGCCATGGCGCTGATGTCGACGGCATGCCGGCCGAGCGGCGTGCGGCTGATCCGCGACAGCTCGAGCAGCGCGTCGATCAGATCGTTCATGCGTGCGGCGGCCGCGAGCACACGACGCAGGTGATCCTTCGCCTTGTCATCGAGCTGGTAGCGCAGGTCCTCGGCGAGCGCCTGCGTGAATGCGCTGATCGTGCGCAGCGGAGCGCGCAGATCGTGCGAGACCGAATAGCTGAACGCCTCGAGCTCACGCACGGCTGCCTCGAGCCGTTCGTTCGCTTCGCGGAACCCGCGATGCGTCATCTCGAACGGCGACAACGCCTCGGCAAAGAACTGATCGACTTCCGGTGGAGGAGCGCTCTGTCCGAGGACTTCGTGCAGCGCCTTGTCGTGGATCGCGGCGAGCTCGACGACACCGATGCCGGTACCCGCAGCCATGCGGCCGAGCTCGTACGCGTGCGCGAGCGCGACTTCCCCCGCGCCGCCGACGCAATCGCGTAGCGCCGTGGAGTACTCGTGCTCGAGCTGAGCTCGTTGTGGATCCGGCCGACTCATAACCACTTGTGGATCCTCACAACCGTACCCACACCAGGCTCGCTGGCAATTTCGAGTTTGTCGACGAGTCGCTGCGCTCCCGACAGCCCACAGCCGAGTCCGCCCGACGTCGTGTAGCCATCTCGTAGTGCTTGCTCGACATCGGCGATTCCCGGACCGCTATCACGAGCCTCGATCTCGAGGCCTTGCGGCCGAGACGTGAGCACGATCTCGCCTTGCACTGCGTGCTGAACGATGTTGCGGGCGAGCTCCGACACGGCGGTCGCGATTGCCTCGATCGCGGGCGGCTTGAAGCCCATGCCGCTCGCGATATCGCGCGATCGAATCCGCGCAGCGGCGACGTCGGACTCGTCATCGATCGCGATCTTCGTCTTGCCGGAACCGCCGACGTAGCGCGCGACGACGACGCAGGCGTCATCGGTGTTCTTCGACCAGTGTGCCAGCACGTGATCCGCGATCTCCTGCGGCGTACGCGACGGCACCACCTCGGTCTTGAAGCCGTGGCGAATACCGTCGGTGGCGAGCACGAGCGTGTCACCGGGCTGCACGATCAACGTGCGCGGCGTCAGCGGCGGAAGCATGTAACCGACGGTGCCTCCACGCATCGACACCGCCTCGCTGGTCGTCGACTGCGCGCGCACGAGCACCGCCTCGACGTTGCCGACGCCCAGCCACGTCATCGCAGCGCGCGGCGCATCGAACGAAGCAAGGCTGAGCACGACACCGCGCGTGCGGCGCAGCTCGTCGTGGCAACGCTTCACCAGATCTGCGATCGGATCGTACGGCGCTTGTAACAGCACGTGCTCCGCCGCCACTGCCGCTTCGCACGCCTCTTTGCCGTGGCCGAGCCCGTCGATGAGCGCCACGAGCGCACCGTCGGTGAACTGCACGACGACCGCGCGATCGCCCGAGCTCGATTGACCGGCGAGCGCAGCACCTGCAGTGCCCCATGCGATCACCGCAGTCATCGCTTCCACTTCTTCATCGTCACGGTGGTGCCACGGCCGAGCTCCGACGCGAGGTCGAAGTCGTCCATCAACCGCCGTGCGCCGGGCAATCCGAGCCCGAGGCTGTTCTTCGTCGAGAAGCCGTCGCGCATCGCCATGTCTTTGTTGTCGATGCCCGGCCCGTTATCGATCGCCTGGACCTGAATGCCAACGCGGCCACCCTCGTCGGTGCGCATCAGCACGATCTCGCCGTGGTTCGCGTACACGACGATGTTGCGCGCGACCTCCGAGATCGCTGTCGCGATCAAGGTCTGGTCGGTCGACGAGAATCCGAGTTGCGCGGCGAGCTGACGCCCGGCTTGACGTGCGAGCACGATGTCGGCTTCGCGCTGGATCGCAACTCGGACTTCACTCACCGTGGTGACTCCTTGCGCTTCGCGGCGAGCAGCGCCAGACCTTGTTCGAGGTCGAGTGCGGTCGCCACACCCTCCATCGTCAACCCGAGCTGCACCATCGCGAACGCGACCTCGGGCTGAACCCCCACGATCACGGTCTCCGCACCGCGCAGCTTCGCCGTCAACGCGATGCCGCGTAGCGTGCGCGTTGCAAACGAGTCGAGCACGTCGAGCGCGGTCACGTCGATCACGACGCTCCTCGCGCGCACCTTGCCGATGCGCTGCGCGAGGTCGTCGCGCAACTGGATCAGATCGTCGTCGGTCAATGCGGCGACCACGGATGCGATCAGGGTGTCACCTTGTTTGAGGATGGGTACCGGCATCGCTCACTCCGCACGTACCACGCGATAGCCTAGGAAGTGCTCGGCTTCTTCGAGGCCGCCCTGCAAGTCGCCAATTGTGCGGAACGGCGACAGTTCGATGCCCAACGCCACCATCGACTGGGCGACATCAGCGGACACCCCCGACACGATCGTTCGGGCACCCATGAGCCGGGCAGCGCTCACGGTCTGGAGTAGATGATTCGCGACCTTCGAATCGATCGTCGCTACGCCCGTAACGTCGATCACGACGACGCGCGCGCGTGTTCCGCGAATCGCGTGCAAGAGATTCTCTGTAATCAGCTGGGCGCGGTGCGTATCGATGACGCCGATCAACGGCAGCAGCAGTAACCGCTCGCGGATCTGCAATACCGGCGTCGATAGCTCGCGAATCGCCTCGGACTGCTTGCCGATGACGCGCTCGCGCTCGTGAATGAGCACATCGCTGTGGAGGCCAATATCGAAGGCGGCGACCTTCTGTAACGACAGAAACCGCTGGAATCCCTCCATCGGATCCTTCGCGGCTTTCATGATCAGCTCGCCTGCACGCGCGATCACCTGTTGGAACGCGCCGACGAACACCTTGGTCTCGAGCCCGACGCGCCCGTACAAGAGGCCGAGCCGAATGCGTTGCTCGGCATACGCCAAGTCGTACTTACCGCCGACCATCTCGATCAGGTGCGCGCGTTTGAGCGACCGCGCCTGATTCGTTAGCTCGCGATAGCCGAGCAGCACCTTCGCTTCCGACAAACTTGCGAGGTGGTGAAAAAATACATCGGTGAGCTCATCGGCGTGCGTGCTGATCAGCTCCCGGATCGCCGCCAGCCTCTGCTGATCGTCAGGCCCCAACCCGAGGTACTGCTTGCGGCGGGCAAGGTCTGCCTCGGTGATGCCCACGTTGCTCATCACCGTTTTTTCCGTGATCGGCTGCGGGGTTCCCATCCCGTCGCAGTTGTACACGCGGACCCCGCGGGCAGGCGAGCGTGAGTGACCCCTAGCTGCTCAGAAACGACTCGATCGCTGTGGTCACTGCGACGGGCTCTTCGACGGACGACGAATGGCCCGCGCGAGGAATCGTCACTAACTTCGCGCCGGCAATCGCTGCAACGACTTGCTGCGCCTTGGTGTGCGGTGTTGCCACATCTTCCTCGCCGACCACGACCAGCGTGGGAGCCTTGATCCGCGCGAGCTTGCTTTGGGCAATGCCGGCGCGGTCGATCACGCCGTTGACGGCCTTCCACACATCTCGCCGGCGCGACATCAGCTTCACGTAGCGCGCGACCTCGGCCTTGCGCGCCGGATCGGCCAAGATCGTCTTGCCGAGCATGATCTGGGCAACGCGACTCGCCGTCACTCGCGGGCCGAGCAGCTTGTACACGCTCGTCAGCAGCCGATAGCGCCCGACGTTCTCGGTCGGCTCCGGGCCGATCGAGGTCTCGAGCAGCAGCAGCTTCTTGATCAGGTCGGGACGCCGCGCCGCGACGCGCATGCCGACAAAGCCGCCCATCGACAGCCCGACGAAGTGCACGGCGCCGGCGCCGACCGTGTCGAGCAGCGCGACGGCGTCCTGCCACACGAGCTCGATGCCGATGCATTGGCGATGCGGATCTTCCGCGCTGCGGCCCTGGCCGCGGTGATCCCATGCGATGCAGCGATAGCGTGCGCGCAACGCCGCGATCTGCGGCTCGAACAATTCGGTGCCCCAGAGCAGGCCATGCGAGAACGCGATCGTCTCGCCCGTCGAGCCGGGACCGGTGTCTTCGTAGTACAGCGACGTGCCATTCACATCGATCGTGGGCATCGCCGGGATACTACTCGTTAGGCATAGAACCGCAGTAGCGGTGGCGCCACCACATCGGGGACCAGATCGTGGGTCGCCGCTTCGAGGACCAGCGCCTGGCCATCGGGCACCGCGCGTGCGAACGCCTCGGCAGTCTCGCGCATGAACGGCGGCCCTTTACCCGCAGCGATCGCCAGCGTCGGTGCGCGCACCTTACGCGCCTGCTCGAGCGAGAGCTGGCCGTTGCCGAGGATCCTGCACTCGTAGATCAACGTGTGGGCCATCGCTTCGAGCGCGGGGCGAAACGGCGCGTGTCGCAGCTGCGCGACGACCGGCTCCGGAATCCCGACGACCTCGCGCTGGAAGTACTCGACCGCGTCACCGCGACGACCCGCACGCACGAGCACGTCGAGCGCGGCGGCGTGATCGATCGGATTCGACGGCGGATCGACCGTGAGCGGGAGATCGAACAGCGCGAGCCGTGTGATTGCCGAGCCTGCGGCCGCCGCGGCGAGTGCGAGTGCGGCCCCTGACGAGAATCCGAACACGGCAGCAGCACCTCCCACGCCCTGCACGAGCAAGTCGAGATCTTCGATCTCGCGCTCCACCGCGTACGGGGCGCTATCGCCGCTGTCGCCGCGACCGCGACGATCGTAGTTGATGACGGTGTGCTTCGCGGCGAGCGCGGCCGCGAGTGGCGCGCCCGCCTCGCGCGTATTGAACGCTCCAAGGACGAGGATGACGGGAGATCCTTCGCCGAGCTTATCGAATGCGATGTTGGGTCTCATGCAGGGTTAGACCCCCGGCGCCGAAAAAATCATCGGTAGCTCGAAGCCACGGCACAACGCGGACGAGAACGACGTGATCTCCGCGATTTCATCGCGCTCGATCCGCAGTACGTGGATGCCCGAGAACCGGAACTCGGTGCCGCCTCGCGACCGCAGGTAGCCGGCGGCCGCGAGCTGACGATTTGCCGCGGTAGCGACGAAGCGGTGGTCACCGTGGAAGCGCATCGGGAACAGGGTCAGCAGCTGCTCGACTGCGGCGCGCCCCTCGAACCACAGTGCAGCCGGCGGCATCGCCCACCGCACGTCGTCGCGCAGCATCGCGGTCAACGCGGCCGCATCGCCGTGCTCCCACGCCGCCATGTATCGCGCGAGCACCGCGCGCTCGCTGTCGGTCGGCGGAACGAGCGGCGTCCACTCGTGCCTGCCACTCGGCACCAGCGTGCGCAGCGTCGAGTGTGCTCGCTGTAGCGCGCTCGTCACCGCGGCGACGCTCAGCTCGAGCAGGCTGGCGACTTCTTTCGCGGACCAGCCGAGGACGTCGCACAGGATCAGGATCGCGCGTTGACGCGCGGGCAGGTGTTGCACGGCCGCGAGGAACGCGAGCTCGATCGATTCGCGTGATGCGGTCAGCGCCTCGGGATCGAGCAGTCGATCCGGAAACGGTTGGAGCCACGGCAACTCCGGCCTAAGCGGAGGCGTGGCACGCGGCTCGTCGGTCGGAGCGACAGCCGGTACGACATCCTGCGGCAGCACGCGCGCGGGCCGATGCTCGAGCACGTCGAGACAAACATTGGTGGCAATGCGGTGGAGCCACGTCGAGAGCTGCGCCCGCCCTTCGAACCGATCGCGCGCGCGCCAAGCGCGCAGGAAGGTCTCCTGCACGAGATCCTCGGCGTCGTCGAACGAGCCGGTCATGCGATAGCAGTGCAGGCGGAGTGCGCGCCGGTATGCCTCGCATTGCTCGGCGAACGCGGCCTGATCGAGAGCGCTCACGTCGCGGGGATACCACTGACCTCACAGCGACGCGAGCAGCGTACGCAGGTCCTCGAGCCCGACGGGCTTGACGACGTGCCGATCGAACCCCGCCGCATGACTCTTCGCGCGATCGCTCGCCTGACCGTAGCCGGTGACCGCGATCGCGGGCAGCGAGTGCAGGCCCGGCAGATTGCGCAACCGGCCGATCAGCTCGTAGCCGTCGAGGATCGGCAAGCCGAGATCGACGAGTGCGAGCTGCGGAGATTCTTCGCGTGCGAGTGCGAGCGCACTGGGCGCGTCGTGCGCGACGAACGGCTGATGGCCGAGTACTTTGAGGAGCTCGCCGAGCGTGGTCGCCGCATCGATATTGTCGTCGACGACGAGCACGCGCAGCGGGCGCGACGGGCCCGAGAGCTCCGCGACCTCATCGATCGTGGTGACGGTGATGCCTTGCGCGAGCGGCCACCAGACCGTGAACGTGGAGCCTTGGCCCGGCCCATCGCTTGCGGCGGCGACGCGACCACCGTGGCGCTCGACGAGGTTCTTGACGACCGCGAGGCCGAGGCCGAGGCCGCCTTCGGAACGATCGGATGCGCGCTCGCCCTGCACGAACATGTCGAACACGTGCGGGAGGAGATGCGGGCTGATGCCGACGCCGTTGTCGCGTATCGAGATGCAGGCCTCGGTATCGACACCGTGCACCGACAGTGCGACGTGACCGCCGTCGGGCGTGTACTTCGCGGCGTTGGTGAGGAGGTTTGCGATGACCTGGACGAGGCGATGGAGGTCCGCGTCGACGACGAGATCCTCTGCGAGATCGAGCGACAGGCGATGACCGCGCTCTTCGAATAGTGGCTGTGCCGACTCGGCGGATTGCGCGACGGCCTTCGCGAGCGAGACCGGGCCGCGCACGAGCTCGACGGCGCCCTTGGCGATACGCGCGACGTCGAGCAGATCGTCGACGAGATGCACGAGGTGATGAACTTGCCGCTCGATGATCGCGCGCTCGCGCTCGTGATCGCTGCCGCGGCGCAGCTTCATGAGGCTGAGCGCAGTGACGATCGGTGCGAGTGGATTGCGCAGCTCGTGACCGAGGAGCGCGAGGAACTCGTCCTTCGCTCGGCTTGCGGCTTCGGCTTGCCGGCGCATTTCAGCTTCCGCCGCGTACAACCGGCTGAGCGATTCCAGCAGGCGAAGCCGCTCGACTGCATGCGCGCATTGGCTCGCGATCGAGACAAGGAACGTGCGCTCGTCGTCGGTGAAGTCGTGCTCGGCGCGGTAGGCGAACATGAGCCCGCCAATCGCGCCGTCGCCGGCAACGAGCGGGAGGCAGGCGGATGCGATCTCGCCGGCGTCGCTCGGATCATGCTCGCCGACCCGATGCTCGGACTGCGGGAACGCAGCGACGTACTCGGCGCGACTCGCGATCCACACCGCGGTCGACGTGCGCACGGCGAGCGCGATCGGCGAATCACTACCGAGCGGGATACGGCGGAACCGGCGACCGGGCTCGACGCCGAGCCAATGCACGAGCTCGAGCAGGCCGTCGGGCGTCGACAGCCAGAGCGCGCCGATCCATCCGCCGATCGCGGCGACACCTTCCTCGACGATGACGCGCGCGACTTCGGCATGCGTCGGTGCAGCTGTCGCCTTGGCGATGACTTCCTGCAACCGACGGACACGCGTGAAGTCGCTCACCGCGGTCGATGTTACTCGCGCGCCACCGAGTTGGAACGCGATCCATGTAGATGACACCGCCGGCGAGCGCTTACGAGCATTCAGGTCAACTGGAAACCGTATGGGCGCCAACGCTGCCCGGGTACGGAAACCGAGAAACGTTCGACCTCAGCTTGCTACGCGCGATCTTCAGCGACTTGCGGCGCGTCGCTTGACTCACTCGAACCGTCGCGATAGCCGAGCGCCCGCTCGATGTAGTCGACGCCTTCCTGCAGGTCGACGAGCGTCTCGTTCGCCGGCAGTCGCGCACCGAGTCCGACGAGCGTCTGCGCCATATCGGGCGAGATGCCGGTGATGACGACCATCGTTCCCATCAGCCGCGCCGCATCGCAGACCTGGACGAGTGTGTTCGCGACGCCGGTATCGACGACCGGTACGCCGGTCACGTCGACGACGACGCCACGCGCACGTCGATCGCGAATCGCCGCGAGGAGCGTTTCGATCAACTGGCGCGCACGCTGGCCGTCGATGATGCCGACGAGCGGAATGATCAGTAGATGATCGCGGATTTGAAGGACCGGCAGCGACAGCTCGCGAATCGCTTCTTGCTGCTCGCCGATGATCTTCTCTTTCGCCGCCAGATACGCCTCGCCGAGATGGCTCATCGCGATGTCGATCATGCGATTCATCCCAGTGCCGATCTCCGCCGCGCGACCCATGTCGTGCTTGAACTGCTCGATCAGCTTCTGGCGAATCACCTCGCGATAGATCGCGATGATGTCGTACCAGGCGACGAACGACACACCCATCTTCGCGTAGTTCATCCCTTGCTGGCGCGTGTCCTCGAGGTACGGCGCCCAGTTGCCATCGACCGCCGCGGCGCGCTGGCGCAGGCGACTCTCTTCGTTCTGCTTCTCCATCAGCGAGGGCGGCATCGCCTTGATGATCGGCGCCCACTCGGGCAGCTCCAACAGCGACTGGCGGAGCTGCTCGTTGACTTGCTTCATGTGCGGCTCGATGAACTCCCAGTAGTCCTTGATCAACCGCTTGTCTTCGGCCGTCAGCCGCAGTCGAGTCGGTACGGTGTTCGCCACGCGCGCAGACTAGCTCACGAGCCCATGCCGAAGCCACCGAGCGCCGAGCCTTCATCGGAGCCTCGGCCAAACCCCGAGGCGACTGCCGCCGCGAGCATGCGGCCCGCGAGTCGCGAGAACGGCAGCGACTGCATCCACACGCGTCCTGGTCCGGTCAGCGTCGCGAAGAACAAACCTTCGCCGCCGAACAGCGCGGTCTTGAAACCGCCGACCCACTGGATGTCGTAATTCACGCGTGGCTCGAACGCGACGAGGCAGCCGGTGTCGAGGCGCAGTGTCTCGCCGGCCGCGAGCTCGCGCGCCACGATCGTGCCGCCCGCGTGAATGAACGCGAGCCCCTGCCCTTCGAGCTTCTGCAGGATGAAGCCTTCGCCACCGAACAGGCCGGCGCCGATCTTCTTGTTCCACGCAACGCCGACCGCGATGCCCTTCGCGGCGCACAGAAACGCATCCTTCTGACACAGCAGCGTCCCGCCGTGCGCGCGCAGATCGATCGGGATGATCTTGCCGGGATACGGCGCGGCGAACGACACCTTCTGCCGCTGCTGCGCGCCGTTGCCGAAGATCGTCATGAACAGCGACTCGCCGGTCAGCACGCGCTTCGCACCCGACAGCAGCTTGCCCACGAAACCCTGCTGCTGCGCCTGGTGCGAGCCGTCGCCGAAGATGGTCTCCATCTTGATGCCGGGGTCCATGTAGAAGAACGCGCCCGCCTCGGCGATCGCCGCTTCGCCGGGGTCGAGCGTGATCTCGACGAACTGCATCTCCTCGCCGAACACCTCGAAATCGATCTGGTCGGCCGCGACCGGGGCCGGCCCGGGCGGCGGTGGAGGCGGTGGCGGCGTCGCGGTGTGAAACGCACCGGCGAACGCGGGAACCTGCAAGATCGGCGTCCACGCTGGGCTCTGCTGCCCATAGATGTACGCCGCCTGCGTGACTTGACCGCTGCGAATCAGCTCGAACACCTGCTGGGTCCCGAGCGGTCCTTGCTGTTGACCGTTGATCCCGATGTACCAGAGTCCGTCGTTCATGGCGGATGGGTGTATCACTACCGGGTGTCCGACAAGATGAAGATCGGCGAGCTCCTGCTGCTGCAGGAGAAGATCGATCCGTGGCACTTGTCGACCGCGCTGAAGGAACAGGCGCAGACCCGCCACCGCTTGATCTCGATGCTGATCAACCGCGCGTTGCTCGATCCGGATGAGGGCGCGATGATGCTCTCGGAGCAACTCGGCTATCCGGCGGCGATGCAACGCCATCTCGAGCGTCGCGACGCCTCCGTGCTGACGTTGTTACCGCCGCAGCTCGGCGCGCGTTGGGTCGTGTTGCCGCTGGGACGCGCGCGCACCGGCGCGATCGTGGTCGTGGCACGCGATCCGACGCCGATCCTCAACGCCGCGCTCGAGCACGCGATGCGCGAGGACGTGGTACTCGCGGTGACACCGAGCGTGCAACTCGAGCGGCTCGTGCGCGCGGCCTACGGTAGTCACGACACGCCGGAAGCAGAGCCGCTGCCCGAATCGCCACCGTCGTTGTCGGAGATCGGTAATGTGCGGCTCGAAGACGAGACGCCGCTGCCGATCCGCCGCGCACGCACGGTGTCGTTCATGTTCCCCGGACTACCGGAGCTGCCGATTCGCGCGCCACAGCAGGTCGCTCCGATCGAAGCCACGCTGCAAGAGATCGATCGCGCGATTACCGCCGGCGCCGTCGAGCGTCTCGTGATGGCGTACGCCGCGAAGCGCTGGCGCGCGGCGCTGCTCGCACGCTTCGACGGTGCGAACGCGGTCGGTGTGCGCGGTCATGGGCCGCAGCTCGACCAGCCCGACCAAGTTACGCTGCCGCTCGCGCCGCCGTCGATGCTGACGCTCGCGCGCAATGCACGCCGCGCGACGACCGAGGCGCCGGGAACGCAGACGCAACAGCGGCTCCACGACCTGCTCGATGCCCCGGTGACGCCGGCTGCCGCGCCGGTGGTTGTCGCCGATCACGTCGACGCAGTTCTTGCGGTCGGCGACGTCGTCGCCGGCAGCGCGAGTGAGTCTCTTGCTGAGCTCGATCGACTCGCGGATGCGCTCGGCGCCGCGTACGTACGATTTTCGCGGTAGCCAGCTTGCCTACATCGCCTCCCTGGTCAGCGGCAGCGCTGCCCTTCTACAATTGAAGAGGGGCGCGTGAGCACGACGACGACGGCGAAAAAGACGAAGGGGATGTGCATCGCGACGCGTTGCACGAGCGTCGAGCAGTTCATTCAGATGTTTCACCGCTTCGTCGACGAAGAGTCGTTCTTCGTGTCGACGCTCAACACGCGGCCACCGGGCCTGGAGACTTCGTTCTCCGTCCAGCTCGCCGACGGCACGCCGGTGTTGCGCGGACTGTGCGTCGTGATGCAGGCGTGGACCGACGCGAGCAACCCGTTCAAGACGCCGGGCGTTCGGCTCGGGATCAAACGGCTCACCGCGAACAGCATGGCCGTGTTCGAGCGCTTGCTCGTTACGCGCAGCGCAGCGAAACCGTCGGGAGGCACACCGCTGCCCATTCAGCCGATCACGACGCGGCCGCTTGCCGGTGCGCTGCCGCCGCGACCGCCGAGCACACTCGCGGTGGTCTCCGTCCCCAAGCACCTCAAGAAGCTTCCACCGACCGAGACCGCGCCGACGAAGTTGCCGCCTTCGCGCGTCGAGCTCAGCCAACCCGCTCGGCCGGTGTCGGAGCCACCCGAGCGCGTTCCCGAGCCGCTGCCGCCCGAGATCACCGATCTCACCGAGGAGCCGACCGACGTCCGTCAGCCGCGCCAAGCGGTGAAGGACATCGCGGACACGCCGCCCGCGGATCTTGCGCCGATCGTATCGCCCGAGGAGATCGCAGCGCCCGCCGACCTCGCGCCGCCGCCGCACGACGATTCGCGCACGCCCGGCTCCGAGCTGGTGCTGCCGGCGAATCCGCTGATGAACCTCACCGACAAGTCGCTCGAGGGCTACGTCGATTGCACCCTCTACGAAGAGACCGGCAACTTCTTCCCCGTCGACGATCCGAGCTTCGTCGACGACGTCGCGCCACCACCACCGCCCCCCGATGGCACGCTGCCGCGCCAGCGCACGATCACGCCGCTGCCTGCCACGCCCGTGGTCGGCGATGCGGCTTCGTTCGCCGACGATGCCGGGCAAGCAGCGCACTCGAGTCAGCCGTCTGAAGGCGCCGAAGCCATCGCGCGCCAGAGCTCGCCATCGATCGTCGTGCCTCCGGCGATGCCGCCTCCGCCCATGCCGCGCGAGAGCGTGATGGTCGATCCGGCGCTGATCGCACGCGGCAGCACGCCAGCGTTCGAGAGCGATCACGCGCGGCCCTCGAGGTCGACTTTCGACACCGATTCGCTGCCATTGCCTTCGGTCGCCGAACGACCGATTGCGCCCCACAGTCGCTCGAGCTGGTGGCTGCTCGGCGGCGCACTCGGAATTCTCGCGATCACCACGGTCGTCGTCGTGATGTTGTGGCCGAGCAACGACGGCGGGAACGCGGCACCGGCGCAGAAACCGGTGCAAGAGATGGCGCAGCTGGCGCCACCCACCGACAAGCCGACCGGAAGCGATATCGGCGACGAGCCCGAAGATCCGGTGCCGGGTGAAGGTCCGCCGCTCGTCGGCGCCGGGCCGTGCTCGGTCGTCGTCAACACCACGCCGGCCGGCTCGATCGTCGAGATCGACGGCACGAAGCTCGGTCCTTCGCCGATCACGGTGGCCGCGACGTGCGCCACGCATACGCTCGCGATCTCGCACGCGCGTTACAAGAGCCAGACCAAAGAAGTCACGCTCACCGAGGGCAAGGCCGAGTCGGTCGAGGTCACTCTTCAGCGACCGACGCACATCGTGACCGTGACGAGCAATCCATCGGGCGCGACGATCCTGATCGACGGCCGGCGCGCGGGCACGACGCCGACGAAGATGAGCGTGCTCGGCTTCGTCACGATCAACCTCGAGTTCAAAAAGACGGGCTACCAGCCCACGAGCGCGAAGCTGTACAGCCGCTACGCGCAAGATCGCGTCTCCGTTCGCCTCAACAAGTGGTAGCGGTTCGCAGCTCTGATACGTTCCGGCATCATGGCGATCCGGGGATTGCACGGCCTGTTCTACTCGTCCGATCCAGACGCAACGCGCGCGTTTTTCCGCGACCAGATGAAGTTGCCGTTCACCGACACCGGCGGTGGCTGGTTGATCTTCGATTTCGCCGAGGGCGACATGGGCGTGCACCCGATCGATGAGAGCGGCCAACCCGCGCCGAACACGCACGACGTTTCGTTCTACTGCGACGACATTCAAGCGACCGTCGCGGAGCTGCGCTCGCGCGGCGTCGTGTTCAGCCAAGACCCGCAGGACCACGGCTACGGCTACGTCACGTATCTGACCGCGCCCGGCGGGATCGAGATCCAGCTCTACGAACCGAAGTATCCGAAGCGCGTCGTCAAGCCCGCCGCAACGAAGGCGGCGAAAGCGAAGCCGGCGAAGCAGAAGCCGGCGAAGCAGAAGCCGGCGAAGAAGAAGGCCGCGGCGAAGAAGAAGCCGAAGGCCACGCGCCGCTAGCAGCCGGGGAAGCAGGCGTTGCCGAGCTTTTCGGCGGCCTTCGCGCGCGTCGCCGCGGCGATGTCGAGCACGTTGGCGACGGTGTCGCGCGCGAGCTGCTGGAGCTCGGGTGTCGTCGCGTATTTATCGAGGAGCCGCTGGCCGAGCTGCTGATGTGCGCGCTCGTCCGGCTGGATGTACTCGCGATAGATCCGCACGGTCTCGTCGTCGCCGCGCGCGGCGCAGAACGCCATGAAGTTCTCGTTGACGCCGTACGCGATCGACTCGAGAGTGAACAGCCCAGCCGCGATGCGCTCGACGGTGGTGGACAGGCTCGCGAGGTACTTGAACAGTGGGCTCTTGGCGGGCGGCCCGAGCGCGTCGAACGTGTCGGGATCGAAGCCCAGCGCGCGAAGCCGATCGGCAACGAGCACGAAGTGATTCGCTTCGTCGCCCGCTTGCCGTGCGAACGCGAGCTTGACGTCGAGCTCGGTTGTCGTCGGCATCCAGATCGCGGCGAGCTCGCTCACGCTGATCTCGTTTGCGAGCGCGACCTGGAGCATCGCCTTTGCGTCACCGCTCGCGCCGCCTTCGAGCGACATGCGTCCAGCGCCGACGATCGGTGCGAGCCGTTCGGCCTTGAAGGCCTCGAGCTCGCCGACGAACGCGCTCACTTCTTCTTCATCGTGTGGCAGTGCAGACAGCCAAAGCCCTTCGGCTCGGTATCAGACATCTCGGGCTTATTGAGCAGCTTTGCCATCTCGGGTTTCACGACCTTCGACATGAACTCGACCATCTTCGGGTCTTCCTTGCCCGCCTTGATCGCGTCGAAGTCGAGCGCCGGGAGATCCTTCGACGGCATCTTGTACTTCGTACCCGGCGGATCCTTGCCGTGGCAGGTCTTGCACGTGACGTTGGCGAACTCCTTTTTGTCGAACTTCTGAAACAGAGGCTTCATGTGCGGCATGACCTTCTGCTTCATGAACTTGATCTTGTCTTCCTTCGACAGCTTCTCGAAGTCGAAGTCGCTCGCA
>DATDCH010000217.1:0-6473 GCA_036524455.1 Kofleriaceae bacterium | reverse complement strand
GCAAGTGCACGTCACGCGACAACGTGCACTCGATGTGCATCAGTTGCGTGAGCCGCACATCCGATGCAACAGCAACAGCTGACCGAGCGACGATGCGACGGCCGCCTCGACGCGCAGGATCGGCGTACCGAGTGACACTGGTTTGAAGCCGCGCTGCACGAACGTCTCGAGCTCGCGCTCGATCCATCCGCCTTCGGGACCGATCGCGAGCACGGTCGGCACGCGTGCCGTGACCACCCTTTCGATCGGCGGCGCGGACGGGTGCGCGATCAAGCGTTGCGTCGTCGTGTCGGGTTGCGCGAACCGATCGTCGAGCACCGCCATCAGGCGATCATTCAGCGTGATCGTCGGCAGGTAGGTGGTCGCGCCTTGCTCGGCACCGAACCGCGCCGCGAGCGCGAGCGCACCTGGATCGAGGCGCGGCGAGCGCAGGTAGCTCTTGTCGACCCGCCACGCGTTCGTCAGATCGATCCGCTTGACCGCGAACGAGGCCGCGATCTCGATCGTGCGCGTGATGACCTTGGGGCGCGGGACCGCGAGCAAGAGCTCGACATCGAGCGGCTGCGACGGCGGCTCGGTGAGCGAGAGCCGGAACGTGAGCGACGAGCCGTCGTCGGCGATCACCTCGCCGGTGCCGACCGCGCCGCCGAGCAGGCCGGCGCGTATCGTCGAGCCGACTTGAACGCCGATGACCGTGCGCATGTGGTGCGCGCGACGATCGAACACCGTGCAAGTGCCGTCGCCGCGCAGCTCGGTCGGGTCGATCAACAACAGATTCACGTAGCCACCTTACCTTGGTAGGTTCCCGCTATGCCGTTCTTTCAGGAACCGCCGCGTCTTGGCAACCAATTCGATGACGATCCGTTGCTGCCCTCGTGGATCGCACGCCATATCCCCCAAGCGCATCACGGCGAAATCGCGACGGAGCTGCATCGAGCGGGGGACCTCGCGGTCGAGTATTACGGCAAACAACTGCTCGATCGAGAGAACGAGCCCGTGCTCACGCAATGGGACGCGTGGGGCAACCGCATCGATCGCATCGACGTGTCGCCGCTGTGGGTCGAGGCGCAAGTGGTCGCGGCGCGGCATGGCATGGTCGCAGCCGGCTACGAGAGCCGGCTCGGTCCCCACGCGCGTACGCATCAGTTCGCGCTCGTCCACGTGCTCGGCCCGTCGCTCGACGTCTATTCGTGCCCGCTCGCGATGACCGACGGCGCCGCGCGCACGTTGCTGGCGAGCGGCAACAAGGAGCTGATCGATCGCTACGTGCCGCTGTTGACATCGCGCGATCCGGCGACGATGTGGACTAGCGGGCAGTGGATGACGGAACGCACCGGCGGCAGCGATGTTTCGCAGAGCGAGACAGTCGCGAGATTAGATGGCGACCAGTGGCGGCTCTACGGCACGAAGTGGTTCACGTCGGCGACGACGTCGAACATGGCGCTCACGCTCGCTCGGCCCGAGGGTAACGGCGAAGGCAGCCGCGGGCTCGCGCTGTTCTTCGTCGAGCTGCGCGACGGCACCGGGCGGCTGCGCAATATCCAGGTCAATCGGCTGAAGGACAAGCTCGGCACGCGCAAGGTACCGACCGCAGAGCTCACGCTCGACGGGACGCCGGCGACGCTCGTCGGCACCGCGAGCGACGGCGTTCGCCAGATCACGCCGATGCTCTCGATCACGCGCACGTGGAACGCGATCAGCGCGGTGAGCGCGATGCGGCGCGGGCTCGCGCTCGCACGTGACTTCGCACGGCGGCGCAAAGCGTTCGGTGCGTTGCTCGTCGACAAACCGCTGCACGCCGACACGCTCGCCGGCCTCGAAGCCGAGTACGCGGGCGCGTTCTGCCTCGCGTTCCGCAGCGCGCATCTGATCGGCATCCTCGAGCACGGCAACGACGAGCAGGCCGAGCGGCTCGCGCGCGCGTTAACGCCGATCGCGAAGCTGACCACGGCCAAGCAAGCGGTCGCGGTGACGTCGGAAGCGATCGAAGCATGCGGCGGCGCCGGTTACGTCGAAGATACCGGCCTGCCGCGCATCCTCGCCGACGCACAGGTGCTGCCGATCTGGGAAGGCACGACGAACGTGCTGTCGCTCGACACGCTGCGCGCGCTCGGCAAGGGCGGCGCGCTCGAGGCGATCACGACCGAAGTCGAGACGTGCTGCGCGGCCGCGATTGATCCGGGTTCGGGCTCGGGCTTGGAACAGCCGGTCGCCACGGCGCGCGCGGCGCTCCGCCATGCAACGGCATGGGTGCAAGAGGCAATGCCTGACGCCGCTCGGCTCGAAGCGGGCGCGCGCCGCTTCGCACTCACGCTCGGCCGTAGCCTCGAGCTCGCGCTGCTCGTGCAACACGCGCAGTGGTGCATCGAGCACGGTCATGGTCCGCGGCTTGCGGCGGCCGCGCGCCGGTTCGCGCAGAACGGCGTCGATCTGATCGGCGACACGTCCGCCGACGATACGAAGCTACTCGTCTGAGCGAAAACGCCCCGAAGACGCGCTCGAGCACACGCCGTACACGCGCCGAAAATACGAAAAGGGCCGCACGGCCCCTCGATCGCCAATCTGTGCTGCTACGGCTTAGTAGCTGCCGGGCGGTGGTGGCGGCGGCTGCGGCTGTCCCGGAGGAGGAGCTGCCGCGGGCTGCGCCATCGGTGCTCCGCCGGCGGCGTTGCACTGATAGTGGACACGCCACGCCGTTGCGGTGCGCGTGCTCTGCTGGCCCGTCGTGGTCTGATCCGCGTATTGCGTGCGACCGCTGCGCGACTGCGTTGCAGCCGCCGACGTGTCCTCGCGCGAGTAGGTGTCCGTACCGACCGCTTCTTCGCCCTCTTGGACGATCGTGTAGTTGTTGGGACCGCAGTGCGCAGCCATCTCTTGATTGGCCTGCTCCATTGCCTTGCCGCGATCGCCTTGCAGCTCGATCACGCCGCCGACCTGCGTACGCTGAATGACGCGCGCGCTGCCGCATGCGGCGAGCACCAAAATCAAACCAAGTGAAAGCTTCCGAAGCATCGCGGTTTCCTCTCTCCGATTGACGGCCGTAACGGGCACACCGTAAACCATCACGGTAGCTCGTTCAACACCTCGCTTGACACACGTGGTCGTGAGGCCGACCCTGCCCGCCATGGCGCGTGAGGTGGTCTCCGTCGAGTCACGGATCGAGCAAGTCACGGTGTATGCACATGGCGCGCGCGTTCGACGAGTTGCGAGCTTGCGCGGGCCGTTGCCAAGCGTCGTGCGTTTCGCTGGGTTGCCGCTCGCTGTGATCGACGACACCGTGCGTTGTGAGGTCGAAGGTGCGGGGGTTGTGACTGCAATTCGCGTGGGCGTCGATACGCCGAGCGGCGAGCCGCGTGGCGAAGAGTCCGACGAGCTGCGCGCGGCACGCCAACGCGTCGCGCTCGCGGAGAGCGAAGTCGAGCGGCTGCATGGTGCACTGGAGAAACTCGCAGCTGCGCCGCTCATCGAAGATGATCCGAGCGACGATCCGCCGGCGGCGTGGGCCGCGATCGTTGCGGCGCGTCGCGAGCTCGTCGCGTTGCGTGCGAAGCGCGAGCAGGCGCTGCGCGAAACTCTCGCGGCCGCACTCCACGAGCAAGACGAGGCGCACCGCGCACTCGAAGTCGTGCGCGAGCGCGAGCACAAGGCGAGCACGGCGAAGGCGGCGCGCCTGCACGAGGTGCGCAAACACGCCGAGCTCGATCTCGCAGGCGCGGGCGACATCACCGTGCGCGTCGAGTATCAAGTCACCGCAGCGCGCTGGGCACCGAGCTACGTGGCGCGGCTCGAAGGCGAGCACGCGCGGTTCGAATTGCGTGCGGTGGTTGCGCAGAGTAGCGGCGAGGACTGGACCGACGTCGCGTTGCGGCTGTCGACCGCAGAGCCCGAGCGGTTCGCGCAGTTGCCCGAGCTCCATCCGCAGAAGATCGGTCGGCGCCAGCACGAGCCGGCGAAGCGCGGGTTTCGCGCTCCACCGACCGGCGTCGACGTGTTCTACACCGACTACGATCGCAGCTTCCCTCGGCGCATCATCGTCGCAGGGCCCGAGTTCGACGAGGACGACTCGATGTATGAAGGTCGCGCGCCGGCGCCGCCGTCCTCGGTCGAACAGCCGGAGCTCGCGGAGGTCGAGCTCTCGAAGCAGGTGTGGGACGAGGAGACCTCGAAGCCGCGCGAGCGCTACGCCGCGCCGCCGCCGGTGGGACCGCCGCTCGCGAAGAAGAGCGGCATGATCGGCGCGATCAGTGGCGCAGTCGCGGGCACGATCGCAGCACCGTTCGCACTCGCCGCACAAGCGATGACGCGAAACGCGCCCGGTGGTGGTCGCGCCGACGTCAGCAAAGCGCGCGGACACGATGCACCGTCGCCGCTGCTCGACTACGGCAATCTGCGTATGGCAGCGGCGAGCGCAGCGCAACGCGGCACGCTCGTACCGGCGCCCCGAGAGCTCGATCTGGAGCTCGCGTCGCGTGTCGAAGCGGGCATCTCGACGATCGAACAGCTGCCGCTGCCGCCCGGTCACTTCGTCGAGTGGGCGCACAACTACGACTACGCATTCACCGGCGACGGCAAGGTCGAGATCAACTCCGATGCGGCATGGCACTCGCTCGCGCTGACCGCGCGCGCAGGCACGGCGAAGATCCGCCACGTCGCGGTGCCGCGCGAGCAGGCCGACGTGTTCCGCGTCGCCGCGATCACGAATCCGTTCGAGGGCCCGCTGCTGCCCGGCCCGATCGACATCTACGATCGCGGCCAGTTCCTCGTCACGAGCGAAGTCGATTACACACCACCGGGAGGTGAGGTCGACATCGGGCTCGGCGTCGATCCGACGGTGAAGATCGCGCGCAATGTCGAGTTTCACGAGGAAGCGTCGGGCATGCTGCGCGGCGCGCTGCGGCTCGTGCACGCAATCTCGATCGATGTCGAGAACCTCGCAGGCCGGCCGATCGAGCTCGAGGTGCGCGAGCGCGTGCCGGTCACCCGCGAAGGTGACGACGATATCGAGGTGTCGCTCGGCAAAGTCGAGCCGCCTTGGGAACGCTACACACCAGACACCGACGCACCGCGTGACGTGCGGCTGCGCGGCGGCTATCGCTGGCAGCTCACGTTGCCCGCTGCGACGAAGAAGCTGCTGCGCGCAGGCTACGAAGTGAAGATCGCCGGCAAGCACGAGCTGGTCGGTGGTAACCGGAGGGAGCCATGAGCGACGCTCCTGTTGTCGCCGTCAGCGTGCTCGAGGATCGTGCGTCGATCACCAGGCGTGGCAAGCTCGCCGTCAAAGCCGGCCAGCAGCGCATCGTGATCGAGCGCGTATCGCCAGTACTCGCCGACAAGACGCTGACCGCGTCGTGCGCTGGTGCGCGCATACTCGACGTGCGGTGCGAGCGCTACGTCGCGCCGTGGCGCGAGAACCCCGCCGACGACAGCACGCCGGTCACGTTGCGCGCGAAGCGCGTCAAGCTACAGACCGCGCACGACGCTGCGCTCGCGAAAGTGCAGATGGCGCGCGTCGAGAGCGACGGCCTCGCCGAGCTCATCGCGGCCGCGTATCAGGACCTCGCGACGCACGCCGCACGCGGCATCGCCGCGCCGAACGCTGCAGCGCAGCTCGCCGAGCTCGACACGCAGGATCGCGAAGCACGTGCGCGCCGCATCGAAGCCGACCACGAGGTCGAGCTTGCCGCCGCCGCACTCGCTCGCCTCGACGAACGGCTCGCACGCGCAGAATCGGAAGCCGGCGAGCAAGCGGCGCGGCTCGTGATCGACCTGGTCGCCGACGCCGCCGGCGACGCGACGCTGACCGCGAACTACATCGTGCCGGGCGCAGCGTGGCGGCCCTATCACCGCGCGCAGCTGACGCGCGACAGCGGGAAGCTCGACTGGCAAACGACGGCGTGCGTGTGGCAGGCCACCGGCGAGGACTGGGTCGATGCCGAGCTCACGTGCTCGCTCGAACGGCCGTCGCTCGGCGTCGAGCCGCCGCTGCTCGGCGACGACGAGCTACGCGCACGCCGCAAGCCCGACACCGTGGTGGTCGAAGCGCGCGACCAGCAGCAACAGGACGCCGGTCTCGGTGGCGGCCCGATGCAAGTGCCCGGCATCGACGATGGTGGGCTCGGTCTGCGCCTGCCCGCCGGCAAGGTCACGATCAAGGCCGACGGCACACCGCATCGCGTCCCGATCGGCGGCTTCACCGGCACCGCACAGGTGTCGCTCGTCGGCATCCCGCTGCGCTCGCCGTGGGTGCACGTACGCGCGCGCATCATCAATACCGGCAGCACGCCGCTGCTCGCCGGTCCGGTCGATCTGATCATGACGTCGGGCTACGTCGGCCGCGCCGAGGTCGGGTTCGTGGCGCCGAACGAAAAGTTCTATCTCGGCTTCGGCCCCGAGGCTGATGTCCGCATGTATCGCGATGAAACGCGCGAGCGCGATGACGCAGGCATCCTCGGTGGCTGGAACCTGCTCACCGT
>DATDCH010000216.1:0-2982 GCA_036524455.1 Kofleriaceae bacterium | reverse complement strand
CATGCGCTGAGCTTAGCAGCGTGCGCCGCGAGATCAGCTGCGCGGGAACTCTTCAGACTTCCACGGACCGCCGTGCTGCTTGATCAGCTGATCGATCTGCGTGCGCAGCAGCTTGAGGCGGGCGCGGCGCTCGCCGACGTTGCCCGGCATCTCGCGCGGCTTCTCCGCGACGCCGTTGCGCTTGCCGGCTGCAGCGGGCGTCAGACCCGGGTGGAGCGCGACGTACGACGACGGCACGTTCAGCGTGTTGTACGTGCTCCACGCTTCGGCGAGCTGCTTCGAGCGGAACAATGCGCGCACGGCGCTGAGCGAGAGGCGAATCGCCGGCTCGAGCACCTGCTGGTTCGTCGGCTCGTCGAACGCTTCGTTAGCGCTGATCTTCGGCAGCTTCGCGCTGAGACGCTCGACTTCGGTCACCGACAGCGCGCGCGCTTCGAGCGGCTTGCTCCACGACTCTTCCCAGCCCGCGCTCACGACGCGCAACGGCGCCTGCTCTTGGAGTCGGCCGTTCGCCATCACGTTGAACACGACCGCGACCGGCGCCGAGTTGCCGTGCACGACGCGCGCGGCCCACACACCGGGTTGCTGCGCGACCACGTCGGGCACGCCGTACTCTTCGCCGTACGTCCAGATCGTGTTGTTGACGATCGTCTCCGAGTGGAACGCGCCGTTCGCGCCGCCCACGAGCCGCGCCGTTTGCGGCGGGATGCCGTGCTGCTCGCGGCCCGACGTCATCGTGACGACCTTGCCTTCGCGCACCCACTCGATGATCCACGCTTGGGGCAGACCATCGTTCGCCCACCACCGACCGACCCATAGCTTCTTCTCGCGCAGGCTGACGCGCGTACCGAAATGCGTGCGCAGCTGCAGCGCGCGACGGCCGCCCCACACCGGAACTTCGGCGAGGCGGAACGGCATGCCCGCGTAGCGCGTGCCTTGATAGACGTATTCGATCTGGTAGTCGCCGAGCGGCAACTCGATCTCTTGCTTGATGCGGGTCGGGCGCTGCGTGAAGCGGCCGACGATCGGGTAGCGACCGACCTCTTCATCGTTCACGCTCACGACGATCGCGAGATCATCGGTCGGCATCACGTCACGGGTGATGTCCGCGGCGATCTGCACGCGGAACGACGCACCCTCTTGGTTCTGATCGACGAGCGTCGCGGTCGGACCACGATCAAATGGTCGGGCCGATACCGCTACCGGCTTCGCGACCGCTTTCGGTTTCTGCTTGGGCTGAATACAGGCCGTCGCCAACGCCACGATCGTGATTCCAAGCGCCTTCATCATCAGGCGCGGGGTCTTACACGATTTGGGCAAGGGAGACATCACATTTTTGTGAGTCCGATTTTGGGCGATGGATGCAGTCACACCAGGACGAGCCGGGAGCTGGCGACTAGTCGCAAGAAAAGCAACGAAGCCGGCTCACTGGGCCCGTGCGCCCGCACGGTTGCGCCTGCCAGGTCCTGCCGCTCGGCCGTTGGCCTACCGATCGGTCGGCGTCCCGGTTGCACGGGCTATCGATCGAGATGACCGACGACCGCATCGCACCCCTCGCGCTACCGAGCGCTCTGATCGGAATCGCTCTCGCAGGCTTGGTCGACGCGATCGCCCTTCATCAGATCCTGCATTGGCACCACGCGCTGTCGATCCTGTTGCCGATGCTCGCGGGCGTCGTGCTGATGTTCGCGGTTGCGCGGCGCGATGATGTCGTGTGGGCCGTGCGCATCTTTGCTGGCGCCGTGCTGTTCGGCGCCGGCGCGTTCGCGGTTGTCGAAGGGCTCATCGCGCACGTGCTGCTTGGCCTTCACCACGTGCGACCAGGCGCTCAGCTCGCCTGGGATCTCGGTTTTGTAACGATCGGAGCCGCGCTCATGGTCGCGGGATTCTTGCTCGGTCGGTCCGAAATCAGTCGCGGCCACATGTCTCCGGCGACACGCAGAGCCCTTGCCTTGTAGTATGCGCCCGTGTCCACCGACAAGGTCATCATCTCCTGCGCCCTGACCGGCGCCGTGACCACGAAGAAGCACTGCGCGGCGATTCCGTATACGCCCGTCGAGATCGCCGACGAGGCAAAGCGCGCCTACGACGCCGGCGCTGCGATCGTGCACATCCACGCGCGCAACGACGACGGCTCGCCGACGTGGAGCAAGGACACGTTCCAATCGATCATGAACGAGACGAAGGCGCGCTGCCCGGTGTTGATCAACTGGTCGACCGGTGGCATGGGCCCGATGACCGAGCGCGTCTCGCATCTCGCACAGCGTCCGCACGTCGCCGCGCTCAACATGGGCTCGATGAACTACGCGAAGTGGAACGCGGAGAAGAAACAGTTCGCGTTCAACTTCGTGTTCTCGAACTCGTTCGACGACATCGTCGCGTTCGCGAAGGCGATGAAGGAGCACAACGTCAAGCCGGAGATGGAGTGCTTCGACGTCGGCCATACCAACTCGCACCGCGTGCTCGCCGACCTCGGCCTGCTCGCGGCGCCGTATCACTTCTCGTTCATCATGGGCGTCGTCGGCGGCATCCCGGCGAGCGCGCGGCACCTCGCGTTCCAGGCCGAGCAAGTGCCGGCCGGCTCGCGCTGGAAAGTGATCGGCATCAGCCGCGATCAGTGGCCACTCGCGATGGCAGCGCTGTCGCTCGGCGGCGACGTCCGCGTCGGGCTCGAGGACAACTTCTACCTGCCCGACGGCACGATGGCGAAGTCGAACGGCGAGCTCGTCGCCGCGGCAGTCGACCTCGTCAAGCTATCGGGCCGCAGCGTCGCGAGCGTCGACGAAGCGAAGCAGCTGCTCTGGCCAACCGGTGGCAGCAACTAACCTGCCCGGCCTCGATGGCGAGCTCGGCACCGAGCTCGCTGTGGCGCTCGAGCTTGCTCGTGCCGCCGGCGTCGAGGTGATGAAGCTGCGCGGCGGCGAGCTGGACGTCGAGATGAAGACCGGCAACGAGCCGGTCACCATCGCCGACAAGCGCGCG
>DATDCH010000215.1:0-18583 GCA_036524455.1 Kofleriaceae bacterium | reverse complement strand
CCACCGCCGCGGTCGTCGCCGCCACCGCCGCCACCACCACCCCAGTCGCCACCGCCACCACCGCCGCCACCACCACCACCGCGGTAACCACCGCCGCCGCCGCCGCCGCGCTGCTGGCGCGCCTCAGCTTCGTTCACGCGGAGCGGCCGCCCGTCGAGGGTCTGGCCGTCCATGGCTTGCATCGCCTTTGCCGCTTCATCGGGGGAGCCCATGGTCACGAACGCGAAACCGCGTGCGCGGCCGGTCTCGCGATCGGTCACGAGGTGGACGTCAGTGACAGTCCCGAACTGCTCGAATGCAGTGCGAACGCCGTCGGCGTTGGTGTTGAACGAAAGGTTTCCTACATACAGACGAGTGTTCATCGCTTACTCAACTGGCCCAGTGATTAGCATCGCCGCGCTACGAGGGGCCTTCGTGCTCGGAAGCGGGATCGTGTCTTATCCCACTGAGCACCGGGCACCTAAGGGAAAATTCCCCCTGTTCGGATCAAAACGGGCGATGAGCTCGAAGAGCCGGCGTCGCTCGATTCCCGGCAAGTGCCGCAGGACCACAACCGTTTCACAAACGAAAAGCCCGCCGAGCGGCGGGCCTCTTGTCTCTGGTTCGTGGAGATAAGGGGGATCGAACCCCTGACCTCGTGAATGCCATTCACGCGCTCTCCCAGCTGAGCTATATCCCCAGGGACGAGCGGGTTTCTACCGGCGGGCTAGGTGCCTGTCAAGAGTCGCCGTCCGGCGTGCCCTTCGGCGGCACGTCATCCGGATGCATGTATTCGGCTAGATCCTCGTCGTCATCGAAGTGAATCCCGCCCTTGCGCGCCGGATCTTTGCGCTTGCCCGGACGGCTCGGCGCCGTCGGCTGATCATCGGGCGAAACGGGAGCGGCGGCGGCAGGCCGGCGCGTGCGACCGGGTTGCGTCGGCTCGCCGGAGCGAGGACGGGCAGCGGGACGATCGCGGGCGGTGATTTCGTCGTCGGGGCGACCGGGCTCGTCGGCGTTGTCGTCGACGGGAGGACGCCAGACTCGTGGGGCTTGCGGCTTGGGTGCGCCGCGCGAGCGCGACCACGTCTTCGACGAGACGGTTCCGTCATCGGCGTCGCGGGAGCGTGTGGATGTAGGCGCGGCGCGCGATGCGTCACGCCTGCGTGCGTCGAAGCGATTTCGTGCGGGCGCCGCGGGGATGGCTTCGTCATGCTCGTTGCCGTGACCCGCGTCGATTTCGTCGAGATGCGCGACGATGTCGCGGGCTTCGGGGAGCTCGTCGAGATCAATTTCGCCGCGGCGGATCAGATCGAGGACGATCTCGCCGAGGTCGGCAAGCGCGTCGGTGCGGCGGCGGGTGGACAGCGCGGAGTCGAGGCGCGATCGGCCTTCTCTCGCGCCGCGCTCGAGCACGTCACGGAGGGTGCCGGCTTGCGCGAGGGTGGTGCGGAGGAGTGTGCCCAGCGTTCCTCGCAGCTCGGGAGGGCGGAAGCCTCCACCTCGTCGTTGCCGTGCCATGCGGGGAGCCTATACCCTCGACGGGCAGTGACGCGACGGCTTTGGCCCCAGCTCGGCCCGCTGCTGATGACGCTCGCGTTGTTGGCGGTGTTGGCGGCATGTCCGCCACCGGTGGAGCCCGTGCGTCCGTTGCCGCCCGTGTCGGGAGGCAAGGTGCGCGTGCGCGTGTTCACCGAGCCCGCGGCAGTCAAGACGATGGGCGCGGCGGGCCGGTTCTTGTTCGTCGCGACCGAGGATGCGCTGCAGCGGTGGGACGACAAGGGCAGCGTGATGACGATGACGTCGGCGACCGGCTTGTCGGGCGACCACGTGGTCGCGATGACGACGGACGCCGAGCGCAAGTGGATGTGGGTGCTGACCGATGGTGGGTTGGGCCACTACGACGCCGGCGTCGAGGTCTATACGGAGACGTTGCCGCCGCCGTCGGCGCTCGGCATCGACTATGCGGCGATCGCGAAAGAGGGTGTCGCGAGCTTGGCGCCCGCGGCGGAAGGCGGCGTGTGGTTGGGAACGTCGAAGGGGTTGTTCTTCGTCAGCGAGAAGGGCGGCTGGGTCGCGACGCCGATCAAGGATCCGATTCGCGCGCTGGTGAAGGATCGCGCGGGGTGGTTGTGGATCGCGGCGAAGAACGGCTTGGTGGCGCGCAAGCCGAACGGCGATTTGATCAAGATCGGTGAGCTGCAGGGCTGCGATGTCGTGCAGCCCCGGCTGTTGGTGGAAGCGCCCGGCGATCGCGTGATGGTGATCGGCGGCGACGCGCAGGGTAGGGAGCGGCTCGCGATCGGCAAGCAGGTGACGTGGCGCAGCTATCGCGCGCTACCCGATCACACGTGGGAAGCGGCGACGTTGCGCGGCAACAACGTGATGGTGATGGGCGGCGGCCACATTTATCGCATCGCGCCGGCGAGCCCGGGCGTGCGGCCGCTGGCGCGCGAAGGCGTGCGGCTCGTGCCGCTGACGGGACCGACGACGAGTGACTGGGTGATCGATCCGACGCCGCTCGTCGTGCCGCCGGGCGCGACCGTGCTCGGCGCGATGAACGACGAGCTGTTGATCGGCACGCGCGATTTGGGGACCGCGCGGTATCGCGACCGCGATGCGCAACCGTTTTCGTGGCTGCGTCGCAAACAGATGTTCGAGGACGCGATGAACTTGTCGGTCGCGTGCGCGAAGGCGCAGGACTGCTGGCTCGCGACCGGCGCGCGGCAAGCGTGGCACTGGAACGGCGAGCGATTCACGGCAGGCGGGCCCGATGTGGTCGTGCTCGCGGTCGCGCGCGATCCGGCGGGACCGATCTACGCGCTGCATCGCGCGCCTGCGGAGAAAGAACTGCATCTGTCGCGCATCGACGGCACGACGTGGACCGCGCTGTCGAAGGTGAATCTGGCGACGCCGGGCGATGCGCCGGAGGTCAGCTTCGCGCGGTTCGCGACGTCCGGAACGTTGTGGGTCGGGCTGCGCTATCGCGATGGCGAGGAGCGGCGTGCGTATGGGATCGCGATCGTCGATGTCGGCACGAGCAAGGTTGCGTATCACCGCACCGAGGCGATGCCCGACAAGACCAAGGAGAAGATGCTGCCGATTCCGATCGGCGTCGTCGATGCGGATGTGCGCGGCGATACCGCGTGGTTCGCGACGAGCGAAGGTATCGCGCGGCTTGCCGGCGGGCAGGTCAAGGTGTGGACCGAGGCGGATGGGTTGCGCAGCGAGCTCGCGCGCGCCGTGACGATCGCACCCGAGGGCGGCGTGATCGTCGCGACCGGTGCGGGCGCTGGCGTCTGGGACGGCAAAGCGTGGGGGTTTCCACCCGCGCTGCGGTTCGAGATCAACGACGTCGTCGCGACGCGCAACGGCCACGTGTGGATGGCGACCGAGCGCGGGATCGCGGCGTGGGACGGCAAGAAGGTGCGGCGCGTCGATACCCGGCGCGGGCTGGCGGAGAACAGCGTCCTCGACGTCGCCATCGACCAGTTCGACCGCGTGTGGGCGCGCGGCCCGGGCAGCTTGACGCTGATCTCGCAGTAACTGCACGCGATGTGCAGACGCGAGTTTGCAATGCGTGCACCCGCGCTGCACCTGATGCAGTGACCGTCGACGCCACGCAGTTTGGCGCAGTTGCAGCTGGCACGCGCGGTGCTGAACGGGACGCACCATGACGAAGAACCGCTCTGTGTTGATCGCGCTCGCTCTCGCAGTCTTGGCGATGGCTTGCGGCAAGAAGGAAGAGTCCAAGGAAGCCATGTGCGCCCGGGTTGCCGCCAAGATTCGCGACGAAGAGCTCGCGAAGTGTGCCGGCGACAAGGAGTGCATCGCGACCGCCGACGAGATGCACAAGGCCCGCAAGGACCTGTGCATCATGGCCGCGAAGAGCAAGGACGGACCGAAGAAGTCGCTGGCCGAGCAGGCCGACGATGCCGAGACCAAGTGCACGAAGGGCGACGCCGAGTCGTGCGCGTTGATCGGCGGGGCGTACCTCACCGGCAAGGGCGGCAAGACGAAGGACGAGCCCAAGGGCGTCGAGTTCCTGACCAAGGCCTGCGATCTCAAGTCGGGCATGGGCTGCGAGTTCCTCGGCCGCGCTTATGAAGAGGCGCGCGGCGTCACGATGGACAAGGAGAAGGCAAAAGCGCTGTTCAAGCAGTCGTGCGACATCGGCGAGGGCGGCGGTTGCCGCGCCTACGCGCTGAAGTTCGAGTTCTCGGATCCGGCGCGGATTCCGTTCCTCGAGAAGGCGTGCACGAAGGACGACAAGCTCGGCTGCATGGGTCTTGGCGCCGCGTACCTGCACGGCAACCAAGGCGCGAAGAAGGATCTGCCGAAGGCAAAGCAGTTCCTGCAGAAGGCGTGTGACCTCGGCGCGACCAGCGCGTGCGACAAGGCGCGCGAGCTGTAGTCATCCGACCGCGCGAAATGCAAAGCCGCACGCACGCGTTGATCGTGCATGCGGCTTTTGTCGTTTGCTGCGCTCGGGCTCGCGCTCGTCGGCTGTGGCATCGACTTCGGTAACCACAACATTCATCGCGACATCGACGCCGACTTCAACGCCGATGGTCGCATCGATCATGCCGAGCTCACCGACGAACGAGACGGCTTCCGTCACACGTTCGCGTATCTCGACATCTGGCTCGCGGGTGGCGACGAATACGAAACCGCGAAGTTCAAGGAAGGCCGTTGGATCTGGATCGACCATGCGAAGTATCCGAACCTCGCGTGGCTGATGCGGCGCCACGGCTACTAGCTTCGCTCAGTCGACGACTTGCGCCGCGCTCGGCGCCTTGGTGCGGTAGGTCGCGTCGACGTAGTCCATGAGGTCGAGCATGTTCGTCTCCATGCGCGCGAGTCCGCCGAGCGGCGCGTCGAGATAGAACGTACCGCCCTCGCAGCGATCGCCCGATAGATCGACCGGCGTGCCGTCGAGATTCGGCCGGCAGCGGCCGTCGACGTAGACGATGATGTACTTCTGGAATCGCTTCTCGATCGGTTGGCTCGCGATCATGTAGAGCTCGAACACGCTCGAGAGCGCGACGAGATCGTCGGGTTCTTGGCCGTAACCGTGGAGGAAGTAGACGACGGGGTAACGCCGGTCCGCGTTCTCCGGCTTGTCGTAGCCGGGTGGCAGGAAGATCGCGTACGGATTCAAGCGGCCCGTCGTCGGTGACGTGAACGACAGCGCCTTGATGACCTGACCGCCGCCGTACGTGTCTTCGACATCACCGTCGGGCCAGCGCTGGTTGATCCACGCGAACGCGGTCTGCGCGCGATAGATGATCTGGCTGCCGGTGCCGACGTGGCGACCGTCGCCGCTATTGATCTGCTGGGCGGTGGCGTCGGGGTTGCCGTAACGCAGATAGCCGTTCTTGGGGAACGTGGGCCATTGCACTTCGTTGAAGTCGTAGCTCGATTCGCCGGGGCCGCCGTCGAGGATCGAGAAGTTGTCATAGACGCCGAACGGCAGGCCGTAGCGCGCGAGCGCGGGACCGACAGCCGCGTTGGCCGACACCGACGCGTTCAAGAAGTCGCGAATGCCGGCGTCGAACCACAGCGACATGTGCTTGCGGCGTTCGTCGCTGAGCGCCGCGAGCCGCACGTTGAGATCGCTCTCGTACCAGCGCTGCACGTTCGGCGACAGATCCCACTTGCCGTTGCCTTCGCCGAAGTCGTAGCAGCCGCCGATGCCGCCGCCCGGTGTCTCGCCGTGCTGGCACGTCGCCGCGATGCCGTCGAGACCGACATCTTGATAGGGCTCACCTTGCTGCCAGTTGCTGTCGGCCTCGGTGCCGAGCGGATTGCGCAGCGCGTGGAAGTTGTCGCGTGCGGGATCGCGATTCGTCGCGGCGTCGTAGCCGGCTTCTTCGGCGTCGGCCTTGCCGTCGGTGCCGACATCTTTGAACGGCTCGTACGCGTTGGTCACGACGGGCTCGCCTGCGTCGCGCTTGCCGTTGGCGTTGAGATCGACGGCGAGCAACAGCTCGGCCGGATCGGTGGCCGCGATGCTCGGATCGAACACGCCGTTGCCGAGCGTGGGACCGTCGTTGCCGTCGCAGAACGTGATCACGTCCTTGCTGCCGTCGGGGTTGAACTCCGAATCGTAGAAGTCTTTGAGCACGATCGGGTTCGCGCAGCGCGTGGCCGCCGCGACCTGGAAGAAGTCAGGATCGACACCGGGCGGCGCGTACGGGTGCGATGGGTTGTAGAGCGCGGGATTTGACAGTGCGCGGCCGAGGTCGCGCGACGCCCTCATATAGAGGCCGCGCCGCAGCGTGAGGCCGACGCCATCCCCCGTCTGCGTGATCTGGTGCTCGTAGTCGGCGGTGATTTCGAACTGGCCGGGGATCGCCGACTGCTTCGGGCATAGCGTGCCGACGTTGCCGCGACCCGCCAGTTGATCCTCTACCGTGCAGAAGCCGCCGAACAAGAAGTCGCTGACCATGCGTAGCGAATAGATCATCGACGGTCCGGGCTCGCCGCCGAGATCCGCGACGATGTCGAACTTGTCGGGGTGACGCAGGCCGATCGACATCGCCGCGTTGCCGCCCATCGAGATCCCGACGATCGCGCGCCAACCGAACTGCCGTGTCTCGGGCTCGCCCGCGTTCTCGGCGGCGACGACCTGATACGTGGTGAGCTCGCCGGCGCGGAACGCCGCGCGCGACGCGTAGCGATCTTCGTCCTCGAGCACGCGGTTCGACACCATCGGGAAGAACGGCTCGCTCTGGCCGTCGCGCTTGGCGACGATCCGCACGTGCCGGCGCTCTGCGTTCTTCGGCAGCCGCGCCGCCTTGTACGGCAACGTGATCGCGAACGGCCGCTCTTCCGACCAGGCGCCATCGGGACCGAACGTGACCGCGGGACCGAGTGCGGTATAGCCAGCGGGCACGATGTCGGCTGCACACTTGATCGATGCGGCCGCGGTTGGCGGCGTCGCTCCGGTCGGCGCAGCGATCGCGGCTCCGCGCAGATCCTTGCCGGCATCCGCGGTGACCTCGATGGTGCCGCCTGCGGACAGCGAGGCCTCGATGCCTTCGCCGCATGCGATCTCGGTGCTCGGATCGTCACCGCACGCGGAAAGCGCGGCCACGAATAGTAGACAGGTGATCCCCCTCATGTGCGCGCAGCGTACACATAGGACATGGAAACTCCATCAGAAAGTGATCGGCAGTGACGTTGGCCAAAAGTTGGCCCGCCAAGGTCGCGATCCGTAACGTCGGGGGACGTGAAGCACCTGGCCGACATGCACGTGGCGCCGCCGCTACGGCGGTGGCTGACGCGTCTTGGGCTGGCGCTCGTCGTCGCGATCGTCATCGGCTACGTGCCCGGTCAACTGATGCGACGCGACCCGCGTGCCGCGAAGCTGACCGACCAGCTCGACACGCTGCACGCTGAAGCGGGCGAGCTCGCGGCGCAGAACGCGGCGCTCTATCGCGAGGTCAACGCGCTGCGTACCGACGTCGGCGCGATCGAAGACCGCGCGCGCGGCGATCTCGGCATGGTCTATCCCGACGAGGTCGTGCTGCGCGTGCGCCGCGAAGTGGATCCAGCGCAGGAGCCAACCCGATGAGCGCGCCGAAGAAACCCGCCAAGGGCGGCAAGAGCGAGCCGGCGCGGCGCATGACCGATACAAGCCGCGAGAGCAAGCGCGGCAACGCGACGACCGACGTGTTTGCTCGCAACGACTCGACGCGTGTGCGCAAAGGCGAGAGCGACGCGATCGAAAATACCAACGACACCGCACCGACGCGGTTTCCCGTCGACGAAGACACCGCGCCGACGAGGATGTCGGCCGACACGACCGCACCGACGGCGAGCGAGGACATCTCGACGAAGACGACCATGCGGGCCGACGCGGTACCGAAGCGGGCGAGCTCGCTCGAGAGCGCGCCGATCGGGCTGCGCAAGGCGAGCATCTCGGACAGCGCAGGCTTCTCGAAGGTGAACATGCGTGGTGCCGACTTCGGCGATGCCGCGAAGCCATTGCGCGACAGCGGTGCCGTCGGCCGCGGCGGCGGCGCGATCGCACGAGGCACGAGCGAGAACGAGACGGTGACCAGCAGGGTCAGACGCGAGGCTGAGGAAGCGCGCAACGCGGCGGGTGACACGCGCAACGCGGCGGGTCAGCGCAACTCGGCGGGCGAGCGCAACGCTGCAGGCGACCGCAGTGCCCCGGGCGATGCCCGCTCGGCCGGTGACTCGCGCAAATTCGAGCGCGTCGATCCGCACAAGGTCGACGGCGACTCGCGCCGCTTCGAGCGCGTCGAGTCACGAAAAGACACCGACCCGCGCAAGTTCGAGCGCACCGGTAGCGACGCGCGCAAGCGCCCCCGCGGCAAGGACGGCGTCGTCGTCGGCAAGCACATCGGCAACACCGGTCCCGTCACGATCAAGCTGCATGCGCGCTGGCGGCGTGCGCTGCGCCGCGCGGGCCACGTTTCGGTCGGCGCGATCGGCGCGGCATTCGCGTGCGTGGTGGTCGCGGTCGGCGCCGTCGATGGTGCGTCGCTATTCGCTACGCAGATGCCGCTGCCGCAGACGATGATCGCGGTGTCGATCGCGGCGCTCGTCGTCGTCGCGGTGATTCGCCGCGTCCAGTTCGCGCCGCCATCGGCGCGCGCGCAGCGCGTATCGATGTGGCTCGCGGCCGCGCAGGACCTCGCCGATCTCGAGCTCTGCCTCGCGCTCGTCGCCGGCGTGCACGTCGTGATCGCGGTAACCGGCGGGCTCGACTCGCACGCGTATCCCGCGCTGTACGGGCTCGTCGCGTTCGCGATGACCGTGCTCGCACGACCCGGCGCGCTCGCGACGCTCGGCGCCGCCCTGTTCCTGGAGGCCGCGTTGCTCGTACGCAGCGGCATCGACGACACCACGATTCTCACCGCGTCTGTGCACGGCCTGTTCATCGCCGGTGCCGCATTCGCGCATGTGCTGCTGCTGCGCGGCATGACGTCGCGCTATCGCATGCGGCGCGCGCGTCGCCTCGAGGAAGAGCTCGTCGCGCTACGCGACTCGGCGCGCGACTATCGGTTGATCGCAGCCGCGCTGGGTCCGGGCAGCCGCGCACCGCGTCCGCGCGAAGAAGAAGAGCGGCTGCTCGCGATCGGCGGCGTCGGCATGATCGGCGACGCGATGAGCTGGCTGCTCGCCACGCTCAAGCGCTCGCTCGGTGCGCGCACGGTTGCGCTGCTGTGGCTCGAGGACAGCGACGACGAACGCGTCAAGCTCACTGAAGTCGCGAGCGACGCCGACGACATCACCGAAGCGCCGCGGCTGCCGAGCGCAGGCGTGCTCGGCGCGGTGATCCGCGATCGCCAGGCGCTGCTTGTCGCGGCAACGAAGCCGGGCCAGCTGCCGTACTACGACAGCGGTCGCGCCGGCGTCGCGCTGGTCGCAGTGCCGATCATGGAAGGCCCGCACCTGCGCGGCATCTTGTCTGCGGATCGCGACCTGCCGTTCTCCGAGGCCGATCGCGATCTGCTCGCCGATGCCACCGCCCAGGTGCTGCGCGTCGTGCAGGCAGAGCAAGTGTTCCGCGCCGTCGAGCGCGCGAAGTACGAGCACGAGCGGTTCTATCAAGCGACCGCGATGCTCGGCCGCGCACTGACTCCGGAGCAGGTGATGGACACCGCGTTCGGTGCGTGCGCTGCGATCGTCGAATACGACGCCGCCGTGATCGCGCTCTACGACAAAGATCGCGCGAAGCACCGCATCGCCGCGATCCGGATCGGCCGCGACGGCGCCGGCATCATCGATCCATCGCTGCCCGGCTTCGAGTTCAAGGACAACGCGGGGCTCGCGTCGATGGTGATCAAGAACCGCCATTACCTGCCTGCCGGTGGTGAGCCGCGCGAGCTGTCGGCGCCGATCTACACGCGCAGGATCAAGATCGAGGACGCGAAGTCGCTGCTCGTGCTCCCGCTGCTCTCCGCCGACGAAGCGATCGGCACGTTCACGCTGATCGCGCGCGCCGAGAAGCGGTTTGGCAAGGACGTGCGCGAGATGCTCGCGGTGATCGCGAACCAGGTCGCGGTGTCACTGCAGAACGGCTACCTCTACAAGCAGATGGAAACGATGGCGACGACCGACGGCCTCACGGGCCTGACGAACCACCGCACGTTCCAGTCGCGCTTCGAGGATCTGCTGCAGCGCGCGCAGCGCCACAACCACAAGGTCGCGCTGCTGCTCTGCGACGTCGATCATTTCAAGAAGGTCAACGACACGTACGGCCACCCGATCGGCGACGAGGTGTTGCGCCGAGTCGCGAAGGTGCTGCAGGAAGTCCCGCGCAAGATCGACATCCCGGCGCGCTACGGCGGCGAGGAATTCGCGGTGCTACTCGACGGCGTCGACGTCACGCAGGCCAAGCAGGTCGCCGACCGCATTCGCATCGAGATCTCGAAGGTCGTGGTCGAGACCGACAAGGGCCCGCTGTCGGTCACCGAATCGGTCGGCGTCGCAGCATTCCCCGACGACGGCCGCGATCGCGCGACGCTGATCGAGCGCGCCGATCTCGCGCTCTATCACGCGAAGCACAGCGGTCGAAATCGCGTCGTGACCTGGGGCGAAGCCCAGGCTGCGAAAGCCAAGCAAGCGGGCTAGGCCGGCAAATGTCGGACCGCTGCGCGGTTCGCGCATATTCTCGACGCACTGCGTGATGTAGGTGTTACGCCGTCACGCATTGCGCAGCGGGCGAGCCCTATCGATCTCGGCGTACAATTCGCGGAGGTGACAAGGGCACCTGCTGAGGTCGGCTCTGCCGCGAACAGTTATGAAATCCTCGCGAAGCTCGCGATGGGTGGGATGGCGGAGATCTTTCTCGCGCGTGGTGCGAGCTCTGCGGGTGTCGAACGGTACGTCGTACTGAAGCGCGTGCTTCGCCACAAGGCGGGCGACGTGCACTTCGTGCAGATGTTTCTCGACGAGGCGCGGCTCGCAGCGCAGCTGCAGCACCCGAACATCGCGCAGGTCTACGACATCGGTAAGCTCGGCGATTCGTACTTCTTCACGATGGAGTACGTGCACGGCGAGACCGTGCGTACGTTGCTCGCGCGCTCGCACGGCTTGCGGCGCCAGATCCCGATCAGCGCGGTGCTGTCGATCATCGCGGGTGCCGCGGCCGGCCTGCAGCACGCGCACGATCGCAAGGGTTTTGACGGTCGCCATCTCGGCATCGTCCATCGCGACGTGTCGCCGTCGAATCTGATCGTGAGCTACGAAGGCACCGTCAAGGTCGTCGACTTCGGTGTCGCGAAGGCCGCGCACCAGAGCCACGAGACGATGTCGGGCACGGTCAAGGGCAAGATTTCGTACATGTCGCCCGAGCAGTGCAAGGGCCTCTCCGAGATCGATCGGCGCTGCGACTTGTTCTCGCTCGGCATCGTGATGTGGGAGCTACTCACGACGGAGAAGCTGTTCCGGCGCAGCAGCGACTTCGAAACGATGCAGTGCATCGTGAGCGAGGAAGTTGTGCCGCCGTCGCAGCTGCGCCCCGACGTGCCGCCAGAGATCGATTACATCGTCAAGCGGCTGCTCGCGAAGGAACCCGCGCAGCGCTATCAGACCGCCGACGAGCTCCACGAGGCGATCGAGAACGTCGCGGTGCGCACGGGCTCGGCGCTGTCGACGGCGAGCCTCGGCCGCTACATGCGCGAGCTGTTTGGCCAGCGGCCCGAGCCGTGGATCGAGCTCGCGGTGCAGGACCAGAATCCCGAAGTGTTCACGGTGACGAGCGAGCCGATTCCGAACAACCTCGCGCTGTCGCCCGCCGAGGATTTCGATCGCAAGCTGTCGGCCGTGCCGGCGCTGACCCAGCGGATCACCGCGCAGACCGAGGGCGCGCGTCCGCCACAGCCCACGATCCCGCTGCGCATCGGTGCGGACCTCGTCACGACGCTGCCGCTCGGCGCTGATCCAGCAGAACTGATGAGGACGCAGCTGCGCGAGAGCCAGTCGCGCATCCGCAACGTCGTCGAGCTGCCCGTCGAACGCAGGAACCAGGGCTCGATTCCGCCACCGCTGACGGCGAACGCACCCGTGCAGGCGATGTTCACGCCCGAGGGCGGCATGCCGGTCCAGCGCCCGCACTCGCCGTCGGTGACGCCACAGAGCAGCCCGCACTATCCGATCGCGTCGTCGGCATCCCACCAGGTGTTCACCGGCATGCCGCCGTCGTATCCGATCGCCTCACGCCAGCAGCAGGCGAAGCCCGCGCCGAAGCGCTCGCGCGCGCTGATCATCATCGCGCCCGCGGTGGTGATCGGTATCGTGATCGGTATCGTCCTCGGGTTTGGCGGCGGCAAAGAGGACCCGCCGGCGGCGCAGACCGACCAGACGATGCCGCCGGCCGGCACGACGACGATGGTCGCGACGCCCGAGCCCGATAAGCCGCCGGTACCCGCCGACAAGCCAGCCGCCGACGAGCCAGCCGCCGACAAGCCGGCCGCCGACAAGCCAGCCGCCGACAAGCCGGCCGCCGCGACGGAGACGAGTGCCACGAGCCCGCCGACCGCGCCCAGCCCGGTCCCGACCGTGCCGCCCGACGAGCCGATCGCGATGCCCGAGGACGAGGTCAAGTCGGTCGACATGACGAAGCCGGCGCCGAAACCGAAGGAGTCGAAAGACCGCAAGACCGAGCCGAAACCCGACATCGCTGCGCTGTTCAAGGCGGATGACTTCAGCACGGTCGTATCGGTGTGCAGCAACGCATCGTCGCGCGTGCTCGCCGCGAACGCGCCGAGCTGCACGATTGCAGCGTGCAAAGCGAAGCAAGCGGCGAAGGCAAAGAAGTGGTTCGCGCAGGTCGGCGCCGCCAAGAAGTCCGACGTGCTCAAGAGTTGCGACGGCGTGCTTGCGGCAGACAAGCCCGCGCAAGGCAGCGAGCTGTGTAAGACCGATCCGATGGCTTGCCAGCACTAAGCTGCTGCGGGACGATAGCGGCATGGTGCGTGTGCTCGTCGCAGCGCTTGTCGTCGGGATGGTGGCCACCGCAGCGGCGGATACCCAGAGCACGAAGCTGTTCGAGGAAGGGCGCGCGCTCGCCAAAGAGCAGAAGTGGGACGAGGCGTGCGCGAAGTTCGCGAGGAGTCTCGAGCTCGATCGCGCACCCGGCACGCTGCTGAACTACGGCGACTGTCACGAGCATCTCAATCACCTCGCGCTGGCGTGGCGGTTGTTCGACGAAGCGGGCCGCGCGTTCGACAAGGTGAACGATGGCGAGCGCGCGAAGTTCGCTCGCGACCGCGCGCAGGCGCTCGTGCCGAAGACGAGCACGATCGTCGTCAAGCTGGCGGCGCCCGATGCGCCCGGGCTGACGGTCACGATCGGTGGCCGCACCGCGACGCCGGCATCCGAGATCCGCGAGGTCGTCGATGTGGGAGAGGTGACGGTGGAAGTGAGCGGGCCGAATCTGCAACCGTTCACGAAGCGGGAGCGCGCCGAGGCCGGGCTCAAGATCGTCGTCGAAGTGCCGAAGCTGCAGTTGATGACCGTGCAGGACACGCCGGTCGTGGACGGCCCGAAGACGCAGCGCCGACGCACGCGCGTGCTCGCCGCGTACACGCTGGCGGGTGTCGGCGGCGTCGGCGTGATCGCGGGTCTGCTGATCGGGATGAACGCGGATGGCAAGTACGATGCGGAATTCGAGAGCGTGAACGGCATGCCGCCCCGCTGCATGGCGACCGACGACGCGCCGATCTGCAACGACGACGGCTTCACGGCCCTGAACAACGCGATCACGCAGGCGAACATCGGCACCGCCGTCGGCGTGGTCGGCGCGGTGCTGATTGGCGGTGCCGCGGTCGTGTTTCTGACCGCGCCCAAGGATGTCGTCGTGATCCCGACGGCAACCGCGTCGTCAGGTGGTCTTGCCGTCGTCGGGCGGTTCTGAGACTGTCGCGACGTGACGGTAAAGAATTACGTCCTCGACACGAACGTACTGCTTCACGACGCGCGAGCATTCTTCGCGTTCGCGGACAACCATGTCGTGATCCCGATCTACGTGATCGAAGAAGTCGACACGTTCAAGAAGGATCAGTCCGAGCTCGGTCGCAACGCGCGTCAGATCGCGCGCCTGCTCGACGACGTTCGTCATAGCGGTTCGCTCGCAACGGCACAGCCGCTGCCGACGGGTGGCACCGTGCGCGTCGCGCTGTCGAAGAACCCGCCGAAGAATCCCAGCTACGACTCGCGCTCGATGGATCAACGGATCCTCGAGCTCGCGCTCGAAGTTCGCGACGCCGATCCGAAGACGCCGACCATCATGGTCACCAAGGACGTCAACATGCGCGTCCGCGGCGACGCGCTCGGCCTGCAGACCGCCGACTTCGAGCCCGAGCGGATCTCGATCGACGAGCTGTATCCGGGCAACCGCGAGCTGCTCGTGCCGTCAGGCGTGATCGACGAGTTCTACGCGAACAGCAGCGTCGTCGTCGACGCGCCCGGCCTGCACGCGAACGAGTTCCTCACGCTCAAAGACGAAGGCGGCAAGTCCGCGCTCACCCGCTGGGACAAGAACGTCGGCAAGGCGGTGCCGGTGCGCAAGCTGCGCGAAGGCGTGTGGGGCATCAAGCCGCGCAACCGCGAGCAGCACTTCGCGCTCGACCTGTTGCTCAACGACGAGGTCAAGCTCGTCACGCTCGTCGGTAAAGCGGGCACCGGCAAGACGCTGCTCGCGATCGCGGCCGGTCTGCAGAAGGTCACCGAGGAGCAGGTGTTCTCGAAGCTGCTCGTGTCGCGCCCGGTGTTTCCGCTCGGTCGCGACATCGGCTATCTGCCCGGCACGATCGAAGAGAAGCTCAATCCGTGGATGCAGCCGATCTACGACAACCTCGAGCTGCTGCTCGGCCTCAACAAGACCGACAAGAAGGAAGGCCGCAGCTACGCCGAGCTCGTCGATCTCGGGTTCGTCGAGATCGAGCCGCTCACGTATATCCGCGGCCGTTCGCTGCCGAATGTCTACATGATCGTCGACGAGGCGCAGAACCTGACGCCGCACGAAGTGAAGACCATCGTCACGCGCGCCGGTGAGGGCACGAAGATCATCCTGACCGGTGACCCGTATCAGATCGATCATCCGTACCTCGACTCGTCGAACAACGGTTTGACCACGGTTGCCGAGCGGTTCAAGAACGAAGGGATCGCCGGCCACGTCATCCTCACCAAGGGCGAGCGCTCGCCGCTCGCGGAGCTCGCGACGCAAATTCTGTGAGCGAACCGCGCGCGATGACGGCGTTGCTGCTCACCGGCGTATTGGTCGTCGCGCGCGCGGACGCGCAGAACGCAGGCTGGGAGCTGCGCATCCCAGAGCGCGTCGAGCTCGCGACCGGCGCGAGTGGCACGTTGCCGATCACGATCATCGTCGATCGCGGGCGCACGATCTCCAAAGACGCGGGCGTGATCCTCGATCTCGCACCCGAAGGCGCGCTGACGATCAAGAAACGCCGGCTCGTCCGCACCGATGCAGTCGATCCGGAAGCCGATGCGCCGCGCTTCGCGGTGCCGGTGCGTGCGGATGCCGCGGGCGACTACACGATCAAGGTGCACCTGCGGTTCTGGCTGTGCGGCAGCAAGGTGTGCCGACCGATCGATGCGAAGCGCAGCGTGACGATCGCGGTGGCCTCGCCCGCGCCACCTCCTCCGCCCCCAGTGGATGCGGGGGTCGACGCGCCGCGGCCCGACGCCAGACACCGAAAGAAGTAACTCCTTGGGTCGTAGTTCTCAGTAGATCCGACGGTCTGCTGGTGCGTGAAAGCGGTCATGATCGACCGTCAGCGCATCGTAACTACTGGAATCACCACGACCGCCCTCGCCACCGTCGCCCTCGTCCTCTGGCTCAAGCCGTGGGCGAGCGAAACCCTGATCGGTAACGAGCAGCCGACCCCCGTGGCCGCGCAGAAGGGCCGGGCCGTCGACATCGTGTTCGCGGTCGACACGACCGGCTCGATGGGAGGCCTGCTCGATGGCGCGAAGCGGACCGTGTGGTCGATCGCCAATCAGGTGAAGTCGATCGATCCCGACGCCGACCTCCGCGTCGGCCTCGTCGCGTATCGCGACCTCGGCGACGACTACGTCACGAAGGACTTCGCGCTCACCGACGATCTCGATGCGATGTACGTCGAGCTGTCGGCCTATCAAGCAGCGGGCGGCGGCGATGTCCCGGAGAACGTCGATGCGGCGCTCTACAACGCGGTCCATCGCATGAAGTGGCGTGACGGCGCGAAGAAGATGATTTTCCTCGTCGGTGATGCGCCGCCGTCGAGCCGCGGCGAAGTGCCGACGTTCGAGCTGACCGCGAAGGAAGCGGCGAAGTATCAGATCAAGATCAACACGATCCGCTGCGGCCAGGACGGTG
Source organism: Kofleriaceae bacterium (assembly GCA_036524455.1). Lineage (GTDB taxonomy): Bacteria > Myxococcota_A > Polyangia > Haliangiales > Haliangiaceae > JABFXX01. The sequence goes on along the minus strand of DATDCH010000215.1, from coordinate 2,244 downwards.
AGACCGCTCGCGCGTGGCAGCAGATCGCGATGCTCGGCTCGGGCGAGTTCTCGACGATCCAGCAGGACGGCGGCGTCCAGCAGATCGCGACGCCGTACGACGATCGCATGGCGCATCTCGCGAGCGAGATCGATTCGACGACCGTCGTCTACGGCGACGACTCGGTGCGCGGCCACTACGAAGCGAAGATCGCGGCAGCCGAAGCGGCGCCCGCGCCGGCGAAGGCCGACCGCGGCGTCTACTACGCGAAGAAGGGTGGCGTGTCTGCGAAGCCGAGCGAGGACGCCGTCGGCGGCGTCGCGTCGGGCGCCATGGACGTCGCGGACCTCGAAGAGGGCAAGCTGCCCGCCGATATGCGCGGCAAGACCAAGGTCGAGCTCGAGGCCGACCTCAAGGCGCGTGCGAAGAAGCGCGAGCAGGCCCAGAAGGAAATGAACGAGCTGGCCAAGCAGCGCGACGAGTACCTCGCGAAAAACAAGAAGGGCGAGGGCGGCTTCGACGCGGTCGTCAATAAGACGCTCGAGGCGCAGCTCAAGTAACTGATTCTTGCCGCCGGGCACGCACTCCCGGGCCAGCCGTCTCGTCTACCTTCAGTCCGGGGTCAGCAACCTCGACGTGTTCGGGGTGACGCTGGCCGGGCTGTTGGCCGATACCTGGACCGCATACATTCCGGTTTGGTCCTCGACTCCGACCGTCGCGCTGGCGCCGTCCGCCTGCTGGTTGGCACCGTAGACGAACTCGATGCTGCCGCTGGGGTCGAGGATCGCTTGGAACTGGATGAGCGTGGCGTTGTTGCTGAAGAGACCGCCGTTCCACTGCACGACGAACTGGCTGCCGACCATCTTCGTGCAGATGACGATCTCGTCTAGGTCATCCCAGTAGGGTGCAATGAGGCCGTTCGGAGTGGTGGTGTTGGGCATCGTGTCGTTGGAAAGGTCGGAGCTCGTGACGGTGGTATCGACCGACAACCAGCCGTTCGTCGAGACGACGACCGCAGTCGCGGGCTGCCGGAAGAAGCTGAAGGACGCGGGGAGCGCGATCGGAGCGGTCAAGCCGTCGTCATTAGACGCGGTGGTCTGCACCGTACCTCCGACACACGCGTCGGCGTACGCGGTCGTGCCCGTCGTGACCGCATACGGTGGCCCCGTGAGCTCGACCGTCCAGGTCGGAGCCGGGATCGGTTTGCCGCAGGTAGAGTCGAACACGCCCGTCCACGCGATGGTCACGGTCTCGTCCTGCGGGAACACGATGCCCGGATCGATCAGTAGCGTCTTGTCGTTGTTGACGATCGCTAGTTGGGCAGGTGCCATTGCAAGGTTGAACGAGAGGTTGGTCCCCAGGCTACCGGTCACGGTGATCACACCTCGAGTCGGATCGATCGGGTAAGCGAAGTTGACCGCGAAGACGGGCGTCAGATCAGGAATGCTCAAGCCGTTCGCCGGCGACAACGAGCTCACCGTAGGCGTGAGCGTGGAGCATCGCGCTTCGTCGAGCGTCACGAGCAGCGGATAGTCGAGCGGGTCCGCGCCGCTGGTCGTGTCGCGGATGTAGAAGTAGTACGTCTCTCCCATCTCGACGGGCAGCTCGGCCGTCAACGTCGTCGGCGTGAAGTCGCTCAAGCAGGCGAGCTCGGGCGTCAGCGTTCCGCAGGCCGCCGACGAGACGACGACGACCTGGCGCATACTGGCGGGCTTGTGCAGCGTGAAGTCGACGAATCCGTCCTCGGGCGCCGTGTACGACAGCACCAAATCGGGGCCGGCCAGCGTCGTGCTGTTGCAGGACGGCTGCGCTGTCATGTAGTCCGCGTTCAACGCGGTCCATGCGACGACGTTGTCTCCGGCGGACAGGGGATACGGCTCCGCGCAGTTCTCCGCCGAGACGTCCGGCACGCACACCGGCCCGCTCGGCACGACCGCGCAGACATTACCGGTGGCGCAGTTCGTCGTCGACGTCCAGTCGAGGCAGCCGCCCACGTCCGCGCAGGTCTCGATCGCAGCGCCTTCGCACCGGGCGTCTCCAACGGCCGCGCAACGATCGACGCAGTTGCACGTCGCCGTGGTACCCGAGGCCTCGCAAACCTCGCTGGTCGCGGCGCAGTCGGTCGTCTCCCATGCGAGACAGCCCGAGGACGACGCGACGCACTCGCGAAGTGTATCGCCGATGCACGATGCGACCCCGGCCGACGGGCACGTGTCGCTGCAGCATGCTGATACGTCGTACGCGCAGTCCATCGTGCAAGCGATA
>DATDCH010000214.1:0-3790 GCA_036524455.1 Kofleriaceae bacterium | reverse complement strand
CCACTGCGCGGGATCGAGCTCGCCTGCCGCGGCGAGGCGCTCGATGATATCGACGAGCTCTCGCGAGTCGCGCTCGCCGTCACGCGATAGCGGTCGCGGCTGCGCATCGTTGTAAACGCACATCCACCACGAGCGTTCGGTGCGCAGCGCAACCAAATCCGATCGCAGGAAACTCATCCACTGGCGTGCCTTCGCGCGCGCGTACGGATCTGCCGGCAACAGCCGCGGATACTGCGGCGCCGGAAACGTCTCTTCGAGGTATTCGATGATCGCGCTCGACTCCGCGAGCCACACGTCACCGTGTTGCATCGCCGGAACGCGCCCGATGTTCGTGCGGCCGACCAGCGGGGGTGGCACGCCACCACCGTCGCGCAAGAGCGCACGCGCCGTCGAGTAGGCAAGCTGCTTCTCCTCGAGCGCGACCACACACGAGCCATCCCACTGGTTCACGAAGTAACCATCGACGTAGAGCGTGATCACGCGTCCCGGTACCGCTCCTGAGCTCGAGGACGTGATGCTCATGGCTGCGCGTGATGGTAGCTCAAGCGCCGCCGAGCTCGACGACGATGATGTCCGGATCTGCGTAGAGCCGGAGTGCGACCTCGCTCGAGCCGATGCCACGGCTGACGATGAGCGTGCGCCCTCCGCCGACATCGTAGCGGCCGTGCGCGAAGCGGCGCGACAGCGGCCCCGGAACGATGATCGGAATCTCGCCGGGCAAAGCAATGTGCCCGCCGTGCGTGTGACCGCAAATCGCGACCTCGAACGGCTCGTCGCCGAGGATCTGCATCGCCTCGGGTGCGTGCACGAGCACGACTCGCACGTTGTCGTCGTCTGGAAACACGGGCCGCTGTGGATGCTCTCCGGTCCACGGATCGTCGAGGCCCGCGATGGTTACGTGCGCGAACGGCGCTGGCAGCGACACGAGCTCGTTGACGAGCACGCGCGCGCCTGCGGCCTCGAGCGCCTGCGCGATCCTGCGATCGTCAGCCCACAGATCGTGGTTGCCCATCACCGCGAAAACGGTTGGTGCGGCAAGCGCGCGCAGCCGGCTCGCGACTTCATCGATGTAATCGGCAAACAGGAACACGTAGTCGCCGCCGAGCATCACGACGTCTGCGCGTACGCGTGCGAGCTGGGCGAACGCGTCGTCGAGCAATGACGGATGCGTCGTCGGTCCCGCATGAAGGTCCGAGACGAACGCGATCTTCAGCGGTGGCGCTTCGCGCGGCCAGCGTCGCGTGACCACGCGGTGCGTCCGCACGTTGACACGAGGCACGAGCCCGAGTGCTCCGACGAGTCGCGCCGGCCAGCGTCCGCGATACGCGCGATGCAGCGCCCACTCGACGGTAGCTCGCGCTCGCGAGTACCGCGCACCACGTCCGATCAGCGGCATCGCAGTCTCCGTGGTCGATCAGGTGCTCGCAATCGGACGATCCGATAGCAGGTCGCGTTGCATCCCACAAGTGCACGAGCCGCGGTGCCGCGACCTTGCACAGACGCTCTGTGCTTCGCTAGCCTTCGGCCATGATCGAAGCGACATGTCACTGCGGCGCCGTCACGATCGAAGTGCCCGAGGCACCGAGCCAGCTCACGTCGTGCAATTGCTCGATCTGCCGGCGGCTCGGCTCGCTGTGGTGCTACTTCTCGCCGACCGTCGTCCGCGTCACTGGGACCACCGTCGCTTACCGCTGGGGCGACAAGACGCTCGACCTCCACCACTGCGCCACCTGCGGGTGCACGACGCACTGGACGCCGATCGATCCGGCGCTCGACCGCATGGGGGTCAACGCGCGGCTCTTGGACCCGGCGATCGTCGCCGCCGCGAAGGTCCGGCGCATCGACGGCGCGTCGACGTGGGAGTGGCTCGACGAGTGACTCGATCCGACATCATTTGATCAATCGACGAGACGCCTGGGCGAGCAGCTCTGACATCGAGCACTGGTGCAACTCGACCTCGAAGGCCTCGGCAATGCACTCGAACGTCGTGTCATGGAACCAGAACACGTAATGGTTTGGCTTCACCCACGCGTCAGCGCGGTAGCCCGCGTGCACGCTGTTGATCTTCTGGATCTCGGCGATCCACCGCGAGCTCTTGACCAACTGCGCGGTGTAACCCTCCAGGCCTTTGCCGGCGAGCGGATGACCATGGAAGACCTCGTCGTTGGGCGAGCCGAGCTTCGCAGAGAGGCAGTGCTTGAACTCGACCAGCGCTAGCGCTTCGCTCTGGTTGCTGCTTGGGTCTTTGATCGTGACGTAGGTGCCGTCCCACTTCGGGTCGGGAACCTTCGCAAAGAAGAGCAGCAACGCCCGGTAGTCGTTGACGAGCAACTGCGGCAGTGGGGCTCCACGATCCCATTCAACGGGGAACTCGAGTGGAACTGCGTGCTCCTCGTTCCTGGCCGCGGCGAGCTCTCGCTCTGCGGCGAGGAGCGCCTTGTCAGCGGCTCGGTACTCGTCCCATTCACCACCCTTGTGCTTCGAAGCCAACGCCTTCTGCGCGGCATCCCTGCGCGCTCTGGCTGCCGCGAGCTGTTGCTCGAGATCCATCTACAGAACGTACCTGCTGCCCCACCGTTGGTGAAGCGCCCACGGCGTCGGTACCCGTCGTTCTCAGACCCCCGTGATACCGACTGGGGATGAGCGCGCTCGAAGTCCTGCGCGACGTGTTCGGCTACGACAGCTTTCGCGAGGCCCAAGGCGACGCCGTCGACGCGGTGCTCGGCGGACGCGATGCGCTCGTCCTGCTACCGACCGGCGCCGGCAAGTCGCTCTGTTACCAAGTCCCGGCGATCGTGCGCGCCCGCCGAGGCGAGGGCACGACGATCGTGATCTCGCCGCTGATCGCGCTGATGAACGATCAGGTGAGCGCGCTCGCCGGCAAGGGCGTCGCTGTGGCGGCACTGCACAGCCAATGCGAGGAAGCGGCGCGGCTCGAGACCGTGGGCCGGCTGATGCGGGGCGAGCTGGCGCTGCTTTACGTATCGCCCGAACGCGCGGTGCTCGACGGTTTCAAGCGATTGCTGGGCCGTGCGCGCATCGCGATGGTTGCGATCGACGAGGCACACTGCGTGAGTCAGTGGGGTCATGACTTTCGACCCGAATACATGCGGCTCGCCGAGCTGCGCGCGATGACCGGCACCGCGCTCGCCGATGCACCGATGATCGCGCTCACCGCAACCGCAACACCGCGCGTGTTGACCGAGATCACGAGCTCGCTCGAGCTGCGCACACCGGTACTGATTCGCGGTGACTTTCGCCGCGACAATCTCGCGTTCGAGGTCCTGCATCTCGGCGCTGGCGATGACGCGCGCCTCGCCGCAACGATCGACGTGCTCGACCGCGCGAGCCTGCGCCAACGCACAGGCGCCGGGCGCGCGATCATCTACTGCAGCACGCGCAAGAAGGCCGAGGACGTCGCGGCGAAGCTGAAGCAAGCCGGCTTCGCGGCAGGTCACTATCACGCGGGCCGCACCGCATTCGCGAGAGAGCGTGCGCAAGCCGGGTTCTCACTCGGCCGGATGCGCGTGCTCGTTGCAACGAACGCGTTCGGGATGGGAATCGATTACTCCGACGTGCGCGTCATCGTGCACTTCCAAGCGCCGGGCAGCGTCGAGGCGTATTACCAGGAGGCAGGACGCGCGGGCCGCGATGGTGCACCTGCACAGTGCCTGCTGCTCTATGGCGCCGGCGACCTCATGACGCAGCGGCGAATCGCGCAGAACGGCGCGAGCGCCAAACGCCTCTCGCTGCTCGAGGACTCGCTCAGCGCCGTCTCTCGCTACGCGAG
>DATDCH010000213.1:0-6331 GCA_036524455.1 Kofleriaceae bacterium | reverse complement strand
GTGCCGTCGAGCCGCGTTGCAGCAGCGCATAGCCCGCTGCGGCGGCTGCTCGCACACCTGCAAGCACGCGGTCCTTGCGATCCGCAGATACTGCCCCAGCTCCACCGTGGACGACGATCATGGTGATTCATAACACCGGCGCCTGCTCGATGTGCATCGACGGTCCGCGATCACGCGCGGCGACGGCGCAGCAGCAGCAGCGCGACGGCGAGCAATGACGGCAGGTGCCCGAGCGGCAGGCGGCCGTTGCCGGCATCGCAGCAGCCGCCGCCGTCGGGCATTCCCGGCGGGCCTGCATCCGGCGCGCGCGCGTCGATGGGCGGCACCTGCGCGTCGGAAATCGCGGCGTCGGGCATCGCAGCGTCGGGCATCGCAGCGTCGGGGAGGATCGCAGCGTCGGGGACCGCAGCGTCAGCGACCGCAGCGTCGGGCGGCGCGTCAGGTGGCGCGTCGGGTCGCGCATCGGGTGGTGCGTCGGGAGGCGGTGCCGCGTCGGGCATGCCGTCAACAGGCGGTGTGACGGTGATCAGCACGGTGTCTGTTGCCGATGCCCAGCCGTCCGAGACGGTGAGCTGGAACGTCAGCATCGCGGCACTCACCGGCGCGGTGAACGTCGGCGTGATCGCAGTCGCCGAGGACAGCGTCACGCTCGGCCCGCTCAGCTGCGTCCACGCGTACGTAAGTGGATCGTTGTTCGGATCGGACGATGCCGAGCCATTCAGCGTCACGGTCGAGCTCGGTGCGACGGTCTGATCGGGACCTGCGTTGGCGACCGGCGGCATGCACACGGTCATGTCGTCGCTGATCGTGCGGAACGGCAGGTTCGTGATGCCCGTGAACGCGACGTTGTCGATCGTCCAACCTTCTTGGCCAGCGGCCTGGTCGGTCGCGATCCGAAAGCGAATCAGCACGCTTTGGTTCGCGAGCGCCGTGCCGAAGTTGAGCGTGGCCGACACCATGTTCGGGAAACCGGCACTCTGGTTGACGAACGCTTGGCGACCGCCGAGCGGGTTGTTCGACGACGTCGTGATCGTCCCGGTGTAGCCGACCGTGGCGAGCGTCGATGCGTCGACCCACGTCATGCCGGCGTTCGTGCTGACCTCGATGACGCCGGCGTCGAAGTGTGTGCTGCCGCTCGTCTCGAACCGCCAGCGATGCGAGAACGCCATCGAGAATGCGCCGGTGCCGACCGCGAGCGCAGGCGACACGAGCTGGGTGTCGGAGAGCCGATCGAGATCGATGCCACGGACCGAGTGGTTCGTCGCGCCATCGTTGATGCGAGACCACACGCTTGCCGCGAACGCGCCGGTCGCGGTCCACGCGAGCGTCGTGCTCTCGAACGTATCGGTTGCAGTGCTGTTTGCGGTCTCGTCGCGGTTGACCTCGACGCCGGTGCTCTTCGTCACCATCGGCGTGCACATTTCGCTGCTCGTCGCGGTGAGCGTGAGCGGGATCGTCGCGCGCTGTGGGACCGACGCTGCGAGATCGATATCGAAGTCTACCGTCACGCTCGTCATCGCGGGAATCGGGCCTATCGCTTTCATCGCGCCTGCGGGGAAGCTGACGCCGGCCAGCGTGGTCGAGATCGCGAGCTGGCCCATCGTGAGCGGGCCAGCGCCGCTGTTCGTGATCGTGACGTGCACGCGGCCGCGCTCCTGCGCGTCGAGCAGACCGTCGCGGTCGCACGAGCCTCGGCTGTCGTCGACGGTGACCGCGCCGATCGTCAGGCGCGGCCCGACCACGAAGCTTTCGACCACGCCGTTCAGGTTCGTCGACGTTCGCGCCGGCGATACCGCGCAGGTGCCGGCTCCGCGGCGCGCGAAACCTTGTGCGAGGCTGATGAAGTCGGCCGAGCTCGCCGCGTTTGCGGCAGCGAGGACCGCGTCGCGCTGTTCGGTAAACGTCGCATCGCTCGGCGTGAGTGCAAGACCGGCGACGACGTAGTCCGCCATGTCGCGCTGGACTTCGGCAAACGACCGCGTGCCGGGTGCGGCGATCATCTGCGCGTACGCGTCGAACATCATCTGCGTCCAGATCTCGCCGGCGTTGTGCACCTCGGAGTTCTGGTTGGTGAAGATGTTGTACGTCGGGCCGACCGGTAGAGCTTCGGCGTCGCCGATGTGGCGGAACGTCAGCGGATTCTTCGCGAGCGTCGTCGTGTACGGGGTACGGCGGATGCCCCAGTACCACGCGTTGCCCGTCGCAGCGCCCGCGTGACTCGCGATCGTGTACGTACCGCTCGTCGGCTCACCGGCGCGCAGCAGCTGGTGCAACGCGATGAAGTCGCCCCAGCCCTCGCTGATCGCCGAGCACTGCGTATTGCTGCAGCCGCCGACGAGGCGGTGATGGATGTAGTGACCCCATTCGTGTGCGACCAGCGTGGTGTCGAGCGCACCCTCGCGGAGCGGGCCGACCATGCGCACGAGCCGCGCCGTCACGGTGCCCGACATCAGCGACGCCTTGAGTGCATCGCCAGCGGCCTTCGTGATCGAGACGACCGGTATCGTGATCACCGGGCTGGTGGCGCCGCCCATCGTCGGCGGGTTCGCGCTGACGACGTTGTCGATAATGATGACGCCGGTCGCACCGGCCATCTGCGCGCGCGACGCCTTGTCGCGAAACGTGCACATACCGCGATCGATGACGGCGATCCTGCCGCTCAGCTGCGCGGCGTTCGTCAGTGTCTCGCACGCGTCGTTGACCGGCATCGTGCCGTCGACGGCGAGCGTCGCCGTGCCGGTGACGTCGAAGTTCTGCGGACCGAACGCGGCCGTTCCCGAGGCGACGTCGCCGCCGGGCGTCAGCCGCACGAACCGCGTGTCGTCGGGTGACCACACGTAGATCTGCATGCGCGGCGACATGCCGTCGCCCGGCGTGAACATGTTTGCGTTGTCGAGCTGGTTCGGCGCGCTGTCCTGCACCTCGACGAGCATGCGGTCGTTGCCGGTGCCGCCGCGCCCGAAGTTGTTCAGCTGCGCGTTGCCGCCGGATTCGTTGAAGCCGGAGTCGTACCAATAGTCGTGCAGCCAGTTCGCGACGTAGAACGCCGACACGATCGCCGCCCGCGTCTGGGTCTGATTCGCGAGCGCGGAGAGCGTCATGTTGTACGTGTGGTCGAACGTCGACGCGGACGTCGTCGTGGCGCGGATGTCGCCGGTCGAGAACCCGTCGGGCGTCATCTGATCGCTATACGCGTCGACATTGTTGCCGCGCGAATCCGTCGCGCCCGCGGGCAGCCACGGATCGATCGCGGTGCCGGGCGGATCGTTGAAGCTCTCCATCATCACGAGCGACGACGCGATCGGTGTGGCCTTGCTCCCGTCGGGAACCCCGGTGGGGTGGGGCGTGTAATCCGAGTTTGGCCCGTCGAGCGGGCGTTTCGTCGAATCGGCCCACACGCGATAGGTGAACGAGTCGCTCGAGGTCAGCTCGGTCGCTTCGAGGACCGAGCCGTCGTCGGCGGCGATTACGCGCTGCGAACCGTGGGCATCCGTGCTGCCGCGCGGCGCGAGCAGCAGCTCGATGACGTACGCGGGGCGCAGGCTCGCCGTCTTGCCGAAGTACACCGGCCGCACGCGCAGACCGTCAGGTGCGATCGTATCTGCGTGCACGAGCTCGAGGACCCGCCAGGTACCGGCGGTCGCGCGTGACGTGAGCTGTGCGTTGCGCACACCGAGCGTGTCGAGTGCCAGCTGCACCGCGCGTTCGTGGGTGATCGCAAACGGCCGGCGAGCGCTCGGCGTCGCGCCGGCATGGGGCGAGCCACCGATCGCGACGACCGAGCGGTCAGCTCGCATCAGCACGTTCGTGTCGTGACCGTAGAGCTCGACGCCGTCGACAACGTTGCGCAGCGTGACGACCGTGGTCCCGCCGCGCGTGGTGATCGTGCGAACCGGCACGAGCGTCGCGAGTGCGGCATCGGAGACCTGGAGAGCATCGCGGTAGCTCGCGACATGGACGCGCGCGGCGCTAGCCGGATCGAGCGCGAGCGGCTGCTGCGCGGTCGACCACAAGAAGCGCGGCGCGCCGTTATCATCGACCGACGTGATCGCCCAGCCGTCGGCGCTCACCGGAGGCACTGCGGCAGGCGCGCCCGCGTCGAGCGACGACGTGTTTCGATCGCCGCACGCGCACAGCGCACCGATCAGCAGCACGAGCCGCAATCGCCCCATCGTTTTCGAGGCTACCACCGAACGAGGTGGCGCCGGGCGTCGCGAATCGGGCTAGTGCCGGCGCCGGCGCCGGATGCCGACCAGTGCCAGACCCAGCAGGATGCTCATGCCGCTCCCGGTCGCGCCGCCCGTCGCCGAGCAGCCGCCTCCGTCGCCGGGGTCGTCGGTCATCCCACCATCGTCGGCGCCGCCGTCGTCGCCCGTGCCGCCGCCGACCGGGGTGAAGCGAACCGCGTCGAACACGATCTGCGGCTTCGCGGACTCTGCCGTGTTGTCACCGATGTGGATCAGCTGATCGCCGCCCTGGGCGAACTCGAGCTCGCCGAGGCTCTGCCAGCCGTCGATCGCGGTCTGGTCGATCGTCACGCTGTGGCTCGTGCCGTTTGCGATGATGTCGTACTGCGCTTGCTTCGACTGCGCGAACGCCTTGTCGGTGTAGACCTCGACCTGGTAGCGACCGGGTGCGTCGAAGTCGAGCGTCCACTCAGCGAAGTTCTGTTCGTACGTGACCGCGGTCGCACGCGTCCAGATCAGGCCGTTGCCCATGCCGGCGCTCGCTTCGCGATGCAGGCCGGTCGCGGGACCGCCGGCAGAGAAGCACGCGTCGCCATCGTCGATCACACCGCCGCTTGCGGGGATCGAACCGCACGGATCGCCGGCACCGGGACCGATCGGGGGATTGAGCGGCGAGATCGCCGTGTAGATCAACGTGCCGTCGTGGATGCGATCGACGACACCGCGCTCGATGTCGGGATCGAGCGCGAGGCAACCGTTGCTGCGGCCTTGCTGGCTCGTGTTGCTGTCTTGGACGTAGGACGCCTCGTGCACGACGATCAGCCGGCTGCGCACGTTCGTGTTCGCCATGTTGTTCGGGCTGCCGTCGGGTGACAGGCCGTCGAGGCGCATCGAGTGCGGATGCGTGCCGTCGTAGATCTCGCCGGTCAGTTGGAAACCGAGCGAGCTCATGTGCGAGCCGTTGATGTTGCTGAACTGCGTCGCGTAGCCGTTGTTGTCGGGGTCGCTGCCATCGCCGTGCGCGACCTTGTGCTTCTCGACCGCGCCGGTGATCGTGTTGACCATCCAGAACCGGTCCTTGCCGGAGTACAGCGAGAAATCGACGACGACGAAGTACGTGTGCTTCGGAATCGCCGCCTTGTTGACGTCGAAGTAGATCATCGCGTCTTCGAGCAGACCGCGCGGGACTTCGTTGTTGGGATCGAGTGCGGCGTACTTGTGCACGATCGCGGCGCGCTCGGCCATCGACAGCTGCGGCAGCACGAAGTCGCTCGGATCGACGATCGACTGTTGCAGCGTGGCGAGATCCGGATCCTCCGCCGAGCAAGAAGCAGCGAGTAGGACAACCACTACGAGACGACGCGACGTCAGCACGCAGCTCCCCATGCTTGAAGCGTCCGCGTTCCGGACTTCCTGGTCAACGATTCGGCAGCGCGTTGCGATGACACAGATCGCGGCATCCGTCATCACACAGGCAGACTGTGCATCTCGCTGCACGCGACGCTGAGTGCAACCGATCGTGTGCACACGCGACGCGACAAGTTTAAGCTCGCAGCGTGTCGATTCCGATCGTGACCGTGGGTCTGGCGGTATGGGTGATCACCGTCGGAATCATCATTATCCTGCAGCGCCGGTCCGCGGCCGCGACGCTCGCGTGGCTACTCGCGCTGATCTTTCTGCCCGTGATCGGGCTCATCATCTATCGGCTGATCGGACCGCTCCGTCTCGAGCGCAAGAAACTCAAGCGCGTCGCGAGCCGACGTGCGGTCGGCGAGGCGGTCAGTGCGCTCGCGGCTCTCGACGACGGCAGCGTCGAGCACCTGCAGCTCGCCACGATCGCCATCGAGCTCGGCGAGGCGCCGCCGCTGCGCGCAGACGAGCTCACCGTCTACCTCGATGGCGCAGCGAAGTATGACGCGATCCTCGCGGCGATCGCCGCCGCGCAGCATCACGTCCACCTCGAGTACTACATCTGGGAACCCGACAAGATCGGCACGCAGCTGCGCGACGCCCTGATCGAGCGCGCGAAGGCGGGCGTCAAGGTCCGGATGATCGTGGACGGCACGGGCTCGAACAACTTGTCGAAGCGTTTCCTCGAGCCGCTGCGCGCCGCCGGTGTCGAGGTCGCGAAGTTCAATCCGGTG
>DATDCH010000212.1:0-2149 GCA_036524455.1 Kofleriaceae bacterium | reverse complement strand
CCTTGCCGTTGCCGTCGAGCACGACACCACCAACGGTGCGAGTCGCGGCGGGCGCGGGCGCGGGTGGCTTGACGAGCGTGAGCTGCAGCGAGAGCGCAGTCTTCGCGGCGAGCAGCGTCACCTGGCGAGCGGTGAAACCTTCCGCCGTCACGTCGAGGGTGAGGTTCGTCTGCGGAACCTTCAGCTTGAACGTGCCGTCGGCGGCGGTTGTTGTCGTCGCTGTTCCGCCTGTGACTGCGACGGTCGCGTTCGCGACGGGTTGACCGTCGACATCAGCGACGGTTCCGGCGACATCGCGCGTCGGCCCTGGCCGCTGCGCATACGCCGACGTTGCCGCGAACGACAACGCGAAGAAAGACACCAGTACCCACCCGAGGGGATAGGCTAAACGTTTCCTCATAAAATGTTTCCTTGGCCGTGGAATGTCAGCGTTCTAGCGCTGCCTCACGCTGTTACTCAAGGTGTTGGGACGTATCGTTACGGTTTCGTTTGCTGTCCGGACCCGATCCCGTGACCTCACTGCGACGCGACGCGTGTACCTGAACGTTCGTATCGGTGACGGCTGACGCGCGTTCGAAGTCGGCCGTCACTTCGGCGCCGCGATGCACACGATCGCGCGGACCTTGCCGGAAAGCGCGACCTCGAAATCGCCGATCTTCGTCGATCCACCGAGAGTGACGACGTAATCCTTCGCGCCCGCGCGCGGTCGACTCGGAGTTGCACTGAGGCCCATCGGATCGACCTGGTGCGCGTGCCAGCCGACCAGCGGACCGTCCATGACTTCCCGTAGCAGCCTGCGACCCGCCATGTCCCAGGACAGCGAGATCTCCACCTCACTGCGACTCGACGTGTGGCGGCTGCCTTCGACGCATTTCACCTCGGCCGTCCCGATCGCGAGCTCGAGCTCGTCGGCCGCGATGAATGCCGCGCCGACGATCGGAAACTTCTGCCCGGCGACCGTGATGAACGCATCCGGCTGTGGATCCGGCTTCGGCGCCTCGGCGTTCGTCGTCGGCATCGGTCCGCAGCCGAGCACGTTGGCCTTGCCCTGAACCGCGAGCGCCTTCTTCGGCGATCCGCCGGAGCCGAGCGTCTCGTGCACGTAGCTCACGACGAGCTCGCTCTTCGCACCGGCAGCTCCGTCGAGCTTGACGCCCGGCAGCGCGTCGCCCTTGTCGGTGCTCTCGGTGCTCGTGCTGTCGAAGTACTTGCCGCGGATCGACCACAGATACGTGCCGTCGGGCTGGAGCTGCTTGCCGATGCGCAACTTCTGCTCGACCTCGTTGTCGAACGTCGGCCGGAATCGCTCGTGCACGTGCTTGCAGGTCAGCGGAAAGTTCGCGATGCGGACCTCGATCTCGCCATCGTCCTCGGGGATCGCGAGCACGCTCTGGATCACGACCGGCTTGCCGTCGAGCGTGACGCGCAGATCGGGCTGCGGGTTTGTCGCCGCGCTCGCGCTCCCTGCACTGCCGGCATCGACCGCCGGCGCTGCATCGCCGGTGCTTGCGGTCGCCGAGCCCGACCCCGGTCTGTCGACGTCTCTCTGCTCGGGCTTCGATTCGCCTTTGCACGCGATGACGAGCACCACCACGACCAGCCACTGCTTCATCGCGCGAACCTAGCGCGTCTTGCTGGTCACGAGCTCGCGGATGGCGCGGATCAGATCGGCGAGCTGGCCCTTGCCGCTGCTGCGCTCGAAGATGATCTTGCCGCTCGCGTCGACGATCTTGACGTGCGGTAGATCGAAGCCCTTCGGCGACAGGTGCTTCGCGACCGCGGCGCTGTCCCAGTCGACGACATCGATCCGGCGCAGCGCGACCTTGTCGGGATGCGCGCGGGCCAGCTCGACGAGCGCGGGCTCGAGCTCCTTGCAGGGCACGCACCACGTCGCCCAGAAATCGAACATCGTGATCTTGCCGTTCGCGGGCCGGAGCTCGACGGCCTCGCCCGGCTTGCCGAGATCGGCGATATCGCCGCGCGGCTTCGGCTTCGCGACGGGCTTGGTGTCGGGCTTCGCGTCGGGCTTTGCATCCGGCTTTGCGTCGGGCTTTGCGTCGGGCTTTGCGTCGGGCTTCGCATCGACGTGCTCACCGTGCTCACCGTGCTCACCGTGCTCACCGTGCTCGCCGTGTTCACCGTGCTCGCC
>DATDCH010000211.1:0-11738 GCA_036524455.1 Kofleriaceae bacterium | reverse complement strand
CGCGCGCGTCGCGTAAGCGGTCTAAGGATGGCTCGTTAGGGTCTGTGTTAGTGTCACCCCGGGCGTAAAGGCGCGATGTTCAACGACACAGCCGACGAAGACCTGATGGTCATGTACCAGAAGGGCGAGGTTCGCGCCTTCGAGGTCTTGCTGTCTCGTCATCGCAAGCCCGTCTACAACTTCATTCTTCGGTTCGTCGGCGATAAAGAGACCGCGGAGGATCTCCTCCAAGAAGCCTTCATGCGCGTGATCAAGGGCGCGGAGGCTTACAAGCGGCAGGCCAAATTCACGACGTGGCTTTACACCATCGCGAGGAACTTGTGCGTTGACCAGACTAGGAGACGCAAACATCGCAAGCACGCGTCGCTGGATGCTCCGATGGACACCAGCGAAGAGAGCGGCACGTTGATGGATGTGATCCCCGGCAACGAGATGGCCAGCGATCGCAAGAGTGTAAACAAACAGCTGCACGAGCAGATGCAGCGAGCGATCGGTTCGCTATCAGACGAGCAGCGCGAAGTGTTCCTGATGCGCGAGTTCCTCGACATGCCGTTCAAGCAGATCGCGGATGTCGTCGGCGTTCCGGAAAATACGGTGAAGAGCCGGATGCGTTACGCGCTCGAGAAGCTGCGGCTCGAGCTCGACGAATACAAGGATCTCGCGAAGGCCGCCCCGTGAGCGATGAGGCCGACGACGATCCGCAGCTGAAGTCGCTGCGTGCCGTTTGGCTGTCGATGCCCGACGAGGAACCGCCGGAGCGCGGGCTCGCCGAGCTCATGGCTGCCGCGCGCGTCAAAGCAGACGAGATGGCGAAGCCGTCCCTGTGGCACCGCATCACCGCGCTGCTGCGTCGGCCGCCTGTGCTCGCGCTCGCCACCGTGCTCGTGCTGATCGGCGGCGCGGTCTTCATCGGTCAGCGCAAAGACAAGATGGGCGCCGAGCCGACCGCCGAGGTCGACCGTACTCGCGACGTCGCACAGCCGAGTGCGGGTGCCGCGCCCGCCGCGACTGCGCCCGCTTCGCCTGCACAGCAGCAGGAACATGTCGCTGTACCGGCCCCGGCGGACGAGGCCGAGCCAGCCGAGCCTCATGCCGCACCACCCGCCGAGCCCAAGAAGGGTCCGCCACGAGCGCCGACGCGTCGTCCGTCGTCGCCGAAACCCGACACGACCTCGGCAGTGCGCGGCGAGGGCAAGCCGATCAATAGCGAGGACGGCCTTCGCCTGGGTGGCGCCGACGATAGTGGCCCCGCGCGAGCCGCGACCGAGAAGCCGAAGGTCGAGAAGACGACGACGACGAAAACGCTCGACGAGAACAAGATCTCGTCCGATAGCTTCGCGCCCGAAGCCGCACCGAGCGAGTCGCCGACGGCCGGTGCCACCGCACCGACCGTGAACAGAGCCCCGCAACCCGCGCCGTCACGTGCGCCCCAATATGTTGCGCAGGCGAAGTCCGCCGCGGCGCGTGGCGACTGTGCCGCTGCACGCACGATGATGAAGCAGGTCGCGAAAGAAGACGCCGCGGCCCATCGCAAGGCGCTCGACGGTGATGCCGCGCTGAAGAAGTGCGTCATCGTCGCGCAGTAGTCATCGCGCTGCGCCGATCGTCGCCCGCTGTCCGGGCCGCTACTAACCGACGTTAAATACCGTACCGGGTTAGTTTTGATGCGCGTCAAGTTTCGATGACGGCTTGGATCTGCGCTTGTCCGGTGTCCGATGCCGCGTCCGAGAGGAGCCGCTTGATGCCGAACCGGGGTTAGTTTTGACGCGCGTCATGGCTTCGCAGGCTTGATCCGAACCGGGGTTAGTTTAGACGCGCGCACGCCACGCACTTCAGGAGAGCTCATGTTTGACCACGTCAAATTCGGAGTCAGCGACTATGCAGCGAGCAAAGCGTTCTTCCTCAAGGCACTCGAACCGCTCGGCGTAGCTGTTGTCGCGGAGGGGGCCCCCACGTACGGTGTCGAGCTTAGCCCACCAGAGAAGGCTTCCTTGTGCCTGTACCAAACCGAGGAGAAGCCGGCGCATCTTCACCTGGCGTTCACGGCCGAGAATCGCGAGCAAGTCGAAGCGTTCTACCGCGCGGCGTTAGAGGCGGGCGGCAAAGACAATGGTGCGCCTGGTCTGCGCCCGCACTACAACGCGAACTACTACGCAGCTTTCGTCATTGGTCCGGACGGGCACAACATCGAAGTGGTTTGCCACGAACCCGAGGCCTGAGCCCTCGCTCTACGGCTTGAAGATATCGACCGCTGCGATCGCGCCGAAGCCTTCTTGGTTCGCGCCGCCGCACAAGTAGAGCGCGCCGTTCCAGACCGCGCCGCCGACGCCATGCTTGGGGTTCGGCATTGGCTCGAGCTCGGTCCACGTGTTCGTCGCCGGATCGAATGCTTCGACGTCCGGGAACACGCCGGACGCGACGTTGGGATTGCCTTCGCCGCCGGTCGCGTAGACCTTGCCGCCGATCACGCCGCAGCCCATGCCGCCACGCCCGGTCGGCATCGGCACGCGGGGCATCCACATATTCGAGCCCGGATCGTAGGACCACACGTCGGGGCGCGGCGAGCTCGTCTGCACCGTGCGGCCACCGACGAAGTGCAGCTGGCCACCGATCGCGCCGCCGCACGCGTGGTCGCGCGTTGCTGGCACGTCGGCGAGCGGCGTCCACATGTTCATGCCCGGATCGTAGACGTCGAGGAGCGCGCTCGCCTGCAGCATGCGAAACCCGCCGGCGACGTAGATCTTGCCATCGATGATGTCGGCCACCGCCGCGCCACGCTCGCGCCCTGTCGGCATCGCGGCGCGTGTCATCCACTGCGTGTCCGTCGCCGGGTTCAAGCTGTATGCGACGCTCAGCGCGGCGAAGTTGTTGCCGAGCGCGCCGAGGACGTAGATCGTCGTGCCGTCGCTGACCGCGTTCGCATGATGGAGCGGCATCGGCAGATCGGGACCGTCGCTCCACGTGTTGGCCGCCGTGTCGTAGACCTGCACGCGGCGCACGATCGTCTGGCCTTCGAACCCGCCGATCACGTAGATCTTGCCGGCGACGGCGACGGCGGCCGTTTCCTGGATCGCGCCGTGCGGAACATCGACGCCGGTGGTCCACCCGACGGGAGCGATCAAGCCGTCGTCCGTGCCGTCGGGCGCGTCTATCGTCCCGCCACCACCACCATCGTCACCACATGCTGCGAGCAGGACCAGGCCGGGGACGACGAGCGTCGCGATCCGCATGCGCCGAGACTACGCGAACATTTCGACTTGTGACGTGAGCGGACGCACCGTACCGAGCAAATCGGCCACAAAAGCATATGGCCACGATAGCCGGGCCTCTTCGGGCAAGCGGCCGTATTTCTCGACGTAAGCGCGGACCCACTTGCGAGTCGCGGCGTTTGCGTAGCCACCACCCGTGATCGGCCCGAGCTCGGGCTCGTAGCGGCCCCTGATGCGATTGAACCGCTCGTCGCGCAGCACCTTTGCGATCACCGATGCGGCCGCGACCGATGCGTGCGCTTCTTCGGCGCGATCGAGCGACGTGAACTGCTGGTAGCGCAGCGACAGCGCCTGGAACATGCGCTTGCCGTCGGCGATGATCTTGTCGCAGCTGATCGGATGGGCGAGCGCCTGCTCGATCAGCCGGCCGGCCATCTCGCGCTCGAGCGCGTTGAGCTCGCCTTTGCACACGCGGCGATCGATCTCGTCGTGCTCGATCTCGAGCGTCGCGAGAAACACCGCGCGCTGGCGAATCTCCGCCGCGAGCTCGCAGCGGACCGCGTGCGCGTCTTCGCCCGCACCGAACGACTTCGAGTCGCGCAAGCCTTTACGCGTCAGCGCAGCCGCGGTTTTGCTGTCGATCGCGACCGCCGCCATCACCATCGGGCCGATCGCCGGTCCGCGTCCCGCTTCGTCGATCCCGAGCGTCAAGCGATTGGGGATCGGGTTGCGTCGCTTCGTCATGATCGCGGACTCTAACGGAGGCGTGCGACATCATAAACGAGTCGCGACGATCTCGAGAGCCCGAACCACGCCAACTTCCAGGTCAAACGTCCGAACATCGACGACGGCGCTCCAGTGATCGAGCCGACGCGCGAGCGACGACAGCGCGTCGGTCGCCGCATGCGCGAGCGGATTCCCGACCTCGCGGTCGAGATCCGGAGCAGAGCGATAGAGCGCGTGATAGATCGCGTCCTCGGCGAGCTCGAGGCGCGGCACATCGTTGCGGAAGAACGACTCGACGTAACCACCTTCGAGGTACCCGCGCAGATACGCGCGCGCGCGATCGAACACGCGCGACATCGCGAGGCCGATGCGGTCCGCGGCGACGCGTTCGAGATCACCGACGATATCGAAGCCGAGCGCGTTCTCGAGCGCCTTCGCGGCGACCTCGGCCTTGCGGCTGCGCAGCGCGAGCTCGTTCGCCACGCGCCGGCGGCCGGTCTCGATCGCGGTCTCGAACCCCGACGCGAGCAGCGCGATCAGATAATCGCGATCGGCCGCCGTCGCGGTGTGCGACGAAAACGGCAGTCGACGCGGCCGTACGAGATCGAGCACCTCGCGCGCGGCGCGCCGGTACAGCAGCGCCATCTGTTCCGACAGCTCCTTGCGCTCGCCGATCACGCCTTCCTTCGTGAACTGCCGCGCCGACGCGGTCAGCTCGTCGCGCGCAGCGCGTGCTGCATCCGCAGCTTCGACGGCACGCTGCCGTTCGCGCGCGATCACGTTCTGCGCATCCTGCACGATACCGCGCAGCGTGCGCGCACACGCGTCGCGCTTGAGCTGACGCGCTTGCTGGAAGAACCGCTCCTCGAGCGCATTCGCGAGCACCGGCCAGTTGCCGTCTGCGCCCTTACCGCTGCGCCTGTGGTCGAGCGCATCTCGCGCAGAGAACGGCACGATCGTCTCGACGAGATCGCCGAGCGTGCCGCCGATGAACTCGACGACCTCCTTGATCTCCGTCTCGCTCAGCTGATCGGCTTTGTTCAGCACACCGAGCACGCGCTTGCCTTCGTCGCGGATCGACTGCAGCGCCTTCTTCTCGCTCTGCTTGCCGCCTTGCGACGCGGTGAACACCCAGACCACCGCATCGGCGCGCGCGATGAATGCCCGCGCGGTCGCCTCGTGCTCGGGCTGGATCGAGTTGAGGCCCGGCGTATCGACGATGTTGATCTTCTCGAGGTGCGGCAGCGGCACCAGGATCTCGACGCGGTCGATCCCGCGCGCGTCGTCGGGCGTGAGCGCACGCAAGTGCTCCATCAGCGGTTCCCAACCGAGCTCGAGCGTCGCGCCGTCGCGCGAGATGATGCGGCCGCCGCGCTCGCGCCCGTAGCGCACGACGTTGATCGTCGCCGTCGTCGGCGTGATGCCGGTCGGCGCGACATCGGCACCGATGAACGCGTTGACGAACGACGATTTGCCACTCGAGAACTCGCCCATCACGGTGACGAGCAGCGGTTGATCGAGGTTCGCCGCTGCACGCGCCGTCTCGCCGACGAAGTGGCCAAGGTCGCGCTTGGTCGCCACGACCTTCTCCAGGAAGTCCGCGAGGTCGGCGATCTCGTTCGACACCGGCTCGGGCAACTGCGCGGCACGTGCAGCCGCGAGGATCTCGCGTGCCTTTGCGTGCTGCGGTGCCGTGCGCAGCGCCGCCAACGCGCACTTCGCCGCCTGCGCCGGATCGTCGGCGAGGTTCAACCGCGCCAGCTGCACGTGCGCATCGACATCGTCGCGTGCGGCAGCGAGCTCGAGCAGCGCCTTGGCCGCTTGCGGTTGCCCGGCGATCATCGCCATCCCTTGCGCGACGAGCGCGCGCACGTCGGTCGGGTCCCTGCCGAGCAGATCGCTGGCCCACGTCGCCAATAGCCTGCCGTCGTTGGCTTCGATCGCAGCGTCGACGGCAGCGCGCAACGTGTCGAGCCCGGCACCGAGACCAAGCGCGCGCTCGAAGCTCGTCAGCGCGGCGCCGAGATTCCCGATCGACCGGTGTGCGATCGCGATCTGCGCGTGCAGCTCTGCGCGGCGCGGTTCGAGCTGCAGCGCCTCGAGGTAGAAGCGCTGCGCGCGCATCGCATCTCGTTCGGCGAGCGCGGCATCACCTTGTGCGCCGAGCACGTCGAGTCGAATCTGGTAACCGAGCACGGTCGGGTCTTGCTCGGCGATCGCACGGGCACGCGCAAACTTTTCGCCTGCGATGGCCGGCGACTCGTCGAGCAGTGCCATCCGCCCCTGGCCGTACAACGCAAGTGCCGGCGGGTGCTCGCCCGAGGCGGCGCGCTCGAGGTGGCGCGTGGCTTCGTCGTAAGGACCGCCATCCGCGACGAGCGCCTCGCCGAGTGCGGCGCGCGCATCTTTGTCGTCGCCATCCTCGACGACCGCTTTGCGGAGCTCGCGGATCGCCTTATCGAGATCACCACGCCGTCGCCACGCGATGCCGAGCCCGCGATACGCGTCTGCGAGAATCCCCCGATCACCGACGGCTTCCGCGACCGCTCGCGATAGCACCGGCACCGCCGCGTCGTACTTCGCCATCTCGACGAGCGCAGTCCCGAGTCCGACGAGCGCCGCTGGATCACCTCCACGCACCTGGAGCGCGCGCTCGAAGGCTTGGTGCGCCGACACCGGATCCCGCGTCACGAGGCGCGCTTCACCGAGCACGATCAGCGCCTGCCCGTGGTCCGGTTTCACCGACAGCAACGCCTCCAGCGAATCGATGGCGGCGGTTACATCACCCTGCGCCATCAGGTGGCGCGCTTGATTCAGCTGGTCGCGGTACTCGTCGAGGACCAGCTCGCTGGCGAGGTCGCCGAGCCGCCTTTCGAGCCGTGACCAAAGTGACATACGTGCAGCCTACCATTCGATTTCACATCCGGTTTGGCCGTATGATTGAAGGATGCGTAGCTTGTGGTGGCTTGCGTTCGCACTGATTGCCTGTGGTGACGTGCAGAAGGTTCCGGATGCCGCGATTCCCGACGCCTTCGAGCCGGATGCTCCGCCCAATGCGCTGATGTGCGGGACGGGCGAGATGGCCTGCAATGGCAGCTGCGCCAACGTGATGACGAGCGATCTGTACTGCGGCAATTGCAACACGCAGTGCAGCCCGACCCAGGGTTGTCTCAATGGCACGTGCGTCGACAAGGCGTCTCGCTGCACGAGCATTCGGCTCTGGGATCCCGCCGCGCCCGACGGTGTCTATTACAACCCGAACACCGGCGTGAACATGTACTGCGACTTCACGGCGGGCATCACGTACGACGACATCACGATGTATCGCTTCGACGTCACGCCGGCCACCGGTTACACGATCGTGCGCTCGACGGACTTTGCCAACGCGAGCTTCGCGAAGGCGTTCATCGGGCTCTACAACAAGCAGAAGGGCATCCGCAGCTTCGCGACGTACACGTCGGGCAACTGCTGCTTCTCCACCACGGGTGGCCTCGACCACCATTTCGCCGGCGCGTACATCTATCCGGGCATCGGCACGATGGTGGCGTGCGGCCCACCCGAGGGTTACATCGGCGGTCGGTTCTATACGCTTGCGAAGTTCAACCAGGCGAACGCCGACGAGACGCTGCCTGACAACTACTTCACAGTGAATCCACCCACGGAAGTGGCGCTCTGCTCCGAAGCGCAGAATCCGGCGTGGTGGATGAAGCGCCGCTTCACGTTGAACTAGCGCTACTGCAACGCTTGGAACGTTGCAGCTTGCTTGCGTAGGCCCGTGCCGAGGTCGAGCTCGACCTCCCAGACGCCGTCGACGATCTGATCGGCGAGCCCATCACCGTTGTCGTCGACCAGGCGCGCCGAGCCGGCGGTCAGACGGAACATGGAGAGCGTCACGGCGGTGACGCGATCGCGTAGCTCGTTCGCGAGTGCAACGCCACCGCTGTCGCAGATCGCCTTGAGCTGGAACTCGTGCCCGACGCACGCGCCGTTGTAGCACCTTGCCGCGACCGCCTTGGCGAGCACCGAGCAGTTGAGCCCGGTCGCGATCGCCGCCGTCACGTTCCCGCCGAACAGGCTCGAGCTTGCGAGGTTGATCCCGGACCACGCGTGGTGGCCGAACGCGAGACCGAACTTCTGATCGCCGAGCGAGATCGCGCCGGCCGTTGCGACGGCGAGCGCCGGGTATTGCATGAGCTTGTCGGCGGCCATGCCTCCGATCGGCACCACGATGTCGAGATTCGACGGCCGGAAGTTGAGCCCGACCAGCCCGTGCGTGGTCTTCGCCGGCGTCATCGTCAACCGGCTGCTCAGGTTGAAGCGCGTCATGATGGTCTCGGTGATCGTCGAGACCTCGGTCGCGTACTGGCGCATCGTCTTAGTTGCGATCCGCGCCTTGTCGACCTCGGTGTTGATCCAACCTTCGAGGCGATCCAGCAGCGGTTGCGACAATGCGCTACGCAGCGCTTGGACGTCTTCCTGGCCGCCAACCGCGAGCAGCGTCTTCGCCGGATTCGTCGAGAACGTGCGCCACGAAGCGGCTGCGTCCTTGACCTGCGCAGGCGCGACGCCGTCGACGGTGAAATCCATCTTCGACGTCAGCAGGTAATCGAAGTCGTCCTCTGGGACTGGATTCTCGGGCGTTCCGAGCCCCTCGCCGTAACCCTCTGGTGCCGCCTGCTCTGCACAGGCCGCAACACATATGACAAGAGCGGCGGCGAGTGAACGCATGGTCCACTGCTCTTCAGCAAGTCGCTAGCCAAGCCTAAGCGCGCGGATATACACCGACGCGTGTGATTCGCCGATGAGGGCTCACACCACCCGGTGCCCCCGACCATCATCACTTTCAGTTGCCGGTCGTGTCGTCGGGAGTGTCTTCGGTGGCCCAGATGCCTTCGCGCAATTGGCGGAGCGCAGCCGTCGTCGCTTTGACCTGCGCGATCTGCACGGTCGTCGTTTGGCGCAGATCGCCGATCTCGCCGGAGCGCTCGCGGCGCTCCGACATCGTGCGATCGAGGATCTCGCTGATGCCGCGATAGAGCGTGTTGCCCGCGTTGGACACGAACTCCGACAGTCGCTTCGCGAAGTCGTCGATGCACTTGTCGAAGTGCGGCTTCATCGCTTCGGCCGCTTTGAGCACGGCGGCCGGCATCTTCTCTTTCGCCTGCACGCGGATGTCGCCCGCGATCTTCGACTTGAGCACGATCGCGAGGATCGGCGCGGCGAGCGTGAGCAGACCGCCCGCGAGCGCGTTGACGAACAGCATCACCGTGGTGCCGAGCGCACCGACCGCATAGATGCCGACGTCGTACTTGAACGAATCGACGGTGATGTCGACCTGCGTGTCGTTCGGGCCGAGCCGTTCGGCGAGCGTTGCCGCGGCGGCCGCCACGTTTTCGTTCGTGATCTGAATGACCTCTTCCGCGAGGTGCTCGAGCATCGCTGCGAGCTTGGCGCCTTCGAGCTCTGCCCACTCCTTGAACTTGTCCTCGATGAACGCGGGCAAGTACGTCTTGACGTCGTCGGCGTCGACCGAGTCGATCTGCGACGGCAGCGCCTGCACGAATGCTTTCGCGAACGATTCGAGATCGAGCTCGACCTGGTTCTTGATCGAATTCGCATCGGCCTCGATCCGGACATGCAGATCGTCGAGCTTGCGCTTGCTCGAGTCGAGCTGCTCGCGCACCGCGCCGATCCGCTGCTCGAGCTCGCCGATGTCGAGATCGTACGACCGCATGCGCACGCCGAGGTTGTTCTCGAGGTAGCTCGCGGTGCGCGCGGCGTCGGCCGCGGCGTTATCGAGGATCACCTGCGCGCGGTCGCGGGCGAGGAAGCGCGCGAAGTACTCCATCAGCTGCGGCATGCCGCTGTCGGGAGCCTTCGACTTCGCCCAGTCGCGCGCCGATAGCGGGAACACGACCGGATCGGGCGTGATCTGCGCGAGGCCCTTCTTGACGTACTCGACCACGGCGCTGCGCTCGTCGGGCGAGAGCAGATCCATTTTGCCGAGCACGAAGATCAGCCGATCGCGAGCGCTCTCGAGCACGCGCGAACGCAAGAACTCGCGCTCGCTGTCCTTGAGCGCCTGGCCTGCATCGAGCAAGAACACGACCGCGTCGGCGCGCGGCACGTAACCGTACGTGACTTCGGCGCGCTGCTCGTTGAGGTCGTTGACGCCAGGCGTATCGACGAGCACGACGTTGTTGCGCAGCATGTCGGCCGGATACGCGAGCTCGACGAACGCGACGTCGTCGGCGTGGCCCCCCGCGACCGTGACCCAGTCCTTGAGCTGGCTGGGCTCGATCTGCTGCTGCTCGCCGCTCATCAGCTTCACGTGCGCGCGCGGCGTTTCGCCGTACACGACGTGGTTGATCGAAGCCGTCGTCGGCGTGATGCCGGTGGGCAGCACGTCTTGACCGAGCAGCGCGTTCACGAACGTCGACTTGCCGTGATTGAACTCGCCGAGCACGACGAGGTGAAACCGCTCGGCTTCGAGCTTCGGGATGCGCGTGTTGCGAATGTCGCGCGAGAGGGTGGTCATGCCGACCGCTTCAGCGACCTCGGCGAGCTGTTGGAAGCGGGAGACGATCTCGCGCTTGGCTTGCTTGTGATGCTCGAGCAGGATCATTCGCATCTCCCTAGAAAACGCTGATGAGCTCGGCGCATTGTTTGTCGACTTCGGCGTGCGACGGTTTCCCCGTCGGATCTTGGCCGGTGACCTGCGCGTAGAGCGCCGAGCCGGCAAACAGTCGAAGGGCTTGTACGCGCTTGGGCACGTACGGATGACTGCGGAACAGCTCTGCGTAGCGGCCGATGCCTTTTTTCACGTCGGGCAACGCACGTAGGTACTCCTCGACATTGAACGCGGAGCCTTTGTCGATGCCCATCTCGATACGCACCATTGACGTCAGCGTCTTGTCGAGATCGCGGACCGCGATCAACGAGGCACGATCGCACGTGACGTCGGCGCGCCGCGACCATGCTTGCAGCGTCATGATCGCGGGCTGCACGACCCAGCGCACGAAGAACGCCGCCGACGTGTTGAGGTAGTGAAGCGCGGTCGTATAGAGGATGTGGCCGTTCTGGATATGGCCGAGCTCGCGCGCGATCGCAGCGACCAGCTCGGTGTCGTCGAGCGCCTCGGCGAGCTCCATGTTGACGATCAGGTGCGGCGCGTCCTCGGTGCCGAGCACCTTCACCCTGAACGACTTGCTCGGCGCAGCGAAGATGACCGGCACTTTCACGCGCAGTGCGTTGCCCGCGGCCTTCGCCGCTTCGTACACGCGCGGGTACTGCTGGTCGCTGACCTTGACCGCAGTGCCAAGGAGCTCGGTGCGGGCGACATCGCGCCACAACCGCGTGGTCGCTTCGAGCGCCATCGTCACCGGGCGAGCCAGCATCAGGTTGCGCCGGAACTTGCGTTCGCCGGTGAATGCGTACGCTGCGCCTTCACGCGCGCTCAGTTCCATCGCACCACGGCGCGCGGCGATCCACCGCGCGAAATCGAAGTCGACGCCTACCGACATGCGCGGGTTATAGCACCGGGTCTCGGGCCCGGCTGGCGATGCGGCGCCTTGCGATGGCCAATAACACGACGCCGATGGCGACCGCGAACCACAGCGTCGCGAGCCGGGTGAGCAGCGTCGCGGCGACGGCGGTCGTTGGTTCGATCTTAGCCGCACCCTCGACGAGTGCCACCGTCATCGCGCCCTCGGTGACACCTAGTCCTCCGGGCAGAAACGACAGAGCTCCGGCGATGGTCGTGCCGGCATAGATGACCATCGCAAGGCCGAGGTCGACGTGTGC
>DATDCH010000210.1:0-4616 GCA_036524455.1 Kofleriaceae bacterium | reverse complement strand
GGCTCGAGCGCGCGGGGCAGGCAGCGTTCGACGAGGTTCTTGGCCTTCGTAAACGATCCGTCGATCGCGGCAAACGTAATCACCTTCGCAGCGCTGCCGAGCCACGTCGGCTCGCTCATCGCTGCGCGATGTGCGCGCGCGTAGTAATCGCGGCCGCGGTCCCAGTCTCCAGCGCGGGCGAGCGGCAGGAGCAACGTCGCCCAGGTCGAGCGCGGTACGGTCTCGCACTTGCGGCGACCGTCGAGCAGCGGTGACGCGAGCGCGATCGCTTCGTCGTCGCGACCGAGCCGGGTCAATATCGAAACACGTTGGTTGATCCGGCACGGTCCGCACCAGCGCGCGGGCGCCGGTGTGACGACGAGCTGGTCGTAGAGCTCGCGCGTGCTGTCCAGCCGACCGGCTTCGAGCTCGAGCCACGTGCGTGCTTCGAGGAGCATGTAGATCGACTCGCCGCTCGCGGCATGCATCTGCTCTTGATCAGCAAACAGCGCGTCGAGCTGTGCGCGCGGGATTTCCGGGAAGCTGTCGACGTACGTCATGACGAGTGCACCCGCGCGAACCACGTAGCCGGCGAGGCTGTCGGGCCAGTCGTGGCCGTGTTGGTCGAAGTTCGCGCGCAACGCGGTGTACGCGGCGAGCATGCGCTCGGGCAACACGGCGCCGTGGCACGCGTTGATGAGGTGGAGCTGACCGCGAAACGCGTCGAGGAAGCCGTTGAGCTGTAGCGCCTGACGCGTGAGCGACTCGAGCGCTTCCACCTTGGCCATCGATGCGGGCAGCTCCGCGGTCTGGACGATCGCCTGGCGTACCTCCTCGAGCTCGATCACGCCTTCGCCTTTCCGACTGCGAGCGGCAAGGTCGCGAGCTCGACGAGACCGACCAGGCTCTCGTTCATCGCGGTCAGCTCTGCGACGCCGAGCGGATGGTGGCCGAGCATCAGCGCTTGCGTGTACAGCGCGCGGATCGTGTGGTGGAGCAGGCCGCGATCGTGCGCGTGCTCGATCAACCGGCGCACGAGCGGGTTGGCATGGTTGAACACTAGGCGTGCGTCATCGGTGCCGCCGTCACCCGCTTCGACGACGCGCTCGAGCACCGAGCCCCACAAGCCGCCGGCGGCCTCGGCCGACCGCTTTGCTTCGCGCCGAAACGCCGCGCGCGGCGAGGCGGCGTACATCACCGGCAGTGTGTCGGGCGAGAAGCGCTTGAGCTCGCCGACGCAACGAAACGGTCGCAGTGCGACATCGGCAGCGCGCAGCATGTCGTGTGCGGCGTCGAGCTCGGCGAGCGCCACGTCCTCGAACGCTTGCACGACATCGTCGACGGACACTGCCTCGACCTGCACGCCGAGCAGCGGCAGCTTCTCGAGGATTGCCGCGTCGTAGATATAGCCGGCGTTGACGATCGCGAGGCCCTCGGCGGCAGCGACCTGCGCGACCTGACGGTATGCATCGACGCTCGGCGCGTAACGCACGAGCGATTCGCGCTTGCGCAGCTCACCGAGCGTGAACGGTCCGAGCGTGGTCTCGAACGGAAAGTAGTCGACGAGTGCGCGGTACAGCTCGTCGTCCTCGAGGCACATCGACTTGAGCCACATGCCGTGCACGGCGATGATCTCGTACAGCGCGTGCTCGTCGGTCGACGCGAGCCGGCCGAAGTGCTCGCGCAACCCGCGCGCGAGCTGCTCGCGGGCGGCATCCAGCACCTCGTCCTGATAGAACGCCTCGCGCGACGCGGTCGGGCGCAGGTCGCGCGCGTCGAGCACGCAGCGCATGAAACCGGCCCAGGCCGGCATCAGATCCTCCGCGCTGTCGCCGAGCAACATACCCTTGAGGTACACGCGATCGGAGCGCTTGCCGCCGGGGCTCGCCGCGGATGCACGGACGAACGCGATCCCGTCGACGTCACCCGGCTCGCAGCGCAGCACGATCGCGTCGAGGAAATCTTCGCCGAACAGCTGCTTGCCATAGGCAAGTGCCGCCGCGCGATCGACGGAGCTGCGCCGGAACACCGGAGGCTCCCCGTTCGCGATCGTGCGCCCGTCGCGGTGCACGACCTCGATCGGATACGGCAATAGACCGCCGTAGCGGATCACGAGCTCGGTCACCTTCGACGCGGCGAACAGTGGTTCGGCGCCGCGCTTCGCGACGAGCTCGACGCGCGTACCGATCGGCGGTTCCGCTCCGGCATGCGCGGTCACCGAGTACGTGCCGTCGACCTTGCCGCGCCACTCGATCGCCGCGCTGCCCTCGGCGCGAGTCACGACCACGATCTCGTCGGACACGACGAAGCACGACAACAGGCCGATGCCGAACTGGCCGAGCAAGTCCTTCTGGTTGATCACACCACGCTTGCTGCTCTCACCGATCGTCGCGAGGAAGCGATGGACCTCATCCTCGGTGAGGCCGATGCCATCGTCCTCGAACACGAGGCGCGTCGGCGTCGGGAGCGAGATCCGGATATGACCGGCGTCGCCACCCTTCGCGCGCCGCGCCGTGATCGCGTCGACACCGTTCTGTAGCAACTCGCGGATGTACACCTCCGGCGTGCCGTAGAGGTGGTTCGAGAGCAACTCGATGATGCCACCGAGGTTGACCTGGAATTTGTGCGCCATCGAGGCAGGGGCCTACCACGGACCGCCGGCGGATCGAGCGCGATTCGTCCACCATCCCCGGTTCCGTTGTGGTTGATTACGCGTCCCATGATCCGGATCGCGGCAACGTGCGTGGTCGTCCTGCTCGCGTGCAAAGACGAGCGTGCGAAGGCGCAGTCGGTGCCGGTCGCTCCACCTGTCGACGAGCCGCCACCGCCGCCGGAGGCGGACCTCGGTCGCGCGTGCAAGAGTGACCGCGACTGCACGCCGGGGACGCAGCGCTGCATCGCCTTCGACACTGCGGGGCACCTCCACCCGCGCGGCGAGCACGCGTGCACGCGCCCCTGCCTCGACAAGCGCTGCCCGGCAGGCTTTGTGTGTTCGACGATCGCGCTACCAGTGACGAACGCCGTCACCGGCAAGATCGAGACGCAGCGCGGCGGCTGGTGCGGACCGGTGCGCAGCGCGGTGCTCGTCGACAACATGGAACCGGGCAAGATGCTGCGCTGGGCGTCGGAACGCCTCGATGGCGCGCCGATCTTCGTTGTGCTGCGCGACGGCACCGTGCGGGTTGTCGAGAAACGTAGCTACGACGACAACGCGAAACACGATCTCGCATTCGCAGCGGCGAACGCGCAGCAAGGCATCGCCGCGTTTCGCGAGCTCGTCGCGCGCCAGGGCTTCCTAGGTCCCGCCGAGCGCAAGAAGCTCGTCAAGCAGAAGCTGCCGGCGTGGCCGAACGTCGAGCCGCCGACGGGCGAAGCGACTGCACACGAGCTCCAGGCGCTCGGCCATTTCTTACCGCCGGGCCTGATCAAGAAGCTCGCGACGCTCGGCGTGGTCACGAGGGCGATGTGGCCGGCGATCGGCAAGCTGCATGTGATCGATGGCGACGGCGTGCGCGAGATTCCGCTGCTCGATCTCGCGGCATTCGACGCCGAGCTTGCGCGTTAGATGCATACTCGCGCCATGCAACGACCCTTGATCACGATCTCGTTTGTCGCATTGCTTGCCGCGTTCGCGTGCAGCTCCCCCTCCAAGCCAGACACGACCGGCAATGTCACGCCTCCGACGGTACCGGCCACGCCCGCTGCGGGTGCATGCACGACCGATGGCGACTGCCGCCTGTTCGCCGACTACTGCAGCGGTTGCGACTGTCGCGTGCTCGCGAAAGACGACAAGGACCCGACGTGCGACGGCCCCGGCGTCAAGTGCGTCGCCGATCCGTGCATGACGAAGACGGCCGTGTGTGAAGCCGGCAAGTGCACGGCGAAAGACAAAGCCCCATAGCTCGGTCGCCCACGTGTAAGCGCCACGCGCGCGACGCGTTGTTGGCGATAATGAGACGCGCTGCTTGGTTGGTGTTGGTGCTCGCCGGATGTCCCAGCAGCTTCTATCCGCGCCGCGAGCCGGTCGAGCCGCCTGCAGTGCCCACGCCGATCGAGGGCCTCAACACGGAATGGGACGACTACAACGCGGCGAAGCCGCCGGGCCTCGACCAGATCCTGTACTCGACCAACCGCGGCTCGCAGGGCAAGCAGCTCGATGTCTGGATCACGTCCGTGCAGTTGAGCCAACAGCCGCACGTCGTCGGCGAGCCACGGCCGTATGCACCGGAGCTGATGTCGCCCGACGACGAGCGCGGGCCGCTCGAGATGTCGGTCGTGGACTTCACGAACGAGTCCATGAACAACGGCGCGGCCCTGGTATTTACCAGCGCTCGCAGCGGCGGCGCGGGTGGGCTCGATCTCTATTGGGCAGAGACCTATCCGGCGCCGGTCGTGCATCGGCTCGAACATCTATCGTCGCTGGCGAACGACGCGTACCTGACGACGAAGTTCGGCGAGGTGACGCGCCCGCGCGTGTTGTTCGCATCCGATCGCACCGGCACCGGCTACGACATCTACGAAGCGCTCTGGGACTCGTACCAGATCAGTGGCCCACCGCTGATCGTGAAGAAGCTCGACGCGCTATCGAGTAGCGCCGACGATAGTGCTCCGTTCGCCGCTTCGCGAAGTGACGCGAC
>DATDCH010000209.1:0-7745 GCA_036524455.1 Kofleriaceae bacterium | reverse complement strand
GGCCCGATCGGTCGCGCACCGACCGCAACGCCGATCGCATGCCCGAGCGCGCCGGCCAGCGCCGCCGTCACGACCGGCATCGCGAGGTACGCCTCGATCCCGAACCACCAATCGCACGTCGGAACCCAGATCCCGCGCACCGCCGCGATCAACGCAGGCGGGAGCGTGATCGACACGGCGAGCAGCGACGCCGCAACGGTCGTGCGCGCTAACGCACGGCCCGGATATACCGATCGCGTCACGCCCGGGACGTCCATCCATTGCAGCTCGCGCGCGAGAGCCGCCCCGAGATCCAGCCCACTGATCGCAGCGAACAAAGCGACAATGAACGCCAGCTCGTACCCGAGCACGTTGAACAGCGGCAGCCAGCCGAGTCCGACCCCGATCCCCAGCACCACCACACTGAGCCAGACCCAGAGCCGCCAGCGCCGCATCATGCGCCGGATCGCACCGCGTCCGGACACGACCTTCATTAGCTAATCCTGGTAGAGTGAGCCGTGGTCGACGACAAGCAAGATCGGCGGGCGAGCAAGCGGCGCCCGATCGAGCTCAAGGTCGAATACAAGCGACTCAACACGTTCTTCGCCGACTACACCAAGAACATCTCGCGCGGCGGCACGTTCATCAAGACGAGCAAGCCGCTTCCGGTAGGTACCGAGTTCCTGTTCAAGCTGTTTGTCCCGGGGCGCGGCGAGCCCCTCACGATTCACGGCGAGGTCCAACGCATCGTCTCGGGCCAAGATGTCGACGGTGACGGCGATCCCGACGAAGGCATGGCGATCCGCTTTGTCTATCGCGAAGGCGACCCGCAGGCAGAAATCGCCCGCGTGGTCGAAGGCATGATGACCGAGTCGCTCGGCCCGCGCCTCTACGCGAAGTTGATGGAGCAGGCGCACAAGCGCGGGAGCTGACGAACTCGTGCCGATTCCGCGTTTCTTCCGCTATCTCGCGCCCAACCTCATCACGCTGTCGTCGATGATCTTCGGCCTGGTCTCGCTGTGGGCCGCGCACACGGGCAACGCGTCGCTCTCGGCCTGGATGATCATCTACGCGGTCCTCACCGACCGCCTCGACGGTCTCGTCGCGCGCGCGATGAAAGCGACGAGCGAGCTCGGCATGCAGCTCGACTCGTTCGCCGACTTCCTCAACTTCGGCGTCGCGCCCGCTTACCTCGTCCTCATGTACGTGGGCGGTCGCGTCGAGTACTACCAGCACGGCGTCGGCCACTTCCTGCTGTTCGCCGCGTGCGGCGCATACATGCTGTGCGCGGTGTTCCGCCTCGCCCGCTACAACGTGCTCAGCGACGACCAGATCCCAACCAAAATCTTCTTCGGCTTTCCGACCACGCTCACCGGTGGCCTGATCGCGATCTGGATCCTGCTCTTCCTCAAGTACGACCCGACCTACCGCGAGTTCGGCGGCACCAAACTGTTCGGCGACTCGCTCGAGACACCGTTTGCGGTCTGGAAGTACTTCCCGATCGCGATGGTCGTCGGCGGCTACCTGATGGCGTCGCGCCTGCCCATGCCGAAAGTCGGCATGACGAAGAACAAGCTCGTCAGTGTCGTCCTGCTCATCCTCGTCGTCAGCGGCTACATCTGCGGCTTCGCGATGATGTTCCCGGAAATCTGCTTCGGCATGCCGACCATCTGGTCGATCATGTTCCTGGTCTGGGGCCAAGCCTCCGCCAAAGCACGCGCGATGTACCCGCCGCCGCTGTTCCCGAAAAAGGATCCGAGCCGCAAGCTCGAGCGCCCGCAAGAAGACCTCGAAGACATCGTGCTCGACGAGTCGCGCCAGTCGCATCCCGCGCTCGACGCAGCGGCGGCGCCGCCGGCGGCAACGAAGCCCACGACGTAACTCGTTGAGACACGCAGCGCGAAGCCCCGTTGCGCGCGCCCGTTCGGGATCTACGTTGCTGGCAGCTTGAGCCCCGACGACCTCCGCGACGCACTCGACGCCGCGTTCCCCGCCGCCTGGCGCGACATCCTCCGCCAGCGCGTGCCGTTCTATCGCGCGTTCGACGAAGTCGAACAGGAACGCTTCGAGGACAAGGTCCAACACTTCGTGCTGACGAAGACGTTCACGTCTCGCACGCTCGAGATCACGGACGAGATGCGCGTCGTCGTCGCCGCTGCCGCATGTCGCCTCACGCTCAACCTCAGCTGGGTCGACTACGCGAGTGTTCGTCACGTCGAGCTCCGCGGCGACGACTCCTGGGATCACGACGGCGGACCGGTCATCGGAACCGGCAGCCGGTGGAAAGTCACGCTCTCGTGGCCAAACCTGCTCGACGGCATGGTCACACCCCACGACGGCGACAACGTCGGCTTTCACGAGTTCGCACATGCGCTCGACGAAGGTCACGACAGCGGCGCGCACCGCCCGCCGGCCGACCTCTACACCGTGTGGACCGACGTGATCTCAGAAGCGCGTGCAGACATCGCAGCCGCGATCCGCCGCGGCGTTGAGCCAGCGCTCGACCCGTACGCCGCGAAGAGCGATGCCGAGCTGTTCGCGGTCGCGACGGAGTGGTTCTTCGAGCGCTCGCACGATCTGCGCGACGCGATGCCGGCGCTCTTCGCCCTGCTGCGTGATTTCTACCAACAAGACCCGAGCTGTTACGGCGCGCAGCCGAGGCGCACGTAACGGTCGTTAGCCGCCATCGGTAGCAGCGGGTTGGCGCGCCGGGTTCGGTCGGCGCGATGCGAGTCGGGCTCGGCGTGCTAGGGCGAGCATCAGCGCACACCGCATGAGGCGCACTCTACTCGCGGTCCTTGACAGGTCGCGATCCGGCGCGCTAGCTATGCCCACCCAACGGGGGATTAGCTCAGCGGGAGAGCATCGGCTTTGCAAGCCGAGGGTCTGGGGTTCGATCCCCCAATCCTCCACGTAGTTACAGAGACAGTTAACGCTTCTGCAAACCGGTTGCCGGCCTGTCACACGTGGCTGCCTGCCGCACCCAGCGCCTCGGGATTCTTGTTTAGGCAACCGGCTCGCACGAGCTACTGTCGGATCGTCATGCGGTCAGCTCCGTTGATCCTCGTGGTGCTGGTGTTCTCACTCGTCCTCGCGATACCGCAGCGTGCTTACGCGGCGTGTGCGCACCCGAGCTGGGTTGGAACCGAGTCGTCGTCGGTGCCAACGCGAGGCTCCCTCTATGTCTACGACGAGATCGTCGAGCACCGTGCGCACCAGCACGAAGTGCGCTGGAATGGAACGGAGGGAGTTGCTGTGCAGACGAAGGTTGCGAAGGCCGTCGTGCGCATCGACTACTCAGGTCCCGTCGGCAGCGAGCTGGTCGTGAACCGCGTCGGGTATCGATTGACCTCAGACTGGCGACCGCCTGTCGAAGCGCCATTCGTCGTGAAGTGGTGGCACCACGAGTCCGAATGGACCTGCTCGAGCAGCGACACTCTGAACATAGAGATCAGTCAGCCGACGGCGGCCGTTCGGGTACGCTGGACGTTCCGAGGTGACACGACCGAGACAATCGTACCTACAGAAGGAAATGTGCTCGAACTTGGCAAGATCAACTGCGGTGGTACGACGCTAGACCCCGATGAACTTCGTGCGGGTGGTCACCTGGAGCTGACCGCAATCCGCCTCGATGGCAGTGAGGTCGCCATCCGTGGCCTGCCTGCGAAGATTTCGACATCGATGTTCACGACGCGCTTCTACGTCATCGCGCTCTTCGTGCTGTCGGCAATCCCGTTGCTGATCATCTGGTACCGGCGCCGGAAAGCGCACGAAGCCGTCAACCTAGATCTCTAGTTCGCGCGCATCCAAGACGTGCTCGCATTCCTGCAGGCGCTCTGATCGGGGCAGGTTAGTCTCGGGTATGGCCAAGAGCGCGCTCGTGACCGGCGCCAACCGCGGCATCGGCCAAGAGGTCGCGCGCGTGCTCGCCGTCGAGGGCTGGGACGTGTTGGTCGGCTCGCGCGATCGGCAGAAGGGCGATGCTGCAGCGGCACGCCTGCGCAATGAGACCGGTGGGCGCCTCAAGGGCGTCGAGCTCGATGTGACCAGTGACGAGTCGGTCGCGACTGCCGCACAGAAGCTTCGCGATGGTGCGATCCGCATCGACGCTCTCGTCAACAACGCAGCTGTCTATGGCGTCGCTCGTGGTGCTGACGGCGTGGCGCTCACGCTCGAGACGAACTTCTTCGGACCGCTGCGCGTGACGTTCGGCATGCTGCCACTCTTGCGCGACGGCGCGACGATCACGAACGTGACGAGTGCGTACGGCGCGCTCGTGAACCTTGACGAAACGCACCGGCGCTTGCTGGCCGACCCTGCGTTGACGCGCGACGCGCTCGAGGCTCATATGCACGATTTCGTGCGAGGCGGCGGCAAGGGCTGGGGCGCCGATGCGTACAGCGTGTCGAAGGCCGCGCTCAACGCGCTGACGCGCATCCTCGCGAGCGAGCTCGCTCCGCGGAAGATTCGTGTCAACTCGACTTGCCCGGGTTGGGTGCGCACCGACATGGGTGGCCGCAGCGCACCGCGGTCGGTCGAGCAGGGCGCCGCGAGCGTGCTGTTTGCTGTGACGACGACCGAGACCGGCGGCCTGTTTCGCGACGGTCGACGAATCGCGCCGTGAATTGGCTCAACAGTGTTGAGCGAATTGCCGAACCGCCCGGAAAGACGCTCGTCGTCGTTACTTGCCTTCGAGCCACGCAGCGGGAACGACGAGCGACGCGGTCTGCTTCGCGGCCGCGCTCAGCTTCACCTGCGAGCACTTCAGCTTCATCGAGCTCGCAACGCGCGGGTCACCGAGCATCGCGCATAGCGTATGCGCGCCTGTGTGCACGCCCGCGATCGACGCTGCGCCATCCCGGATGCCGCCTCCGTGCATCGAAACAATCCGATCGGTCGGCATCTGCGAGCCATCGCGCAGTTCCTCGGCCGTTTGCGGGTTGATCGACAGCTCGATGGCGCCCACGCGTCCCATCGGCAGAGCTGCCCCCTTCTCCGTCTTGACCGACACGGCGAGTGTCACTGGACCGGGCGTCGCGTCGATCTCGATCTTCGCCTTCTTGCCGAGCACGACCTCGGCGCGACGCATGTACATGGCCCCCGGGCCATTGCCGCCGCCGCTGCCGAGCCTCGGATACACGACGTACGAGCCGGGCGCGAGCGCGTCGAACGCGAACGTGCCGTCGGGGCCGGTGGTGACGAAGAAGTTCGACCACATCGCGCCGATCGGGTTCGCGAAGATTACGGTGTCGCCGAGCGGCTGGCCGTTGCGCGTGACCTTGCCCTCCAGACTACTCGTTGCGGTGAGCACGAGATCGAGCGTGACGCTGTCGGGGCTCGCGGGCAGCTGCACGCCAGCGCTGCGGCCGGCATTCGACTTCCCGGCCATCACGGTGAGCGAACCGGGCGGGAAGCCGGCGAGCACGAACCTGCCCAGGGCGTCGGTCTCGGTGTCCTTCGCGGCGACGCTCTCGTTCTTGATGTACAGCTCGACGCCGTTGCCGCCGAGTAGCGCGCCGGCGGCGACGGTCGCTTTCGCGACGGGCGTGCCGTGCTCGTCGAGCACGCGTCCAGAGATCGAGCGACCGGCGTTGACCGTGAGCGTGCCGAGGTCAGTGTCCTTGCCTTCAGCGATCGTCACTTGCTTGTCGGTCGCGACGAAGCCGGGGCCGGCGACGGTGAGCGCGAATGTGCCCGCCGCGGCGGGAATCGCGAACGCGCCGTCCTTCGTGACGAATGGCAGCGGTCTCGTGTCGCCGAGCATGATCGTGAACGTGGTGGCCGGCTTGCCGTCGGCGAGCTGGATTTTGCCGATCGCGCGGCCGTCGGCGGGAACGACGATCTTGATCGGCGCGCCGTTTGGCTTCGTCACGACGCCTGGCGACAGCCACGCCGCCTCGGGCGCGCTCGGTCGCGCGGCGCGCACGCGGTAGGGACCGTCGGGCAGGCCCGCGAAGCGAAATGCGCCGCCTTGATCGGTGACCGTTTCCTGCACGCCGCGAACACTCCACGCTGCGGGATCGGCGGTGCCGCTGGTCCAGTCGGGCCTGGCGATCACCTGTGCGTCGCCGATCGGCTGACCGCTCCTGTCGACGACCGTGCCCGTGATCGCGCCGCTGACGTCGAGCGTCAGTGTGACTTCCTGCTCGCGCGTCGCGGCGAGGTCGGCAGGAATGATCGCGGAGGCACCGCTGTCGTGCCACGCGACAACGTCGACTGGGCGTGGTGCGAGCCCGCCGATCGAGAACTTGCCGCTCGCGTCGGTGAACGCCTGTCTGCGCGTGCGCCAGAACACGTAGCCGTGCACGACGACACTGACTTCGGCGGAGGGTACCGGTGCCCCGTTCGGATCCTTCACTGTTCCACGCACGACGGCACCCGCGAGCAGGCGCAACTCGATGCCGCTGCGCGCGTGATCGCCATCGAGCGCGAACGGTGTGCTCGTCGTCGGCGCGTAGTCGCCGGCAATCGCTGTCAGGCGCCACGTGCCGGCAGACAATGTCGCGATCGAGAACGAGCCGTCCGCACCGGTGACGACGCCGTCGCGACGTGGATCGACGACCGGCAGCGGCTCGGAGGCACTCGTGGCGACGACGCGCGCGTTCGCGACGGGCTTGCCTTTCTCGTCGACGACGCGGCCGGCGAGCGCGGCACCGCGCGCGAGCGACAGCGCGGCGTGCTCGACGGTGTCGGGGTTGCCCGACGTGCCGAACATCATCGCGGCCTGCGCGTAACCCTTCGCACGTACGACCAGCGGCGACCAGCCGGCGCCGATGCCGGTGAGCTTCGCGATGCCGTCGGCGTTCGTCGTCGCCTTCCACGTCAGCGACGAGAGCCAGGAGCGCAGCTCGACCTCGGCGCCTTTGACCGGTGCGCCGCCGGCGCGCTCGGTGACGGTCACCTCGACGCTGCCACCCTTGCGCATGCGCAGCGTGACCGGTTCGGGCTTGTCGGAGAGGCGCAGCCGCGCGGGACCGGCGTAGCGATCGCCGGCGGTCGCCTCGATGCGGTAGTCGCGACGGATCAGGCCCTCGAACACGAAGCCGCCGTCGCTCTCGGTCTCGACGACCATCGGCGGGTTCGCGTCGATCGCGACCATCGCGTGCGCGACCGGCGAATCGTGCTCGTCGATCACCTGGCCCTCGAGGCGCAACGTGCCTTTCGGATCGTTGTCATAGATCGTCGGCAGCTCGCGCGCGCTCGCAGACGCAGCGGTGGGCTCCGCAGGTTTGACCGGCGCGCTCGACGACGGCGCCGTCTTCGCCACCGGCGCGGGTTTCTCCGTGGCGTCGCCACCCCACAGCCCCGCGACGCGCGTGCCGACGATGACCAGGGCGGCGACGACCACAGCGATCAAGACTTTTACTTGCGTACTCATGATCAAGCCTCCTGCGGATGCAGCAGTCCCGTGCGAAACGGCGGCGGGTGCGGGTGCGAGCACGACGGCCCACGCGCGGCGATCGTTGCCGTGCTCCGCGTCGAGCGCGGCGCGAATTCGATCGAGCGCGTCCTTCAGCCGCGATCGCACCGTCGCGGCAGGGATGCGTTGCGCACGCGCGATCTCCGACGCCGACATGCCCTCGAAGAAACGCAAGAGCAGCGTCGAGCGCAGCGGCTCGTGGAGCTCGAGGACAAGGCGATTGACCTTTTGCTGTAGCTGCGCGCGCGCGAGCAGTTGCTCGGGCGATGGCACGTCCTCTTGTACCGCTACCGCTTGTTCGCGGCGCTCGCGGCGCATGCCACCGCGTGCGGCCATGCGTGCGATG
>DATDCH010000208.1:0-8038 GCA_036524455.1 Kofleriaceae bacterium | reverse complement strand
GTGGCTCGGGCTCAGCCGCGCCGGCGAGCTCGCGATCGTGTCGACGTGTCATCTGATCATCGACGGGTACGGCCACGCGCAGATCGCTGCACGGATCGCGGCGCTCACCGAAGGCGCGGCCCCAAGCGATCCCACGCAGCTGCCCGCACTCGCGCCGGTTGCCGGTGCCGTACCGCTCGCGGTCGCGTGGCGCGAGCTGCCGTGCCCGACCCCGCGCGTGATCCCACTCGCGTATCGCCTCGGCTGCATTCTCCATCGCATCGCCGGGTCACCCGGCGCGAAGTTCTCGCCGACGATCCAGATTCCCGTCGCGCGCGGGCACAAAGACGATCCGCTGCGCCTCAAGCGCCGCATCGTGTCGGCGACCACGAGCGTGCGGTTCGAGCACGGGGTGCCCGAGCCGTTCCATGCATTCGAAGCACGGGTGCGCGATGTGTTCATACGCGAAGCGAACGCGGCCGGACTCGTCTCGCGCTTGCTCGCGGCCGCGCGCGCGGTGCCGGTGCCGCTCGCCTGGAAGCGCGCGAGCATCAGCGCGAAGCGACCGCGCTGGCTCGAGGACTTTGCGGACGTGATCGGAGGCCGCGCGCTGCTGTCGCGGATTGCGGTCGACGAGCGCATACCGCCGATGTGCGCCGTGTCGTCGCCGTCGCGGCTCGCGAGCGAATCCGATCCGACCGGTGGCTGCGTGATCACCATCGTCGACGACGGTCAACACGGTGCGATTACCGTCGCGGGATCCGGCTTTGCCGGTACAGCCGCGAGCGCGACCGCGCTTCTCGATCAGCTACACGTCGAGGACATGCGAGCTACATCGCTGCGAGCGTTTGAATTTCCGGTGACGTGAGCGCGCGGTTGTAGATCTGCACTTCATCGATCGCGCCGCTGAAGCGCATCGCCGGAGAACCACCGTTGTTATCGCAGCCGATGTACGCGCTCTGCGTGTTGTAAAGCAGTGCGCTCGCTTGCCCGCCGCTCACGATCGGCGCGCCATCGACGTAGATCTGCTTCGTCGTCCCGTCGTAGGTCATCGCGACGTGCTGCCACTGGCCGATGACGAACGCGTTGTTCGCCGTCGTGATGCGCGAGTTCGAGTCGCCGCTGTGCGTCGTTGTAAAGGACAGCTGATTCGTCACCGTGGTCTCGATCTGCCACGTGTTCGACGTCGACGTTGTGTTGACCACCTTCGCAAATGGCGAGCACGCATCGTTGGTGTCTTGGCGCATCCACAACGAAAGCGTCAGCCGCGCCTGCCCGAACTGCCCCATGTCGGGGACCGTGATGCAGTCGTCCTCGCCGTCGAACAAGAACGCGCTGTTGCGATGCCCCCCGGTCATCACCGGGCAGGTCGCGCCGATACACGTGGCACCGAAACCCGAGACCACATCGCTCGCGTTCTGCGGATTGATCTCGTCGAGCGGAAACCACACGACAAGGCCGCTCGGCAACATCGCATCGAGCGGCGCGACATCGACGAGGGGCAGCGCTCCGTCGGGCGCATCGATCACGCCGCCCGTGAAGCCGCCATCGCCCGGACTCTGTTCGCCGAAGCCGAACCGGCCGCAACCGACCAGCAGCAACACGAGCACTGCCCTCACGCTACGAGTGTCGCGCTACGGCCGGGCGAAGTACACAACCTACATCGCGGCGAGCGCTTGGACTTCGGGCAGCGTGAGCGCGCGGTTGTAGAGCTGGACCTCATCGATCGCGCCGGCGAAGTTCTGTGCAGCCTGGTTGCCGCTGTTGACGTCGCAACCGATCCACATCGGCTGCACGCCGTAGGTCAGCGCGAGGGTCTCGGCGTCGGTCGCGACCTGCGCACCGTTGACGTAGAGCCGCTTCATCGCGCCGTCGTATGTCGCCGCGACGTGCTGCCATTGCCCGACGACGAGCGTGTTGACGGGCGTGCTCATCGTCATGTTTCCCGATCCGCCATGCGTCGTGCTGAACTCGATCTCGTTGTTCGTGGTGGTCTCGATCTGCCAGGTGTTGGCGGTCGTGCTGACGTTTTCGGCGGGCTTCGCGACCGGCGTGCAGACGTCGATGGTGTCCTGGCGGATCCAGACCGACAGCGTGAGCTGCGCTTGGCCGAACTGGCCCATGTTGGGGACCTGGATGCAGTCGTCGTCGCCGTCGAACCCGAACGCGGTGCCGCGATGTCCGGCGACTTGCGTCGCGCATTCCGAGCCGGTGCACATTCCGCCAAATCCCGACACCACATCGACGACGCTCGTCGCCGCCTGATCGTCGAGCGGAAACCACGCCACCAAGCCAGATGGAAAGGCAGCATCGAGCGGTGCGACGTCGACGAGCAGCTGCGGACCATCGGCTGCATCGAACGAAGCCTCGCCAAAGCCGACGCGGCCGCACCCCACCAGCAGCACAAGGACAGCCGCCCTCACGGCCCTGAGTTTCGCTCTACAGCTTCGCGAAGTATATGGCCGCGACGACGAGTGCCACGGCGATGGCGAGCCAGCGGAGCAGCGGCTCGGGGATCCGAGATGCGAGCTTGCCGCCTATCAGCCCACCTGCGAGTGACGACACCGCAATGATCAAGGCGACCTGCCAGTCGACGGTGCCGACGAACAGGAACACCACAGCCGCGCACGTATTGATGATCAGGGACAACAGCTGCTTGAGCGCATTCGCGCGCATGAGCGTGTCCTCGAACACGACCGCGAGGATCGCGAAGATGATGACGCCCATGCCGGCGCCGAAGTACGCGCCGTAGACAGCGGACAGCGCGACCGGCAGGATCGCGAACGTCAGCGAGCGACCGCCGCGCGTGTGCTGCACGAGGTAGCTACGCAGCTTGCCCTGCAGCACGAGCAGGCCGGCGGCGAACACCAGCAGGAACGGCACGATCGTCTGGAACGATTTCTCCGTCGTATTGAGCAGGATCCACGCACC
This sequence comes from Kofleriaceae bacterium, assembly GCA_036524455.1. Lineage (GTDB taxonomy): Bacteria > Myxococcota_A > Polyangia > Haliangiales > Haliangiaceae > JABFXX01. The sequence goes on along the minus strand of DATDCH010000208.1, from coordinate 5,128 downwards.
GACGAGACTGCCGGCGAGACTTAGCGGAACGAGCCGCAACGCGCGCGCGCCTTGGCCGGCGAGATCGCGACGCTGCGCGAGAGTGGCGCCGAGATAGCCCGGGCACATCGCGACGGTGTTCGTCATGCTCGCCGTGATCGCGGGCAAGCCCGACGCGAGCAACACGGGAAACGTGATCAGGCTGCCCCCACCCGCGATCGCGTTGACCGCGCCGGCCGACAATGCGGCGAGCCCGATCAGTACCGCGTGGGTGACGTCCACGCAGCAAGACTACTTCGTCGGCTGCTGGACGTCGACGAGCGGCGGCTCGGGATGCGAGTCGATGTCGATCTCTTGGCCCAGCGTCGGGCGCTGTGGGCGCAGGATCGGATCGATCGGCACCGCACGGCCGAACCGCGTCGATTGGTGGATCGCCTGCAGGATGCGCACGTCGGCGAGGCCTTCCCAACCGCTCGGCTCGGGATCGATGTTGTCGCGGACGCAGCGCGCGAAATATTCGATCTCGCCGGCGATCTGATCGCGCTTCTCGAACGTGCGTGTCTTGTCGCCATGAACACCGGCGATCCGCATCGTCATCTCGGACGTGTACTCGTACGCGTTGTCGAGCGACAGGATGCCTTCGGTTCCGATCAATTCGTAGTGCGCGCGATCGTGTGCGCCGTAGCTGCACGTGAACTGCGCAACGCGTTCGTGCGGAAACCGCATCGTCACCGCGTACGCTTCGTCGACCGACGCGAAGCGATGATCGCGGCCGGTGAGCTTGAGGCCAAGCACTTCCGCCGGCTCGGAACGGAACAGGTAGCGCGCCGCGTTCACGCAGTAGATGCCGATGTCGTAGAGCGGACCGGCGCCGCGCCGCGCTTGCACGCGCGTGTTGCCTTCGCGCACCTGCATCGTGAAGGTCGAGCTGAAGATGCGAGGATCGCCGAGCTCGCCGCCGCGCGCGATCTCGATGGCGACGAGGTTCGCGGCTTGGAAGTGGAGCCGGTACGCGATCATCAACTTGATCCGGCGCTGCTCGCAGACGCGGATCATCTGCATGCACTCGGCTTCGGTCGGTGCCATCGGCTTCTCGCACAGCACGTGGACACCGTGGCGCGCGGCGACCATCGTCATCTCCGCGTGCAGATCGTTCGGCACCGCGATGTAGACCGCGTCGACCTTGCCGCTCGCGAGTAGCTCGTCGAGCTCGACGTAATGCGCGAGCGTCTTCACGCCGTACATCGCACCGAGCTCGTGCAGCTTGTGGTCGGATCCCGAGACCAGTGCGGTGAGCTCGACGTCGTCGAGCTGTTCGATCGCCGGGAGCACCGCGGCCTGCGCGAAATGCCCCTGGCCGATCACCGCCATTCTCAATCGCGAGCGGGTCATACGTAATCGAACAGCAATTCGTGTTCCGAATACGTAGGTCGCGCGGCTCGGACCTTGCAGCCGTCATGCGCCATGAAGCCCTGCGAAACGTGCGGCAACACCTACGACAAGGCATTCGAGGTCAAGATCGGCGGCACCACGCACACGTTCGATTCGTTTGCGTGTGCGATCCACATGCTCGCGCCACGTTGTAACCACTGCAAGGTGCCGATCATCGGTCAAGGCATGGAGGCGCGTGGCCAGTATTTCTGCTGCGCCTTCTGCGCACGCCAAGCGGGTATCGACGAGTTGGCCGATCGCGCTCCGGATCGCGGCGAAGCGACGCCCTGACCAAACGCGCTGTCACGACACGGCGTGCGTCTACGCGCGGACATGAGCTCTACGTCCAGTAGGGCGTCGGGCCCCACTGACGATAGACGCCGGTCGCGTACTCGAGGTCGTTGAGATCGGGCCAGTGCTCTTTGTCGAAGCCCGGCATCCGCTCGAGCGCCTCCTTCGTCACGTTGACGACGAAGCGCTTGTGAGCTTCATCGACCGTCAGCGACGACCACGGCAGCGCGAACAGCTTGCTTCCGAACCCCAAGAATCCACCGAAAGACAGCACTGCGTATGCGACGCGACCCGTGGTCACGTCGATCATCAGCTCTTCGATCTTGCCGACAGATTCGCCGTTCAGGTTGACGACTTTGTCGTGAATCAATGTCGTGGCACCCAATGTCCGTCGAAACTTGTGCATGCATATACGTGCAGCAATCGACGTTCCATCGGGAATTCGCTGCGGCATATCGTTCGCATGCAACGCGCGCCTAGGAGGAACCTATGGCCCGAGGGAGCAAGAAGAGTTACACGTCCAAGCAGCGACGTCAGGCAGCGCACATCGAAGAGGGCGCGAAACGCAGCGGCAAGTCGGCGAAGACGGCTGCGCGGATCGCGTACGCGACTGTCAACAAGCAGGACGGCGGCGGCAAGAAGAGCGGCAGCGGTCGCGGCAAGAAGCGCAACATGGCGTCGGCCCGCAAGGGCGGTCGCAAAGGCGGCCGCGCGCGCAAGAGCCGCTAACGACGCCAGCGCGGCGCGACGAGCCGGCGCTTCCCATCGCTCGCGAGAGTGACGTCGGGACCGTCGAGCTCGTCGCGATCCCACAGCTTGCACGTCACTTGTTTGTGCTGCTGGTCGAGCGCTTCGCAGTAGTTGGTGAACTCGCAGCGCCGAATCTCGCTGCCGCGACCGGTGCGAATCTTCGCGAACCAGTCCGGATCAGCGAGCGTTTGTCGTGCCGAAGCGATGAAGTCGGCTTCGCCGCGCTCGAGCACCGCCTCGGCCTCGGTGAAATCGCAGATGCCACCGGCGGTGACGATCGGCGTCTGCATGCCGGCATCGCGTACCGCGTGACGGATCGATGCAGCGAGCGACACGTTGCGCATGAACGGCCCGCGCGCATCCGAGTAGATCGTCGGCATGCACTCGTAGCCGGAGCGGCCCGTATACGGATAGACGGCCCAACCGACCTTGGGCTGTTTAGCGTCCTCGAACTTGCCGCCTTTGGAGATCGACAGGAAGTCGAGCCCCGCGCGCGCGAGCTCGACGCCGAACCACGCCGCATCGTCGACGCGATTGCCGCCCTCGACCACGTCGTCGCCGAGATAGCGACAACCGACGACGCCACGGCCGGCAACACGCGCGCGCACGGCGGCGACCACCTCGCATGGCAGCTTGACGCGGTTCTCGCGCGGGCCGCCATAACCATCGGTACGCGTGTTCAACGCCGACAGGAACGACGCCATCGTATAGGCGTGCGCGAAGTGGAGCTCGACGCCATCGAAGCCGGCCTGCATGGCGCGATCGGCGGCATCGGCGAACATCGTGGGCAACACGATCGGTAGCTCGGCGATATGCGGGACGTGGAGATCGGTGACGCGCTCGCGAAACCCGCGCTCGAGATCTTCGCGCTCGCGCGGCGTCAGCACGCTCGGCAGCTGTTTGTCGTCGAGCGCCACGAGCTTGCCGCGGAGCTCGTCGTCCGTGCACGTGCGCGCCGACTCGTCGCCGAGCGCAGCGAGCGCCTCGCGGTGCGCGGGCGTGAGCGCGAGGAACCGTGCGAAGTACTTGTCGCGCGGCGGGCGGCGCCGGATCGACAGGAAGTCGATCAGCTGGATGAACAGCAGCGTCTCGCCCGCCGATGCTTCCTTGACGGCGGCGACGAGCTCGCGCAGACCGTCGATGAATCGATCGGCGCCGATGCGCAAGAGCGGGCCCGACGGCACTTCGCGAATTCCAGTCGCCTCGACGACGATCACGCCCGGCTTGCCTTCAGCAAATCGCCGGTACCAATCGATCACGTCGCGCGTGACGAAGCCTTCCTCGGTTGCGCGCCACGGCACCATCGCCGGCACCCACGTGCGCTGCTTCGCGGTGCGCGGCCCGAGCCCGAGCGGCTGGAACATCCGCGCGGTCGCGGCAGCCTCTGCGGTCGGCCACGAGGTCGCCGGAAGCTCGTGCTTTATGCGCTCCGGTGGCTGCCACATGGCCGCCGATTCGTACCACACTGAGCGCCGTGGAGCCGTTCGAGCCTCACCTGTCATTACTGACGGCGCTCGCAGTTGGCCTATTGATCGGCCTCGAGCGCGAGCAGGCTAAGTCGGAAACCGGCGGCAGCCCGATCGGCGGGATCAGGACCTATCCGATCTTCGCGTTGATCGGCGGGGTCTCGACGATGATCGGCAACCACGCGCTGTGGGTGCCACTCGTGGCGCTCGGTGGCGTCGTCACCCTGCTCGCGATCTCGTATGCAGGAGATGTTCGCAAGGGCGTCGACCAGGGCCTGACCACCGAGTCGTCCGTGCTCGCGACGTTTCTGTTCGGCGCGCTCGCAACCAGCCGCGGCGTGGTCGAGCCGATGTCGGACCGCCTGTTGCTCGTCGTCGCGCTCGGCGTCACGCTGACGTTCCTGCTGTCATCGAAGCAGCGGCTACATGGCCTGGTCGCGAAGATCTCGCGTGAGGATCTGTTCTCGACCGTCAAGTTCCTGATCGCCGCCGCGATCGTGTTGCCGCTGTTGCCCCGCGAAGCGATGGGGCCGTTCGACGCGATCAACCCGTTCTCGGTCGGCCTCATGGTCGTGTTGATCTCGGGCCTGTCGTTCCTTGGCTACGTCGCGATGCGTCTATGGGGCAAGGGCCGCGGCGTATTGATCAGCGCGGCGATCGGCGGCCTCGTGTCATCGACCGCGGTGACGATCGCGTTTTCGAACCGCACGAAGCAGAACCCGGGGCTGGCGCCAGTTGCTGCCGCGGCGATCGCGATCGCGTCGACGATCATGATCGCGCGTGTCGCGGTTCTCGTTGGGGTCGTGAACCCGGGGCTGTTGCGCGAACTGGCGTTGCCGCTCGCCTGTGCCGGTGTCGGCGCCATCGCCGGCGGACTCGTCGGCTATCACGGCAGCAAGACCAAGACCGACGACTTCGACGTCAAGAATCCGTTCGAGCTGAGCAACGCGATCCGGTTCGGCATCGCGTTCGCCGTGATCTTGCTCGCGACGAAGGCCGCGCGCGCCTACCTCGGCGACGAGGGCCTCTATCTCGCGGCCGGCATTGCGGGCGGGACCGATGTCGATGCGGTGTCGCTATCGACGGCGGAGCAAGCGGGCCCCGACGACATCGCCGCGGTGATCGCGATCCTGATCGCGGTCGCATCAAACACGATCGTGAAGTCTTCGATCGCGCTCGTGATCGGTGGCCGCCGGCTCGGCAAACGCGCG
>DATDCH010000207.1:0-7006 GCA_036524455.1 Kofleriaceae bacterium | reverse complement strand
CTGGCCCACACCCCCGACCTGCTCATCACCGACGTGATGATGCCCAAGATGGACGGCTGGTCCCTCGTGCGCCAGCTGCGCTCACACGCCGAGCTGGCGATGTTGCCGGTCATCTTCCTGACCGCCTTGTCATCGGAAGACGATCGCATTCGCGGCTTCCGGCTCGGCGCCGATGACTACGTCACCAAACCGTTCCGCTTCGAAGAGCTCGACCTGCGCGTCGCCAAGACGCTGCGCCGCACGGCGCAGACGATGATGGAGACGCGCGAACAGCTCGCCGGCACCGGCCTGCGCGGCGACCTCTCGCAAGTCGGCCTGAGCTCGCTGCTCGTGTTGATCGAGATGGAGCGCAAGACAGGCCTCTTGCAGCTGCGCGCACCCGAGGAGGGGCTGACCGCGCAGATCCTCGTCCGCGAAGGCAAGGTCGTGCACGCGCGCCTCGACGACGCCGAGGAACCCGTCGATGCGGAGTGCGTCTATTACTTGCTGACGTGGGGCGCCGGCGAGTTCGAGTTCATCGCGTGCCTCGTCGAAGGCACCGATCGCGTCAGCGTTTCGACGACCCATCTATTGATGGAGGGCGCTCGCCTGATGGACGAGGCGCGCGAACCGTCGCTCGCCGCACCGGTGACGATTCCGCCCAAGCGCGAACCGACGCCCGATCCGAGCGCGAGCGGCAGCATGCCCGGCGCGAGCGACGACGGCTGGGACTGATCGCCTCATGACCGGGCTCGCGCGAACCCATGCGGTACTGCACGGCGAGCGCATCCCGCTCGACGCGCTCGCGACCAAGACGCTGTTCTACATGCTCAACGCGTTCGAGGGCTGCGACGCAGCGATCACCGCTGACCAATTCGCGATCACCTTTGGACCGCGCGGACCGCACAGCCGGTACCTGCCCAACATCGCGCCGGTCGTCGTGAGCTGGCTCCTCGACGCTGCACCCAGCGGTGAGCTCGCGGCAGGCGCGCTGCCGTGGTGGTGGGACAAGCCAGGTACGTGGACCTATCGCCGGTTCGCCGTGTGGATCAAGAGTGAGCCGGCGTGCGTGACGCTCATGGTGCGCGCAACCGACCACCCGGGGGTTGCGATCGATCCCCACGCAGCACCGCGGCCGTTCCCGCCACCGCTGTTAGGCCCGCCGGAGTATCTGACCGGCACGCATCCCTGCCCTCACTGCACCGCGATCCCCGATCGCTATCGCAAGCTCAGCGACGGTGCGCTCGTGTGCATGACGTGCGGTGCGTCCTCGCGCGAGCCGTAGCAGCTCACGCGCACCTCCGCGTCGGCGCTACTTCGACAGTAGCTCTTCGGCGATCTTCTTCGTCAGCTGCGCGTCCGCGCGATCGCCGAACTGCTTCTTGATCGCGCCGATCACCTTGCCCGCCATCTTCGGATCTTTGGTTGGCAGCTCGGCGACCACTTTGGCGACGGCGTCGCGCAGCTCGGCCTCGCTGGCCTGCTGCGGCAGCCACTTCGCGCACCACTCGATCTCGGACTCGATCTCGGCGATCTGATCCTTGCCGCGATCACCAGCGGCCGCGAACTCCTGCTTCGCCTTCTCCATCTGTTTCTTGTACGCGCTGATCACGTCGAGGATCAGCGCGTCGTCGACCGTGCCCGAGAATCCCTTCGCGGTACGGCGCTCCATGATCTTCGTGTTGATCATCCGGATCAGGTTGGCCGTCTTGAGGTCCTTCGCCTTGATCGCCGCCGTGAGCTGTTCGCGGAGCTGCGGCTCGAGATTGGTCGACATGGGTCCACTTACCACTGCAAGCGCAGGGGGCGCCAGCGCTTAGACGCCAGCGCCTGAGCTCACGGTGTTTACGTGTCTACGTGTCTACGTGTCTACGTGGTCAAGCCGCGTCCGCCGATGCCGCGCCCTTGCAGGAAGTGCACGACCAGCGCGATGACCGCGAGCACGATGAGCAGGTGGATTGCGGCCGAAGCGACGTGAAACACGCTGAAGCCGAGTAGCCAAGCCACCGCCAGAATGACTGCGAGTGCGAGCAACATGACTGATTCCTCCTGACCTAAAGGAGGTGCATCTTCGTGGCCATCCTCATCCGAGAAACGCTCGCAGCTTGGCCGAGTGCGGTGACGGCGCATCGTCCAGTCACGCGGTGCCCGCGCGGTCGCTGACTTGCGCGAGGATGTTCGCAAGCTCGTCTCGCACGGCGGCCGGGGTGAGTCGCTCGACAATGACGACGCTCGAGCGCAGCGCGTCGTGAACGTTTGCGAAGAAGTTCGAGTCCCAAGAACGCCCGCCGAGTTGTGGCTCACCGAGCAACACGACGCGTCGGCCGTCGCGCAGCGGGCGGATATCGCTTGGTGATGCGTCGACGGGTAGAAAACCGCGCAGATCCGAAGCCAACTGGTTTGGTCCGACGAGCGCGGACCAGTCATCGAAGCGGAACCGCTGATGGTCGGTGAGCAGCTCGGAATGCCGCTGTTCGCCAGTGGCGACCGCAATTACCTTCGGATCGACTGGCTCGCCGGGAAGATCGCCGAGCACTGCGCCCTGCAGGAGCGTGAACAAGTGGGCGTTCGTCTTGATCGCTTCGAGCCGAGCTCGATAGCCCTTGGCATGCGCAGGCGCGAGGACCAGCAGCTCTAGATCGTCGACCAGACCGAGCACGATGCTGGTGAACGGCGCGTCATCGATCTCGCCGGCTCCGCTCTTCCGGGCGGCGACCCGGAGCTCGACGCTGCGGCAGAGGTGCGCCATCGCAGCCTGGTCGAACATCGTCATCGCGTCGAGATCGGGCGGCGAGCCCGCCGCAGCGGAACGCAGCCGGTCTACGATTGCAAGGCCTGCGATCGATGGGCTGGCGCCCCACTCGACCAGCGTGCCGCAGGTGATCGCGATGCAGCTCGCGCGGAACGGATTCGGGTTCGCGAGCTCTGCCGCCAACGCGCGGATCAGCGCCGCGAGACCTTCGGCGTCGGTGGTCTCTGCAAACTCGAACAGCGCACGAAACGCGGGATCGTTGAACGGCAGCTCGCCGGGGCGGATACGGCGAACGACGTCGATCGCTGCCTTGGCATGCTCCATGGCGACGACCATAACGCCAGCCGGTTTCGCGGCGCCACGACGCCACGACGGCGATGTCTACTTCGACGACGTGCGGTCGAACAGCCGTGGCTGCACATGCGGTGTTGGACGCGTGCGTCGTTGCTTACCGCGGCGCGTGCGGCGATGTGCATCGCGACGCTCGGCGCGCAGGGTGGGCGGAGACAGCGCGAATAGGGAGCCCGACGATGACAGCACGACGGACAGCGCATCGATCGACTCGGCACCCGGATGATCAGCGGACCGCCGACGCGCTGCGTGCTCGCGTGCGAGCGACGAGCGCTGCGCCTGCGAGCCCTCCGCGGAGACCGCATAGATGCTCGCGGAGCTCGACGACTCGGGGGGTACGTAGCCGCGTGAGCCCTCGGCGAAGATACTCGTGCTCGCATATGCGGCCGAGCCTTCAGCGAAGATGCTCGCGCTCGCATCCACGGCATCGCCGAACAGCTCGGCACTGTCGCCACCGGCAATCATCTCGCCGGCCACGACGACGCGGAGGCGCCATTCGTCGTGTGTGCTCGCGTGCTCGGCGGACGTGGACTCGAGCGCCGTGGCGATCACGTGACCCAGCGCCTCGGCCTCGCCGAGGCAGTGCGCGAGCGTGACCGGTACTTCGCGAGCGCCGTTCCGATCGAGCGCCGTGATGTCGAGCCGCGCGGCGCCGCGACCACGACCTGCGAGGCGGAGCTCGATCCGCCGCGCGATCAGGGCGACCGCAGCAGCGAGCGACAGCCCGCCCGCGTGTTGGCCGGCCGGAAGCAGGTCTTGCAGCTCGAGCACGTTGCCCGCGCTGACCGTGACCTCTTCGCGAATCGGCGCATCGGGCGCATAAGGACGCAACATCGTATCGCTCTCACCGCGAGCGAGCGCGCGGTAATCGGCATCGAGCGGACGCGAGATCGAAGGTGCCGGCAGCGCGGCGAACTCGCCGAGCGTGCGCACGCCGAGCGCTTCGAGCATGTGCTGAACCTCGGGCGAAATCGCGAGCAGCGACAGCGGGCGCGGCGCGAGAAACGCCGCCGAGCCACCGCGCGGTACGGCGATCACGGAATGCTCGGCCCATGCCGGTCCCGACGGCTCGGCTGCGCGAGGACGGTCGACCGCATCGTTGCCGTGCGAGGCGGTGCGCTGGCGATCATTCGCGTCGACGCTGCCGAATGCGGCAGCGACCCATGCGGTGAACCGATCATCGGCGATGCCGATGCGCGCGGTCAGACCGAGCTCGTCGACGAGCTCGAGGAGCTTCTCGCCGAACGCCGCGCCTCGCGTCTTCGCCGGAACCTCGGCGTACATCGCGAGGTGTGCGCCGCCCGCGCCGACGCGACCGCCAACATCGACGACGCTCGACACGCCAAGCAACGCATCGGCGATCGCGCGCACGGTCTCGCGCTCGTTCGCCGCATCCGCGGTGACGATCTGGATCTCGGGTGACTGCGAGCGCGCTGCGGTGGCCGTCATGCCGAGCCGCACGCCCAGCATCCAGGCCACCCGCGAGCACCCCAGCACGATCGGCGCGTGCAGCACGCCCGCCGCTTCGCGCCCCGGCTCGACCCCCGACACCACTGCGACGGCCCCACCAGAACCTGTCGCCGTCGACCGCAGCGCCGGATCGACGCGGGTGGCGCTCTGGAGTGCGAATTGGGGGATGTGGATGCAGGCGATACGCATGGTCTTGGTTTACCGTACTGGTCTGATGTTCAGTATACCTCTGGCCGCGGGTGCTCTGCGCATCCGGACTGTAAGCACCCAAAATTACACGTATAGTGCGACCAGATGTCGCGGCCGCATCCCGAGTCGATCTCGCCAACGGCGCACTACACGGGCTACGTATGGTTCGCGCACGGGCACTCGCACGAGGCGTTCGCGACGCGCACGGGCCGCTTGCTCTACCGCGCGCTGCGCCCGACCAACTTGGCCGCGCACGCGGTCGGGTTGCCGACGCTCGAAGGCATGCTGCTCGCGCGGCATCGGCTGATCGATCTGCGACTCGCGCAGGCGATCGACGCCGGCGAGATCAGTCAAGTCGTCGAGGTCGCGGCCGGGCTGTCACCGCGCGGGTGGCGGTTTCGCACGCGCTACGGCGAGCGCATCACGTACGTCGAAGCCGATCTTCCCGCGATGATCGCGAACAAGCGGCGCGTGCTCGCCGCGCTCGGCGGCGAAACGCCGCACCACCGCACCGTCGAGATCGATGCGCTGCGCGACGACGGCCCGACCTCGATCGATGCGATCTGCGCGACGCTCGATCCCAGCCGCGGCACCGCGATCATCACCGAGGGGCTGATCAACTACTTCGATCGCGCGAGCGTCGTCGCGATGTGGCGGCGGTTCTCTCGCGCGCTCGCGAAGTTTCCACGCGGCGTCTATCTCTCCGACATCCTGCTGCGCCAAAACAACCAGGGCCCGTTCGTGCGCGGCTTCTCCGTGCTGCTCAGCGCGTTCGTGCGCGGCCGCGTCTACCTCGACTTCACGAACGCCACCGACGTCGAAGCAACGCTCGGCGCCGCCGAGCTCGACGGTGTTGTGCTCGATCCGCGCGACTTCGCGTTCGAGCTGCCGCAGCTCGAAACCGCTGGCGCCGGCCGCGTCCGCATCATCGAGGCGATTCCCGCATGATGCGCGTCGCGCTCGTACTCGCCATCGTCGCGCAGCTCGGCTGCAAGCAACGCCCGACGTTTCACGACGCCGCGCCGAAGCCAGCAGTGGGCGGCCTGCTCGGGACGTTCGAGCTCACCTATTACTGGGTCGGCTATGAATCCGACGAGCCGCACGCCGCGGCGAACACGACGCTCTACGATCGGACGTGTGCGCCGATCGCGAAGGTCTCCGCACGATTTGCCACGGAGCTATCGATCTCGGGCGCGGGCAAGCTCGCCGACGACCGCATGGTCACCGTTGCCGGCGAGTGCACCTGCAAATACTCGCCGTGCTTCCGCGTGATCGACGAGCCGTGGGGCGTCGGCGCGAGCAATCGACCGCTCGTTCCGTTTCGCTCGCTCGCCGTCGACCGCAGCCAGATCGCGATCGGCACGGCGCTATGGATCGAGCAGCTCGCCGGCGTCGACATCCCCGGCACGTTCCCAACGGTGCACGATGGCTGCGTCGTCGCCGACGATATCGGCGGCCGCATCAAGGTCGGCCGCATCGACTGGTTCGTCGCGCGCAAGCCGTACTACCGCGAGATCGACGAAGTGCTGCACCTGACGAAGGTCACACTGTTCGACGGCGGCGAGCGCTGTCACTGACAGCCGATGCGCTGATTCGCGATCACGACGTCATCGACGAACACGCGAAACCCTGCGGCGTCGGCCCGCGACGCACCGGTCTCGAGTCGCGTGAACTGCGGCGCCGGATCCACCACCGCGATATCGACGACGACGGCGTCGTCGACGAACACGCTAGCTCGACGCGCCGAGAGGTCGTACACGAGCTCGACGCAGTACCACAGCTGCGGCGCGCAAGGCACCGAGGTCAAGTGATCGACGATGCCGGTCTGATCGCTGCTCTCGGTCGCCGACCAATGGTTGAGGTCGTCGCAACCGACGACGAAATACTGCGTCGCCGTGTTGTACAACCCGCTCACTTCATCGAACCGCGTGAACAAGGTCGTCGCGTAGATCCACGACCGCATCGCGATCACGCCGGTCGACTGTGGAACTGGGTTGCCGTAGTAGACCGTGGCGTACGCGCCATTGCGAATCGCAGGCACGTTCGCGTCGAGTGAAAAGCGCCCGGTGTGTGGGAACTCCGTCGTCACCTCGATCGTGGCACCGGGGTCGATCGAGGTGCCGGTCCACATGCTCGTCGTGCCGGTCTCGAAGTCGTCGCACAGGATCGAGAGCTCCGGGCACGCGAGCGGCGGTTTCACAGCATCGCCGAGCGCCCCGTCGGACACCTCGTCAAAGCGGATCCGGCCGCACGCCATCGCCAGCA
>DATDCH010000206.1:0-2919 GCA_036524455.1 Kofleriaceae bacterium | reverse complement strand
TCCATCGGTGCGGAGCAGCCCATGTCGGCGTTATCGGCGTTGCCGTCGTTATCGTTGTCGAAGCCGTCGTCGCACGTCGTGATGCCACGCTCCGATAGGTCGGTCGCCGAGTCGCAGCCAGGATCGCCGGTTGCCAGCACGCTGTGGTCGGCGACGCCATCGCCATCGTTGTCGGCACCGTCGTCGCACGCGAGCACGCCGCGCTCGTTCGTGTCGTCGGGACCGGCGCAACCCGGATCTGCCGTGCCTGCCATCAGCGAGAAGTCGGTCATTCCGTCGTTGTCGTTGTCGAGCGCGTCGTCGCACACGATCGCGCCGCGCTCGTTCGTGTCGCTCGCGTTCGCACAACCCGGATCGCCTGCGCCACCCGACGAGAAGTCGACGCGGCCGTCACTGTCGTTGTCCATGCCGTCGTCGCACGCGAGCGTGCCACGCTCGTCGTCGTCGGCAGCGCCGCTGCATCCGAGGTCGCCCGGGTAATCCGCCGTATCGTCGTCATCGTTGTCGGCGCCGTCGTCACAGCCAGCTGCGCCTCGTTCGGACAGATCCATCACGCTCGTGCAGCCCGGATCGCCGAGCGTTCCGGTCTGGAAGTCGATCAGACCGTCACCGTCGTCGTCGGTGCCGTTGTTGCACGGTCCACCGTTGAGCTCGCTCGTGCCGATCAACGCGCCGCAGCCGTCATCGCCGCTATCGTCGCTGCGATAGTCGAGCTTGCCGTCCTTGTCGTTGTCGGCGCCGTCGTCGCACGCGTTCGCGCCATGCTCGGTCGTGTCCGCAGGATCCGAACAACCGGGATCCGCGCTGTCGATCGCTCCGTCGCCGTCGTTGTCGATCGTGTCGCTGCACGTGGCGCCATTGACACAACGCGATGGGGTCTCGCTGCACGTGTAGCCGGGTTCGACGAAACACAGCGTGGCACAGCCATCGCCGGCGTCGGCATCGCCGTCATCGCATTCCTCGATGCCGGTCACCACGACGCCGTCGCCGCACGTCGCGGCATTGTCGAGCGCGATCGTGACCGTCGCGAGCTTGTCTCGCATCGGCGTGACCGGACCGGCTCCCGACGCCACCACGTTGCCGTCGCGGAGCCCGTCGACACGCATCAGCAATGCGACACCGGAGAGGTCGTTGTCGAGCAGGATCACGACGCTGTCGCGGCCGGCAGTCAGCAAGCGCGGCGTCTCGAGCAACAGCGTCGGCTCGAGTGGCGTTTCGCCCGCGGCTACGCCCCACACGCGGATCTGATCGATGCCGCGATTCGTCGGGTAGGTGAACGTCAGCTCGACGCCGGTGATCCCGGTCTGCACCTTGTCAGCGCAGCCGGCGACCAACAGCGCGACGATAACGAGCGCGCGCATCAGCGCTGGTCCAATGTCCCGAGGCTGCCCGACGGCAGCACCGTGTCGCGTGTCGTCAACGCGACGGTCGTCGCGACGCCTGCGACCACGACGCCACCGACCACGGTCCAGAACCACCACTTCTTGTAGACCGGCGGGTCCGGGTTGAGGTGGACGTTGAGCAGATCGAGCTCGGCGTTGAAGCGTTCGCGCTCCTTTGCCTCCATCTCCAGGCGCGTCTTCGCGAGGTCGAGCCGGCGCTGCTCCGCCTGCCGCGCCGCGACCTCGCGCTCCTTCGCCTCGCGGACCAGGTCCTCGACGAGCGCACGATTGGTCGCCTCCGGCTGGTCGCGCAGGTAGCCCTCGAAGAAGAACACCGCGCGATCCCAGTTCTGCAGCTGGAAGTGACACTGCGCGATGTTGAACAGGAACGCGGGCGCCTTGAACAGCGCGTACGCGGACTCGTAGCCAGCCAGCGCCTGAGTGAACGCGCCGACCCTGTAGCGTTCGGTGGCTTCGTCGAACAGCCGCTTTGCCTCGACCTTCGGATCTTGCGCGGGCGCGGGTTGTGCGCCGGCCGTCGCCGCCAGCGCGCATGCGACCACGAGAGCGTGGAGCAAGCGCATCGTCACTTGAACGGATCCATGACGCCGGTGCGATCCGGTTTCGGTTGGTCCTTCACGGCGGGCGTCTCCTCGACGGATTTCGTGGTCGTCGTCGTCGTCGTGGTTTTCTTGGATCCCTTCGACCGCGAGCGCGAACGCTTGTCCTCCGGCTCGGCCGGTTTGTGTTCGGCGACGAGCACCGTCGAGATCCGCGCGCCACGGTCGAGCTTCACCCTCTGCGCCTGCGCGACGAAGCCCGCGAGCCGGAGCTCGAGCTCCTCGATGCGGTCGCTGCGCTCGAACGGAAGCGTCAGCGGTGTTGTCCCCAACACGCGACCGTCCTCGGCACGCACCACCTCGGCGCCTTCCGGCGTGGTGACGATCTCGATCTCGATCTTCTCGGCCACCGCTGGCGCGGGCATTGGTTCGCTCGCGGGAGGCGGCTGCTGTGGCTCGGCGACCGGCGCCGGCGTCGCGGGTTTGTCCTCGGCGAGGTTGACCACGACGAACGCAATCCCAGCGGCGAGCACAGCGGCAGCGGCGGCGAACAGCGGCCACCGTTTCGCGGGCGGGGCAGGCGGCAGTGACGTGACTTGTGACGTGTCGGCGGCGACGGCCGGCAGGTTGGTCGCGCTGTTGTTGGCCTGGATCTCGAGCGTCGGCGCATGGCCGAGTGCGGGGACTCCCTTCGCCGGCGTGCGGCGCAGCGGCGTAATGATGGGGCCGCTCGTCGGTCCGCTCGCCGCTGCGTACTTGGCGCTCGAACGCGGAATCGCGGTGTACGTCGGAAGCTCCCAGCCGTTCGCTTCGGCGATCGCCTCGAGCTGATCGGCGACGATGTCGATGCGATGGGGACGCCCATTCTCGTCCTTCTCCATGCAAGCGAGGATCGCGTCCTCGAGCTCCGGCGGTACGACGTGCGGGAGATCCTGCACGCGGCTCGGCGGTATCGGCGTGATCGTCAGATGCTTGAC
>DATDCH010000205.1:0-3120 GCA_036524455.1 Kofleriaceae bacterium | reverse complement strand
GTCTTCGCCGGAATCGTCAGCGTTGGCGCAGGCCGGCGCTTGCCGCTCGCCTGCGCCGCGGCGACATCGGCCTCGCGAACGATCTCCGCGTCGCACTCGGCGTGCTCGATGTCTTCATCACGCAGCGGCACGCGCCGGCCCCGCGTTTCGTGCATCGCCGCCGAGCAGCTCTCGCACTTGAGATAGACGATCTGGTACGCGGGCCGCGGTGCCTTCTCCTTGGCCACATCTGCCGACGCATGTGCCGGAGTATCAGTGGACGCCTCGTCGTCGGCAGGCGCGCTAGCCACGACACCGCCGGCGAGAAAGCTCATGCACATCGCCTCGAATAAGTCGACATCCTCCACGTACTCGCCGCGCTCACGCTCGCAGATAGCTCGCACCTGTTCGAACAGACCTTGCCGCCGCGCATCCAGCTCGAACACGAACCTCCGCGTCAGTAACCTCGGATCCTTCGGGTCATCCGGCAGGTCGCCCCGCTTGTGGCCGGCGACCAGCTCCTGGATGTCGTGCACGTTGCGGCCACGCGCACGGGCGAGCCAATGCGCTGCGGTCGCACGCGTCATCACGCGTGACAGCTCGCGCGCCGCCGACCACGGCAACGCCCCGTTGCGCAGCTCGGACTCGAGGCCGGGTAGCTCGCCGAGCTCCTTGGCAACGCGCAGACGATCCTTTGCTACTCGCGGCCCATACCCAAACACGTTTTCGAGATACTCGAGCGCGGTCGCAAAGCCGAGCTTGCGCCACACGCGGTGCCGCTCCGCTTCGCGCAACCACCGTAGCTCGTCAGCATCGAGCCCGCTCTTCTCCTTCGCGATCGCGCGCAGCCGCTGATCGATCTCGCGATGCTCATTGCAGACGCCGCTCTTGTCGTCTTGTGCCCACGTGGGCACGACATCGATACATTCGTCGCTCGACATGCGTTCCTTCTACCACCAGGTTTTTCGGCGCAATGATTCGCGACACGCGTGAGGAATTGCGATTCCTCGTCGAGCGATCACCTGCGATCGAAATCGCGCGCGCAGACACGCGCACGACGCGTCTCGCGATCGATCACGAGCAAGATCGCTGACGATCGATTTCGTTGTCGCCAGATCCGTCAAGAGAATTCGTCACGACTCGGCGAGAAAAATCGGTTCGCGATCAGGCTGAGCAGTGACAGGCGGTCGGGAGAACGCGAGGCGCCGCTGTGACCTGTATGGACGGCCGCCTTACGTCGCACAGTAGCGCTCGCGACGTTCAGCATGCGCCCGCCCACACAGCTCACAGCTCTGACGCGAACGCGAACGTTGATTCGGAGATCAAAGTGGAGGGGAGGAAGAGCGCCCGCGCGTGCGGCCGGGAGAACGTGCGCGGCGCGGCTCGCCGGTCGCTGCCAAGATCAGCGTGCCCACGTGGGCACAGAAGCCCGTCTCCGATCTCCGAACCACCTTTGTGGCCACCTGGACTGCCGCTCGCGTCGACCAGAGCGCACGCGTTCTGCACCACGTCTCGTGACGTCGATCAACGAGACCCTCCCGGGAGGGCCGCGTCCGCAGTTGCGCTCGCCCTCTCGGCAGCCCGAAACTTGTTTCGGGCGTCACGCGCGAGCAGAACGCCTCACGCCCGGACGCCGCACGACTGCACAGCGCATTCGTCTCCCCGGAGGTCGCGTGACTGCACAGCGCCAGATCTCCGCACGAGCACAGCGCCGGGTTCACGTGGTGACGACGCCAGGTTCGGTGACACTCATGCCGTGCGCGATGACGCTACCAGGCTTACGGCTCGGGCGGGCGCGCGTGTCTTAGCCGGCTCGGTGTGGCGCAATTCACGTCGTGTGCGCGTGCGCGTTACTCTCGCCGCATGCGTTGGCTGGGGATCCTCGCGCTCGCAGCAGCCTACGGTTCGTCACGGTCGACCGTCGATGGCGGCGCTGCCGATGTGCACGCTCTGAGTTAGAGCCTGAGTTAGAGCGCTGACGGACTTAGGGTTCGGTTCCGTAGGTAGCTTTCGCGGCGGCTCCACAACGAGTCAAGCCCGGCCCGGCAACAGCATCGCCAAGATCGCCGCGGGGTCGCGTACTCCTTCATTCGTGAGGAACGCGTTCACGTCGGCACGCAGCTTCGCGCCTTCGTCGCCGCCGATGACATTACCGAGCCGGTAGCGCGCGGCGTGCGCGTAGAGATGGGTGTCATAGCGATCGAGCCCGAGGATGGAGTCGCGGTAGGCCGCGATCGCTGCGTCGTCGTCGCCTTCGAGCTCCGCGATCACACCATCGAACAGCTGCGCGCAATACGGCGCGATCGGGAGCGCGAGCTTGCGGCTGCGGCGTTGCTCGACACGGGCGGCGGCGATCGCGTCGCGACGTCGCGACGAGCCGGCGGGTGCTGCGGCTGCGCAACCAAGCGCGTGGCGGGCAAGCGTCGTGCGCAGTAGTAGGGCTTGGATCGGGGCACGGTCGAGGAGGGCGCGTTGCGCGCGGCGGACCTCGTCTGGGATGCGCGCGGTGACCGACTCGGGATCTCCGCGATAGAGCGAGAGCTCGAGGCGCGAGCACAGCGCGAACATGTGCTGGAGTTGGTAGCTGCCGTCGGGCATCGTCCACGATGCAACGGCGGCGTCGAGCTCCGCCTCGACCGCGTCGGGCTCGAGTCGCACCAGCCACGCGATCGGGAACGCGCTGCGTAACGTGACCGCGGTGAAGCGGTTGCCGTTGCGCGACGCTGCTTCGGCCATCGCTGGGACGCGACGCGACAGCTCGCCAATTTCGCCCATGTAGTAGAGGCACCAGCAGCAAAACATGCTGACGGTGTCGAGCTCGAAGCCGGCGCGGCCGATCACGGCCCGGTAGCTCGCGATCGCGTCGGTCCAGCGGCCAAGCGCAACGCGAAAGCGATTGTGGACGAAGAAGTCGAGGAAGCCGCGCGTGGTGGCGAGCTGGGTCGGTGCGGGTGTTTCGGTCAGCGTCTCGGTGAGGCGAGCGAGCCGGTCGAGCAGGCGTTCTGCGCGCGCGCCCTTCGCGGTGGCAGCGAGGAGATCGGCTTCGAGTGCGAGCGCGCGAGAGACGCGCCATGGTTCGCCCAGGCGGAGCGCGAGGAGGAGGAAGCGGGTCGCGAAATCCATCGAGCGGAACGTGTCGAC
>DATDCH010000204.1:0-2395 GCA_036524455.1 Kofleriaceae bacterium | reverse complement strand
GCGGCGCGGGCACGTTTCGCGATGCTCGGCAACTCGTTGTTTTGGGCGTCGGCGGCCGTGCTGCGCCTCTTGCTCGTCGCGTGGGCGCCCGTGGTGCTGGCAACGCGAAGCGCGAGCGACGTCGCCGACCTGACATTGTTCTTGGCTCTCGGCATCGTGGCCGGAGCGTTGCTCGTGCCGCGGCTCATTCCGATCGCGCACCTGCGCCGCGCGCGCCTCGCGGCCTACGCGATGGGCGTCGCGATCCTGCTGTTCAGCCTCACCGGCGAAGCGTGGCCGGCGCGCGCCGTGCTCGTCGCGATCGGTGTTTGCGGCGGCATGTTCCTCGTACCGATCAACGCGGCCCTGCAAGACATCGGTCATCGCACGATCGGCAGCGGCCGCGCTGTCGCGTTGCAGAGCTTCTTCGAGAACTCTGCGATGCTCACGGGCGTGGGCATTTACACCGCATCGGTTGGGCTCGGCGGCCAGCCGGTGATCTCGATTGTCGTCGTCGGCGTGCTCGTGCTAATCGCGACGTTCATCGTGTCGTGGCATCTGCCGCCCGATCCCGTGCAGGACGGGAGTCCTGATCCTGCTGCCGGGTGAGCGCCGGGCGAACCCCACGGTTTTGACACGCGCTCGGCCGAGACCTAGTGTGATGACACGGTAGCGGAGCCAAAGGGGGACGTGCCCGATGCCACCATCGTTACGAGCGCTCGTCGCCGCCGCGGCCGCCATTGTGGTCAGCGCAGTCGAGGCGCAGTGGTGGCTCGATGTGCCGGCGGGCGACATCCCGCGCACTGCGAGCGGCGACGTCGATGTCGCTGCGCCCGCCCCGCGTGCGGTCGATGGCCGCCCCGATTTATCGGGGGTGTGGGAGCCCATCAAGACCTACTCGCGCGATCTCGCCGAGGATCTCGTCACCCCGAGCGCGATCCCTTATCAGCCGTGGGCTAAAGCGCTGCTGGCCGAGCGCGCTGACGGCTCGCAGTCGCGCGACGACCCGCCCGCGCGATGCTTGCCACAGGGTGTGCCGCGCCTCGGCGGCGCGCCTGCTCCTTGGAAGATCGTGCAGACGCCTGCGCTCACGGTCGTCATCTACGAAGCGTTCACACTGTGGCGGCAAATTTTTACCGATGGCCGGCGGCTCGCGGCCGACGTCAACCCCACCTGGCTCGGCTACTCGAGCGGCCGGTGGGATGGCGATACGCTCGTCGTCGAGACGCGCGGCTTCAACGGTAAGTCGTGGCTCGATCAGGTCGGCAATCCGTCGACGGAGCAGCTCCGCGTAGTCGAGCGTTATCGGCGCCCGGATTTCGGCCACCTCGAGATCGAGATCACGATCGACGATCCCGGTGCCTACTCCGCGCCTTGGACCGTCCAGCAGCGCGCGAATCTGTTGGTCGATACCGACCTTCTCGAGTTCGCGTGCAACGAAAACAATCGCGACCTGCAGCATTTGCCCGGCGGCGACTGACGGACGTCGAACGACAACGGGAGATCCTTCATGAATGCCAACTCGTTAGCGGCTCTCTTGTGCGGCGCGGCACTGGCAGCGGCCGCACCCGCGCTCGCGCATCACTCGTTCGCGGCGCAATACGACGCCAACAAACCGATCACGCTGACAGGCAAGGTCACCAAGGTCGAGTGGACCAATCCGCACATCTATATCTTTGCCGACGTCGAGGACGAAAAGTCCGGCGAAGTCGTCAACTGGGCGTTTGAGATGGGCGGTCCGAACGCTCTGATCCGCCGCGGTTGGACGCGCAACTCGCTCAAGCCCGACGATCTCGTGACGTTCGAAGGCAGCCTCGCGCGCGACGGCAGCCGGCTCGTCAACGCGCGCTCGCTCGTGATGACGGAATCGGGCAGACGGATGTTCGCGGGCTCGAGCGAAGGCGACGAGCCGCCGGCATCGACTCCGCAATAGGGAGCTCAGGTCAATCGCCGCCGGCGTTACGGTGGCCCGCCTTTGTCGAAGACGACGAGCCAGCGCCCGTCGGCTTGCCGCTGCCAGATCGAGTTGAAGCGCGCCGTCACCACGCCGTCGGCGTTCTTCACGAGCCCCGTCGATAGTGCGAGGTCGCCCGACTCGAGCACCTCGACCTGATCCGGATCCCACGAAAACGGTGCCTTCGGGCCGTCGAAGAACGCCTGCCACGCTGCGAGCACGGCAGCACGGCCGCGCAGCGCCGTAGTGCCGCCGAAGAACACCGAGTCCTCGGCCACGTAACGGCCGAACGCCGCGAAATCGCGCTCCGCCATGCTGCGCGCGAATGCGCGCTCGGCGGCGAAGACCTCTGCGCGTCGCGCCTCGATGGAATCTTGAGCGGCCGCAACGCCGGCGAGTAGCGCCGTCGCAACGACGAGCCACCGACGCAGCATCGCTACACCACCCAGGTCGCGAGCCAGC
>DATDCH010000203.1:0-5472 GCA_036524455.1 Kofleriaceae bacterium | reverse complement strand
TTACGCGATGGAGTACTTGGGCGGCGGCGTCGATCTCGAGAAGCTCGTGCGCAATTTCGGTGCGCAGCCATGGGGCCGCGTGGTGCATGTGATGAGCCAAGCGTGCCGCGCACTGCAGGAGGCGCACGACCAGGCGATCGTGCATCGCGACATCAAGCCGGCGAACATTATCTTGTGCGAGCGCGGCGGCGAGCCGGATGTGGTGAAGGTGGTGGATTACGGGTTGGCGAAGGAGATCAAACGCGAGGGCGATTTGTCGACGCAGGTGATCGTCGGCACGCCCGCGTATGTCGCGCCCGAGGCGGTGACCGATCCGGATCGCGTTGGACCACCGGCGGATCTGTATGCGCTCGGTGGGGTCGGCTACTTCTTGCTGACGGGGAAGCGGATGTTCGACGGCAAGACGCCGGTCGACTTGTGCGTGCAGCACGTGACGGCGACACCGAAGCGGCCGAGCGAGCACGGCATCGCGTTGCCGGCCGAGCTCGACGCGCTGATCATGAAGTGCTTGGCGAAAAATCCGCTCGATCGGCCGAGCTCAGCGCGTGCGCTTGCCGACGAATTACGCGCGTTGCCGCCCGCCCCGGATTGGTCGGATCAGCGCGCGCGGCTGTGGTGGGAAGCGCAACGCAAGGCGCTTGCGACTGCAGACAGCGCCGCGGAAACGAGGAGCATGCAGGCCGTCACGATGTCGATCGATCTGGCTGGACGCCGATAGAAGGCCGCGAGCCGGCGCGTGTAGGATGCCCAAGGTGAAGTCGGTTGCACTCGGCTGTGTGGTGATCGCGGGCCTGGTCGCGATCGCACGGCCGGTGGTCGCGCAGCCGACGGCGCCTGCGCCACCGAATCCGACGCCGACGCCGAATCCCGCGCCGAACCCGACGCCGAATCAGCCGACACCGGATGTCCCTGCGCCGAATCCCGATGCGCCGCCGCCCGGGACGGAGCCGGCACCCGCGCCGCGCACGACCGCGACACCGCCGTCGCCTGCGCCGGCGAACGGCAACGGCAATGGCGACAAGAAGACCGCGACCGAGCAGCGGCTCGCAGCAGCGGCGGCGTGCCACGCGCGCTCGCCGGACTGCGACTGGATGATGACGTTCTCGTCGCTCGAGAAGCTGAGCATTCGCAGGTCGCTCGCCGAGCTCGCGCTCGAGATCGAGCCGGCACCGTGGGACAAGGTGATCGGCACGATCCGCGTGATCAACGAGGACGTGTTCGCGGAGGCAAATTGGCTGCGCTTCTTCAACATCTTTCACATCACGACGCGTGAAGCGACGATCCGCGGCGAGCTGACGATCGCCGAAGGCCAGGTGTGGAACGAGGAGCTGATCGCCGAGAGCGCGCGCCGGCTCAAGGATCCGCTGTACACGGGGGTCGTCGCGCTGCTGCCGACGAAGTCGGCGGAGGAGGGCAAGGTCGATCTGCTCGTCGTCACGCGCGACATCTGGAGCCTGCGGCTCAACACGCAGTATCAGGTGCAGCAGGGCTCGCTGACGAATCTGTCGATCTCGTTGTCGGAGAACAACTTCCTGGGCCGGCGCAAGACGATCGCGCTCGGGTTTCTCGTCGATCAGGGCGCGATCACCACGGGGCCGCTGTTCATCGACAAGAACTTCCTCGGCCAGCACATGGATTTTCGGTTTCGCATCGACCGGATCTTCACGCGCAAGTCGCTCGACGTGATCGGTGAGCAGCCGCCGGGCAGCGGCATGCTCGTCGAACAGCCAACCGGCGATCCGGGCGGCTTGCAGGACGATCGCAAGTTCCGCGCAGAAGGCAGTCAAGCGACGGTCGCGCTCACGAAGACGCTGTGGTCGCTCGCGAGCAAGTGGGGCGGCGGCGGCAGCTTTACGTATCGCAACGCGATCAATCGATCGTATCGCGGTACCGGGCTGCGCGCCGTCGACGATCCGGCGACGCCAGATAACGACTTCCTGCCGCGCCAGTACCGGATGCGGTCGTGGAGCGTGCGCGGGAGCGTGACGCGGCAATGGGGTGACGAGTACAAGCACCAGATCGAGGGCGGTCATTCGGTGACGAGCCAGACGCCGTCGCTGGTGTCGAACTTCACGAGCGATCCGGCGCTGCGCGCGTTCTTCGTGGAGACGGTGTTTCCGCGCGACGAGCTGATCTCGAGCCCGTTCATCGAATACTCGATCTTTCGTGCGAGCTTTCGCACGATCCGCAACGTCGACACGTTCGACCTCGCCGAGGACCTGCGGCTCGGTCCGAACCTGACAGCGGGCCTGCAGCAGAGCCTCGCGTTCCTCGGTTCCGATGTCTACTTCACGCGCCCGTCGCTCGTCGTCGGCTGGACGTTTCCGTGGACGCGCGACGGCTTCGTGCGGCTCGCGGCGGGCGGACAGATCCGCATCCAAGCGGGACAGCCGACGTCGACGATCGACAACACCGCGACGGGCTCGGTGCGCGTCGCGACGCCGACGTTCGGCTACTTCCGCGTCGTCACCCAGGCGCACTTCGAGACGCGCTGGAACGACACGCAGAATGCGTTCTATACGCTGGGCTCGGAGTCGGGGTTGCGCGGCTACGACCTCGGTCAGTTCATCGGCAACCGGCGCGTCGTCGGTCAGATCGAGGCGCGCAGCGTGCCGGTGCCGTTTTGGGTGTTGCGGCTCGGTGCCGTCGCGTTCTACGAGGTCGGCGGCGTTGCGGTGTCGTTCAACGAGATGGAGCTGCACCACGATGTCGGCGTCGGGTTCCGCATGCTGATCCCGCAGACCGCGCGCGACTTGTTTCGCTTCGACATCGCGAAGCCACTCGACGGCGAGCATCGCTGCCCGATTCCGGGCAACATCTGCTTCATCGCTGGCTTTGACTCGTACTTCTGAGGAAGCGGAACACGAGGAACACGCCGGTGACGGTGAGGCCGACCGAGAGGCCCCACCACAGGCCGGGCGCGCCGTAGCCGGCGCCGAACCCGAGGCCGAGCATGATCGGCAGGCCGACGCCGTAATGGCCGAGCAGGTTGCCCCACAGCGTCGCGCGCGTATCGCCGCGCCCGCGCAGTGCGCCCGCCGCGATCGCCTGCGTGCCGTCGGAGAGCTGGAATAGCGCCGCGATCTGGAGCAGCGGTATGGTCGCGGTGACGACGGCCTGTTTGTCGGTGAAGCCGGCGGCGAGCACGCCGGGCAAGATCACGAACACCGCCGCGAAGCACGCCATCACGATGAGGCCGAGCGACAGGCCGAGCATGCCGCGCCGCCGCGCGAGTGCGAGATCGCCGGCGCCGACCGCGCGTCCGACGCGAACCGACGTCGCGCTCGCGATGCCGAGCGAGAACGAGAACGTCAAGCTCGATAGATTGAGCGCGACACTATGCGCGCCGGCCGGAATCTTGCCGATGTACGCCGCGAGCACGCTTGCCACGCCGAAGATGCCAACCTCGGCGAGTAACTGCCCGCCGACCGGTCCGCCGTAGCGCGCGATCGCGACGAGGTCCGCCGCGGTCGAGCGCGGGCGCGTGATGCCGCGATCGAGCTGCTGCACGCCGAGCGCGTAGAGCAGGGCGGTCATGAACGAGACGATCGTCGTCGCGGAGGCCGCGCCGATCACGCCGAACGCGGGGATGTCGAGCGCATCCACGCCGTAGATCAGCACGATGTCGAGCAGCGCATTGAGGATGTTGCCGGCGATGACGGCGATCACCATCGGCCGGGTCATGCCGTGCGCCGCGAGGTACGAGCGCAGCGCGACGGTGATCAGAAACGGCAACACGCCGATCGAGCGCATGTAGAGGAACGGCTTCGCTTCGGCGAGCACTTCGCGATCGACGTTGGCGTAGACGAGCAGGCTCGGCGACGCAAGCACGAGCAGCATCGCGAGCAGCCCGACGATGATCGCGAGCCGCACGCCGGCGCCGACCGCGCGTCGTGCATCATCGACACGCCCGGCGCCGAGCGCCTGCGGCACGATCGTGTCCATGCCCATCACGATGCCCATGCCAACGCAGGTGATCGCGAAGTACACGTTGTTGCCGAGGCCGGCCGCGGCGAGCGCGGCGTCGCTATAGCGGCCGAGCATCGCGGCGTCGACCACGCCCATCAGGTGATGGCCCGCTTGCTGCGCGACGAGCGGCGCCGCCAGCCAGATCATCTCGCGCGCCTCGGAGGTCTCGCGCGGGCTGGTCATCGCTTCGTTCCGTCGCGCTCGTAATGCACGATCGGTAAGCCGAGCCCGCCGAGCTCGCGCTCGAGCTTCGCGCGATCGCCGACGACGACGATCGAGAGATCCGGCCACGTGGCAGCGGCGCGCACATCCGCGAGCGAGATCGCGGCGAGGCGCTGCGCATAGGTCGTGAACCAATCGGCAGGCAAGCCCTGTGCTGTGACGCGCTCGAGCGCGCGCGTCGTTCCGACGACGGTCTCGAACGACAGCTGCGCGGCCGCGAGCAGGTTGGTCTTCGCGCGCGCGACCTCGTCGGCCGTGATTTCGCGCGCGCCCTCGACGATGCGCAGTGCAGCGCGGATGCCCTCGAGTGTCTTGTCGGTTGCGAACGTCGTCGCGAGCGCCCACGAGCCGGCCCAGCGGCCGCGCCACGCGCTCGCACTCGCGCCGAGCGTCAGGCCGCGCTGCTCGTGCAGCTCTCGATCGAGCCGCGCACCGGTGCCGCCGCCGACGATCGAATTCGCGACGTCGGTGGCGAGCTGTCGTGGGTCGCCGGCAGCGGTGCCGGGCCGGCCGATCAACACGACGCTCTGCCGCGCGCCCGGCATGTCGATGAGCGCGAGCTTCGGCGAATACGACGGAAGTGCAGGGGCCGCCCGCGTGGGGGTGCTCGCAACGCGCCACGCACCGAGCGCCTGCTGCGCGGCCGCTCGCACCGCGTCGGCGCGCACGTTGCCGGCGACGACGATCGTCGTCAGCTCGGGCCGGTATGCGCGTTCCCAGAATGCGCGCACGTCGGCCGTGGTCAGCGCTGCCACCACCTTCGGATCGCCGTCAGCGGGTACGGCATAGGGATGGGCGCCGAACACGACGCGATCGAACACCTGCGCGGCGATCGTGCGCGGACGCTGCCGGCGTTGCTCGATCTCGGCGAGCCGCTCCGCGCGCACGGCGCCGAAGCTCGAGAACTGCGCGCGGATCGTCATGTCTCCGACGAGGTCGAGCACGGTCGCGAGCTGCGTGCTCGGCGCGATCAGCTGCATCGTTGCCTGGTCGGTCGCGATGTGGATCTCGAGCCGCGCGCCGGCGAGCGCGAGTGCTTCCTTGAGCGTCGCGCTCGTGCGCTGCCCGCCGCCGTCGTCGAGTAGCTCGGCGGTGAGGGCGGCGATGCCGGGCTTGTCGCCGTCTTCGCGGCTGCCGGCCCCGCCGTGCACGACCGAGATCGCGACGAGCGGCAGCCGAGGATTCTCGAGCACGAGCAAGCGCACGCCGTTGTCGAGCGCGAGCTGCTTCACCGCGGGCGGCGCGAACGGTAGCGGCGCGCCGAGCGCGGGCGGCTTCGTC
>DATDCH010000202.1:0-6659 GCA_036524455.1 Kofleriaceae bacterium | reverse complement strand
CTCGAGCTCGAACCAGGTGTGGCGATCCCGAAGTGCGTGATCACGGCCGCAGACGTCGAGGGTGCAATGCTCGACGTCACGTATATCGAGCCGATCGAGTGCGGCGCCGGACGCAGGCCCGACGGCTTGTGCCCGCCTCGTAGACGCAGCGGCGTCGGCGCGTGGCTCGCGAACATCGCGATGCTCGAAGCGGCATCGGTCACAGCGTTTGCGCGGCTCGTGCGTGCGCTTGCGCGCTTCGAAGCACCGGCGAAGCTGATCGCTGCAGCGAGGCGCGCGATTGCCGACGAGCTGTCACACGCTCGTGCGATGGGCACGCTCGCACGCAAGCACGGCGGTCGTGTCGAGGCGCCGGTGATCGCAGCCACATCCGAACCCACGCTCGCGGGCCTCGCGACCGAGAATGCGATCGAAGGGCAGGTCGGCGAGACATTCGGCGCGCTCGTTGCCGCATGCCAAGCACGCGCGGCGACGGATCCCGATGTGCGTGCGGTGTTCGGCGCGATCGCGATCGATGAAGCGCGTCATGCGGCGCTCGCGCATCAACTCGCGCCGTGGTTCGAGCGCCGGTTAGGGTGGCGTGAGCGCAACGCTGTGGCGTCTGCGCGACAGCAAGCAATCGCGCGCGTGATCGCGACGAGCTGTGACTTCGGTCTCTCCGCCGCGGAGCGCGACGTGCTCGGTATCCCCGCACCCGATCGGTTACGCGCGGCTGCGTTGCACTTGTTCGCGAACGTCTAACCCGAGACCGGCGCGAACGCGATCGCCGAGTACGCGACCGACGTCGCGTTGCCCGGGTTGTGATACGCGTGGCGCTGATCGCCGCGGAAGCTGACGACGTCGCCTTCGAGCAGCGTGTATTTCTCGCCGGCGACCGCGAGCTCGACGGTGCCGCGTTCGCACGTCAGGTACTCGCGCGTGCCCGGCGTATGCGGCACGCCGGCCATGCGCGCGCCGGGCGGCAGCACCATGCGCTCGAGATCGAGCCCTGGCAGCGGCTCGGGCAACAGCTTGCGAATCGCGACCTGGCCCTTCGTGCGGGTGGGCAGCTCGGTTGCTTTCAGAAACCGCGCGGGCTGGCGCGGCGGTGCGAGCAATTCGTCGAGCCGCACCTGCAACGCGTTCGCGACCTTGATCAACACCGTGAGTGTCGGGTTCGCGCCGCCCGACTCGAGATGCGTCCACGTCGCGCGCGGAATGCCGGCCGCTTTCGCGATCTGCTGCTGCGACAATCCCCGCGTCTCGCGTAACGCTTTGATGTTGTCTGCGAGGTGATCGTGTTCTCCGCTCAACGGCTGACCTCCTGCCAATATATTAGCGCACCCGGTGACAGATTAGCGGGAGGTGCGTAGGAGTGGTTACCAGGAGGATCGTCATGAACATGCAAGGAACCGGCGTTCTGGTCACGGGTGCAAGCAGAGGACTCGGTCGAGCCCTCGCCGAAGCGCTCGCCGCCAAGGGCGCGCGGGTGGCGATGGTGGCGCGCGACGCAGGTCCACTTGCGGACGCCGTCGCGACGATTCGCGCCCGTGGTGGCACCGCGCACGCGATCGTCGCCGATGTCAGCAACAAAGAGGCGGTGCACAAGATCGCCGGCCAAGCCCAAGGGCTCGTCGGCGAGATCGGCATCGCGATACACAACGCCAGCACGCTCGGCCCGGTGCCGCTGCGCCTGCTGCTCGATACCGAATGCGAAGACCTCGCCGCCGTGCTCGAGACGAACCTCGTCGGCCCGTTCCGGCTCACGAAGATCCTCGCGGGTGCGATGGCGCTGCGCGGTGGCGGCACGCTCGTGCACATCAGCTCGGATGCCGCCGTCGAGGCGTATCCGCGTTGGGGCGCGTACGGCATCTCCAAGGCTGCACAAGATCAGCTGAGTCGCGTGCTCGCCGCCGAGCTCGCCGACACCGGCGTGCGCGTGCTCGCGATCGATCCGGGCGAGATGGACACGAAGATGCACGCCGACGCGATCCCCGACGCGGATCCGGCATCGCTGCAGCGACCGGCCGACGTCGCCGCGCAGATCGTCGCGATGATCGAGAACGCTGCGGCGGCACCAAGTGGCGCGCGGCTCAGCGTGCCGAGCTGGAAGGCGGCGTCATGATGACGCGGGCATACCGCCGTTACGCGAGCCTCGCGCCCGTCGAGGAAGCACGCTCTGCGGGCGGCTCGACGCCGAGCCTGCGTACGGACGAGGTCTCGCGTCACGCGGTGCGGCTGGTCGTGATCGATCGCAACGCCAGCGGCATCTCGATCACGAAGTTCGCAAACCTGACCACGTTGCTGCGTGCGGGAGATCTCGTCGTCGTCAACGACGCGGCCACATTGCCGGCGTCGCTGTTCGGTCGCACCGAGCGCGGCGAGGTCTTCGAGTTGCGGCTGTCGGCGCCTGTCGACGGCAACCGACTCTACGGCGTGTTGCTCGGCGCGGGTGATCACCGCACGCGCACCGAGCATCGCGCCACCCCGCCGGCGCTCGCGGCAGGCGACATCATCTCGCTCGGAGGTCTGCACGCGCGTGTGGTCGCCACGGCCGGGCGTCGTGTCGAGCTGATCGCACGCGAATCAGGTGACGTGCTATGGCAAGCACTCTACGCGAGTGGCAAGCCGGTGCAGTACGCGCATCGGCCAGAGCAGATGCCGCTCTACGCGGTGCAGACCGCCTACGCGAGCCGGCCGTGGGCGGCGGAGATGCCTTCGGCGGGTCGGCCGCTGACGTGGGACGTGCTGCTCGGCCTGCGCCGCGCCGGCATCGAGCTCGCGACGCTCACGCACGCCGCCGGGCTGTCATCGACCGGCGACGACGCGCTCGATCGCGCGTTGCCGTGGCCCGAGCGCTACGAGATCCCGCGCCGCACCGTCGAGCTGGTCGCCGAGACCAAGGCGCGCGGCGGCCGCGTGATCGCGATCGGCACGACCGTCGTGCGCGCGCTCGAAGCGGCCGCGCACCCCAGCATCGGCGCGTTTCACGCCGGCTCGGGCGTCGCGACGCTCCGCCTCGACGGCGACTACAAGCTGTGCGTCGTCGACGGCATCGTCAGTGGGCTGCACGCGCCGGGCGAGAGTCACTTCGATCTGCTCAGCGCGTTCGCGCCGCGCGACCGGCTCACGCGCGCGATCGAGCTCGCCGCGCAACACGGCCTGTCGAGCCACGAGCTCGGCGACGCGTGCCTGATCGTCTAGAACGACCAGCCGATATTGAGGTTGAGCAGCGGCGCGAGCTCCTTCTGGCTCGCCATCGCCGTCGAGCTCTCGGCCTTGACCGCTAGGTACTGGACGCCGAGCTGCGCGATGAACGCGAAGCCGATCGCGGTCTGCACCTTGTAACCGACGTACGGCCCGACCGTGAGGCCGTTTGCCGTGACGCTGCTGTCTTGCTCGACGTCGCCGACCGTCAGGTACACAGCTTCGACGCCGCCGTGCAGGCCGCTGAACGGACGCATGAAGTAGTAGTTGAACTGCCCGCCGACCTCGTATGCGGTCGCGGTAACCGTGCCGTCGGTGCTGGTGACGCGGCCGGCACCGAGGATGAGCCCGGCACCCAGGTTCGGCGCGAGGTTGTATTCGACCTCGACCTCGACGACCGGCAACACGAGGTGGATCGGCGACCACGACAGCGTCACTTTCTCGCCTTCGGCGGCGGCCACGCCACTGGTCGTCAAGATCGCGATCACGACACAGGCTATGCGCTTCATTGGCGGCGAACTTGCCTGCAGCCGCGCGACGAGTACAGCGCAATCGTCTAGCGCGATCTGCGCAGCCACGACACCTTGGCCTCACTGCAACGTCGTGTGTGCAGTGACCATGGTTCGATGGCACTTAGTTCACACGACACGGCAAATCGCGATCGAGCGCCGAGCGACTCACGGACTTTGGACGATCAACACGTACGAGATCAGCGTCGACGCTGCATATGCGCGAAGCGCGAGCTTTGGCTGCGCGGGCATCGATGGCGTGTTGCCCGATGTGGTGACCGGCGCGGCTGCAGGCTCCGACACGCGACACGCGTAATCGTTGCCCGTGCGCCGTAGGCTGAGGAGGTACGGTGTTCCCGTGACCCAGGCGAACTGCCGGCTTCCGACCTCGACGTCGCGCATCGAATCCCAGATCGACAGGTCGCGATTCGCAGTTTGCGTTGCATCGGGCGAATACAGCTCGCAGCGAACGCTGTCGTCGTTCGCCGGATTGTAAGGAACCGCCAGCCCGAAGTCGGCGTCGTTGTTGCCGGTAGTTTCCTCGATGATCACGCGTGTCATGAGCGTGACGTTCGTCGGCGCGTCTAGCGGGGGCGACATGAACGTGTGATTGGTTCCGGTGGCGACCATCCTGATGTCATCACCGACGATGACCGCACCGCCGATGATCCAGGTCGATGGCGGTGCAGCGTGAAAGCCTTCGAACAAGACGATCTGGTCGCCGGGGGTCATCGGCGACGGATCGCAACCGTCCGCGACGCCGTCGCCGTCGGGATCGCTGGGCGTGTCGTTCGCCTCGATCGGGCACGGGTCGCAAACGTCGCCCCACTTGTCGGCGTCCTCGTTGGCTTGGTCGGCATTCGCGACGTCGGGGCAGTTGTCCTCGGCGCCGGCAATGCCATCGCCGTCGGGATCGTCGATCGACACTTCGCCGTCGGCGTCATCGCTGGACGCGTCGTCGGCCACCTCGCTGCCGCCGCAATACCCCGCGACGCAGTGCTGCGAAGCCGGGCAATCCGAGTCCGTCGTGCACGGCGCGCCGAGCGGAAACTCCGGCGCATAGCAGCCCGCGAGCACGACCCAAGCCAGGCTCAGCCGCAGCAGCCCCATCATCAGAATCTATCACCGATGGTGACGGGCGCCGGACGCGGACTAGAAACGACACGGCCCCACCCCGCGCGCGGCTCGCCGCACGCAAGCAGTGCGATCGCGGCGACGTGCAGCCTCATGCTCCAAGTCTAGTGCGTCCAGCCGCCTCCGTCAGAACGTGAATCCGACGTTGATCGGTTCCAACCAGAACGTGGGCCCCTCGAACACGCGTGCCCCGGTGCCGAGCCGGAGCCACGCGAGCCGATAATCGAGGCCGAGCCTTCCCGTCAACTCAGTGTCAGTGACGCTCTCGATCGACGACATGGAATCGGTCGTGTACAGCGCAGCACCGATGGAAGCGGCGAGCTCGACCTGGCCCCGCGCGCCGAACTTGGCGCCGACCCCGAGGTCGCTCGCCAGAATCGAATGGTTGACCTGATAGAGCTCGACGTCGACCGACACCTCGGCAAAGGTTGCTCCGACGAACCCGAAGATGCGCCCCGACGTCCAGCGCACGTCGGTCGAAAGCCCGAATCCAAGCCCAACCGATGCAGTGTTCGGGTTCCAGCGCGCCAGCGGGCCGCCTCGGAGCGAGAACTCCGCCCGCCTGCGGGGCGGAGCAGCTACGTCCACGCCGACCACCGTGCTCGGCTGGACTCGTTCACCAGCGAGCGCGGGCGCGCCGGTGTTGTAGAGCGCGAGATCGACGAACGCCGACCGCTGGCGGACTGTCGCGTCACGACGAACGGCTTCACCACATGCACGCGCCGCGGACGCGCGTAAGCGGTGAGCGAGCGGAGCTGCGTCGGCTGCGTGGATGCCTACCTCATGCAGCTCGCGCAGGTCGCTGAGCTCGATCGCGAGTGCGGCGTTCCACATCGAGGCGGCCACGAACACGAGTAGATCCGGATCCTCGAGACGCGCGAGCAACGAGCTCAGCGCGCGTTCGACGTTTGCGACGCGCAGGCCACCGGCGACATCCGCGGCGGCTCTCACTTCTCGCAGCGCACCGTGCTGCACCATCTCGTCGACGACGACGGCACTCTGGTTCGCGGTCTTTGCGAGTGGTGGTACTTGGCCCTTCGCGAGGCGTCGCTGCGCTTCGGCGAGCGCCGCGATGAGCCGTTCGACTTGCACCGCGTAGCCGATGCCTTGGATGCCCTTCTCGACCGCGCCACGCGCGACCACCATGCCGATGACGAAATCGTCCTGGTTGATCAACGGTCCACCCGAGTTGCCGCCGTTCAGCGTCATGTCGAGCTGAATGGTTCCGTCGTCGAGACGCCCGGCGATGATGCCGCGCGCCGATTGTGGTGACTTGCGAGTCGCGTCGACGGGGTAGCCGACAGCAAACACGGCGTCGCGTACACGCGGGCCTCGATCCTTTGCGAACACCAGGGGTGCGAGTGCGCTCGTCTCGCGGTCTGCGTCGAAAGCGAGCACGCTGATGTCCGCTTCCTTGTCGATGTACGCGACGCGCGCTGCGAAGAAGCCACCCGATTCGGGAAGTCGAACGACGATGTTGCGCGCATCGTCGACCACGTGCGCCGCAGTGATCACCATGCCGGGGCCGACGATGAAGCCGGTGCCATGACCAGCGCGCGTCGACGCGACACGCAGCGTGCGCTGGTGCAGCGCGACGTCCTCGACGCCGACGCTGCCGATCGCGAACACGCGAACGGTCGACCGGTCGAGCGCAGGAAGCAACGTGTCGCCGCTCGCAGGTCCGCTATGCAGCAGGACGAACGCGAGTGGCAGTACGTAGACAAACGATCTCGATCTCGACATGACGCGCGGAGTATCGAGTTGCGCCTCGCGCAGCCAACATCACCACCTGAAATGCCATGACACTGCCGGCGCCCATCATTCGCAAGT